>JBBRLF010000417.1:0-3940 GCA_038231515.1 candidate division WWE3 bacterium
AATCAGCGACAGACGCTCGTGCAGGTTCAGGTTCATGCCTGGCTCGATATCCGTGCCGGAGTTGTTCACGTTGGCGTAGTCAGGAATGCCGTGGGTGTTGTACATGCCGCCCATTTCGTAAAGGATGAAGGCCGTGGCTTTCGAGCTGATCTCGTAGTTGATCTGGGGACCAGCATAGAGCTCGAGCCGCTTCAGAGGGGACGTTGCAGCGCCTGGAGCAGACGGCGTGCTCTGATCCTGAGTCTGCTGCGTATACTTGGCAAACAGCACGGCCGACAGCGACCACTTCGACTTGTTGAAAGCCAGAGCAGGGAACAGCGAAAAGCGAATCGCGCCCAAGGTGTTGTTCGTGCGTGCAGACAAGCTCGTCGGAACGAACAGGCGCATGTCGCCGTCGAGGGTGAGCTTGTTCAGGCCCAGCTTGACGTCCATCAAGTCGCTGCGGCTTACTTTAATGAAGCTGTCGCGCCAGTGAAAACCTTCGTTTTTTGGATTGTTGCCGGCATCGGCCATGATGAGGTCGAAGTCGAGAACCGGAGTAATCGAGGTTTTTGGATTGAGCTTGTAGCTGAAGGCGATCTGGTTGCGGAGGTACATCGGCTGCAGCACGGTGCTCGTGTCGCCCGAGGTGTTGATCGCGCTGTCCGCGCTGGAGTGCTGACCAGGGTTGGTGACCGGGCCGCCGTAAAAAATATTGAAGCTGCTGATCGACAATGGCATCGGAGCGGCAGTTGCCGCCTTGGTGACCGGGCTCGTTGCCGTGGAAGTTCCGCTCAGCGCGGGACTCGCCGCGGTCGTCGCCGACGACTGTGCGAGAGCTGCAAACGACCAAAGTGCGGTCGTTGCGACTGCGCCAGATTTTAACCAGAGACTCTTCATGGGACCTCCAAAAGGGTTAGCACTAAAAACAAAGTTTTCCGAGATACGGGCGACTGACACTGAGCAAGGCCTGTACCAGACAATCACCTATTTATTTCATAAATTCATCAATAAAATCAAGGATTCGACCAGTACCCTCGTAGCACTGGTGTCACTTGACCCTGTAAGAAGTTCATTAAATGATGCCCTTAGTCAAGTATCTGGTCGTTTACATGAGGCACCGCGTCAAATCAAGGGCTGATTTTCTCAAGAACCTCTTCCACCTTGGAAAGGGTCTTGGAGAGGCGTGCGATATGGCAGATGCCGGTACCTGGAATGGCCAGGGGCTGGGTACTTACACCCACAAGCATACCCGTGTAGGGACTGCGGATTTTGGTCACGGTCTTGCCAAAAGGGTTCAGAATAACGCCCAGGACATCGCCCTTGTACACGAGCTGGCCGGGATGAAAAAACAGGTCCAGAATGCCGCCCCGCTCGGCACGAACCCAGTCACTGTTCTTAACGATCACCTGATAGCTGGGCCGGGGCCGGTTCTTCTTTCTGCTCAGCATGCCCATCTGCTCAAGCACGTTTCGTACGCCGCGGTAGCCGGCCTCGCTGAATTCACGTGAAAATTTTCCGGTTTCGCCTGCTTCAAAAAGAATAGTCGGAATTCCGCGCTCGGTGGCGGTGCGCCGCAGGCTGCCGCGGCGGCCGACATTGTCGATGATTACGCCCGAGCCAAATGCCCGCGCGATTTTACGCACCTTGGGGTGGGACATGTCGCCGCGGATGTGCGGCATATTGGCGCGGCCGTGAGCCGCGGTATGCAGGTCAATGCCCCAGTCTGATCTACGAACCAGCTGCGTGAATAATTTATGAGCAACCCGTTCGGCGTTGTTGCCGCGGACCTTTCCCGGAAAGAAACGATTCAGATCACGGTTGTAAGGCAGGTCGCGCTTCTGCTCCAGAAAACCAGGTATGTTCACCACCGGCACGCACAGCAGCGTGCCGCTGAGCTTGGTCTCATCAGTCTCGAAAATCAACTTACGTACGATTTCTATGCCGTTGATCTCGTCGCCGTGAATGGCGGCCGTGATGAAGACCGTAGGGCCTTCGTGCGCGCCCCGAATGATGGTGACTGGAATCTGCACGCTGGAGGCAAGAAACGACTCGCTGATTTTGAAATAGATCTCGCGCCGGGATCCCGCCGCGATTTTAAAGCCCGCTATAGTAAATTCTTCTGGGGTCATAAGTACTGTATAGTAAGGTGGCGCTGGAAAAAGAAGTACACATCAATTAAAAAGAAAATCATCCATGGCAAAGCCCCGCAAGCCGACTTTAATCAAAGCAACCAAGCCTCGGGTGATTACGCCTGAGGTGCTGGAGCGTCTTACCAGGAAGAAGCCCGCCGCCAACAAGGCTGTAGTTGACGAGGACGAAGACGAAGACGACCACGAACACACCGACTCCGGCGAGTCTGACCCTACCGATGGCGCCCCTGAAGAGCTGACCGGCGAAAACGCCCAGGCCCTGGGCGATAGCCTGCCCGCGCTGGTCACCACCGGCACCGACCTCGAAACCACCTCTGCGCCCGGGCAAAAAGATTTGCTCAAGCGCTATCTTGAAGAGGTGTCTCGCTATGAGCTGATCAGCCCCGAGGAGGAGTTCGCGCTGGCAGCCCGCCTGAAAGAGACCGGCGATCTTGAGGCGGCGCGGCGCATGGTGCGCGCAAATTTGCGACTGGTGGTGAAAATCGCCATGGAATATCGCAGCGCCTACCAGAACGTGCTCGACCTGATTCAGGAGGGCAATATCGGACTCATGAAAGCCGTGAGCAAGTTTGATCCCAGCAAGGGAGCGAAGCTTTCGTATTACGCGGGCTGGTGGATTCGGTCGTATATTCTCAAATATATTTTAGACAACTTCAGACTCGTCAAGGTGGGCACCACGCAAGCCCAGAAAAAACTTTTTTTCCATTTAATGAGGGAAAAGGAGCGACTCGAGGCCCAGGGCATTCATGCGGGCCCCAAGCTGCTGGCTGCAAATCTGGACGTCCGCGAGCAGGACGTGATCGAGATGGAGCAGCGCCTGAGCAGCCGGGGGGCTGAGATGAGCCTGAATAATCCGCTGGGCGGCGAGGTCGACGGCCCGGCGATAACGCACCTGGATATGCTGGCGGATATGAGCGCCAGCGCGGACTCCCAGCTGGAACAGGAGGAGCTCAAAGACATCTTGAAGAGCCGCCTCGAGGAGTTTTCCAAGACGCTGAAAGAAAAGGAACTTGCCGTGTTTCGTGAGCGTTTGACGAGCGACCAGCCCAAAACTCTGCAAGAGGTGGCCGATAAGTTCGGGCTTACCCGCGAACGGGCCCGGCAGATCGAGGTGCAGGTTGTCGAGAAGCTGCGCGAGTACTACAAGAAGTATATTCGATAGGCTATTTGACTATTGCCGGGCACCCCCAATAACGCGTGTTGACGGGCACTTAAGACCGGTGCTATAGCTCCAAAAAAGTGTAAATAGAGAGTAGTGCGCGGAAGCGCCCATTTCAGAGAGTACTAAGGAGATTAGCTTGGCTAAACAGACTCACGTAGAACGCGAAGCGACCAAAAAGGTCGTCGACAAATTTAAAACCGCTGCAAGCGACACCGGCAGCCCTGAAGTTCAGGTCGCGCTGCTGACGAAGCGCATCACCGAGCTCACAGGCCACCTGGGCACGCATAAAAAAGACCACTCCTCACGCCGTGGTCTGCTCAAAGCAGTCGGCATGCGCCGTCGCATGTTGGACTATTTGGCCGCTCACAGCTCGAGCCGCTATTTGAAGTTGATTAAAGAACTCGATCTGCGAAAGTAATAAAACAACCGGACCCCTTTTTTTCATCTTTCAAGGGGAATGGAGTTGGCGTGGTTAGAACCACGAATTGGGAAGATGCAGGCGCCCAGGTATACTTTATAACCTGCGGCTGTCGCTTCCCGATTCGTGGTTTTTCTCTTTGGTTTTAGCTGGCCATATCCGAGTTGGGGTCCTTTCAGAATCGGCCGTGGTGGTCAGCTATGTGCGTCGGCCGCCGCGCCTTTGCGC
>JBBRLF010000418.1:0-3910 GCA_038231515.1 candidate division WWE3 bacterium
CAAAAAGGTCGATCAACTCCTGATCCACCCGAGCAAGCTTGTCGAACTGGTGGGCGGCTTCCAGGGCCTCCTCAATATGGACGTGCTGCTCAACTGAGGCTGGCTTCGCACCGGCCGACCCGCCCGCCTGCTGCAAAGCCGGATACAGGCATTGCTCCTCCATGCGGGCATGAATTGCGAGCTCCATGAAAATCTCACGCGCGATGCCTTTTTCCATCTCGGGCGCCTGCAGATCGGCGGCCAATACCTGATGAAACAAACCGATCAGCTTTTTATGCTGGTTTATCAGTATTTTTACAGCGTCACAATACTCAACCTGCTTCATAGCCTTGAGTAGTGCATTACCCGAGCCAAAATGCTGGGTGCCAAAAGCCGTGTCTGCGCTTATAGTCCAAGGTAGTGCAGGCCGAAACCCTTGAAGTAGCAGTTTCTTTTGACCAGATTCAACCGTGCCAGCTGACTCAGATGCTGGATGCGCTGAGGCAGGGTCTGCTCATTGCCGATGACCACTTCGACCAGCTCTATCCACCGGAGCTTCAAACTTTGTCTCTGCGGCATTGGACGCCAATGCAAATCGCAACTCGGGCCGCAGCCTTTCTGGCGCAGGCTCCCGGCGCCCGCATTCTGGATATCGGCTCGGGCGCAGGAAAGTTTTGTCTGATCGGTGCACTCACCACGCAGGGGCATTTCACGGGCGTCGAACAGCGCACCTCGCTCCTCGACGTGGCCACCGCTATCGCGCAGACGCACCGGATTCACAACGCACAGTTCGTCCGCTCCAATATGCTGACCTTGGACTGGAGCGAGTTCAACGCGTTTTACTTCTTCAATCCCTTCCTCGAGCAGCTCGATGCCACGGCCAGAATTGATCTGCAGTTCCGCTTTTCCGAGGGACGCCATGAGTTCTATCTCGAGGCTGTGCGAAAAAAACTTTCCGCCGCGCGAATCGGCACGCGCGTGGCGACTTACCATGGCTTTGGCGGCAGCCTGCCCGAGGCCTACAAGTTGGTACTGCGCGACCTGCGCGGCACCGGACCCTTGGAATTTTTCATCAAGGCTTCTTGATTTTCCAGCGCCGATGACTCCAAAGCCAAAACTCAGGCTGGGCCCGAATAACACGCTCAAGGGTGCGCATGAACTCGTCGACAATTTCGCCTTCTTTGGTGGTGCGCGGCTGCGCGGCGATATTCATAAAGGTGCCTTCGTAGTAGCCTCGCCGCTTCTTGACGATATTGAGGTAAACCACCGGCGCATCATATTCCTTGGCAAAGTGCTCGTAGCCCGTACTGGCGGCCGTGTCCTGATTCAGAAACTGCAGCCAGTGGTGCCGGCCGTGGCGCGAGGGTGACTGATCGCCGATATAGCCCATCGTGGTTTTCTCGTTCTGCGTTGCCCGCAGCGTGCGCCCCACCTCTTTGGTCGAGATCAGCTTCATGCCATGCCGCTGCCGCGATTTTTTGACGGTGCGATCCATGAACGGATTGGTCAGCGTTTGAAAGATACCGTAGGTTTGGAACTGGGTAACCAGCGGCAGCGAAAGCGCCACCCATTCCCAGTTCCCATAGTGGGCCCCCAGGATCGTGACGCGCCTACCTTGCTCATAGTACGCATTGAGCAGCTCGATATTCGTATAGCTGTGACGCCGACGAATCTCGGCCTTTGAGATTGCGCAGCCCTTGATGGATTCGAAAATGAGGTCGCAGAGATGCGCAAAAAACTTTTTGGCCACCGCCACCCGCGCGACCTCAGACATTTCCGGAAAAGACTTGGCCAGATTCTCCAGGACCACCTTGCGCCGGTATCTAGTGACGTAGAAGACGACGAAAAATGCCACATCCGAGAACCGGTAAAGGACCCAGAGAGGCAAGACCGACAACGGCATGATTACGGCGTAGTAAAGAAGTGCGATACCCACTGAATATCACGACCCGGCCCGCCCTGTAATGTCGCATTGCTTCATGCCAGCGCTTTGGCCACGATCTGCCGGGCCTCTTCCACAACGGCGTCGAGGTGTGGCTTGCCCTGGAAACTTTCGGCGTAAATCTTGTAAATATTCTCGGTGCCCGACGGGCGCGCGGCGAACCACCCGCTTGCGGTCACAATCTTAAGGCCGCCAATCGCGGCAAGATTACCTGGCGCCTTGGTTAGCTTGGCCAGAATGGGTTCTCCCGCCAGCTGATTTTGCTTTACGGCTTCAGGCGAAAGCTTTTGCAGCTTCGCTTTTTCGTCAGGCGTGGCCGGCGCATCAATACGCGTATAATACGAGGTTCCGAACTGCTCGGTCAGCTCGCCGTAGTGGACGCTGGGATCTTTGCCCGTACGTGCCGTCATTTCGGCCGCCAGCAGATCCAGAATCAACCCGTCTTTATCCGTCGTCCACACCGTACCGTCCCGGCGCAGAAAGCTTGCGCCCGCGCTTTCTTCGCCGGCAAAACAAATCGAGCCATCATAAAGGCCGGGGGCAAACCACTTGAAGCCCACGGGCAACTCCAGAAGATTGCGCCCAAGCGACTGAACCACCCGGTCGATCATCGCACTGCTAACCAGGGTTTTACCCACGGCCGCTTTGGCATTCCACTGCGGACGATGGGTCAGCAGATAGCGGATGCTTACTGCCAGATAATGATTCGGATTCATCAGCCCCACCGAGGGCGTAACGATGCCATGCCGATCGCAGTCAGCATCGTTGCCAAAGGCCAACTGATACTTGTCTTTAAGTGCGACCAGACTCGCCATAGCGTAGGGACTCGAGCAGTCCATGCGAATCTTTCCATCGTGGTCGACGGTCATAAACGAAAACGTCGCATCGATCTTGGGATTGACCACGGTAAGATCAAGGCCATAGAGTTTTTTTATTGGCTCCCAGTACCCCACCGAGGCGCCACCCAGCGGGTCAACTCCCAGCTTGAGCCCTGCCCCACGAATGCATTCCATATCAACGACATTGCCGAGGTCGCGAACGTAGGGGCCCACAAAATCTTCCGCATGGGTTGTCGAAGCCCGCAGCGCTTTGGAATAGTCCAGACGCTTGACGCCACTGTTGCCGCCTTGAAGCAAGTCGTTTGCCCGGTTTTGAATCCACTTCGTGACATCGGTATCGGCGGGACCGCCGTTGGGCGGATTGTATTTGATGCCACCGTCTTCGGGTGGATTGTGTGAGGGGGTGATGATCAGGCCATCGGCCAGGCCGCTGTGGCGACCCAAATTGTATACGAGAATCGCGCGCGAGATGACCGGCGTGGGCGTTACACCATCGTCGGCCTGAATTCTCGTCTCCACGCCATTGGCTGCCAGCACCTCGAGGGCCGAACGCTGCGAGGGGCCCGACAATGCGTGGGTGTCCTTGCCCAGATAAAGCGGGCCATCGATGCCCTGAGCCCCGCGATAGTCACAAACGGCTTGGGTGATCGCCAGAATGTGGGCCTCAGTATAATTGCCCGCCAGGGGCGTGCCACGATGGCCACTCGTACCGAAGGCGACGAGCTTTTCGGGGTTACTCAAGTCGACGCGGCAGTCATAATAGAGCTTTTCGAGGCTCGCCAGATTCACAAGCAGATTTTTTGGAGCGGGCAAGCCCGCCAGCGGAGATAGTGGCATGTGGCTATACTAAACCTTTCCCAGCAATACCTTCAACTTTCGAAGCTTTTTCTTTCGCTTCGGATAATGCGAATAAATATCTTCACGATTTCATAGCCTTGAATGTCGGGATCCCGCGAGGCCCGGCGCACCCCGTCTTTTTCTTGGACGAATTGATTTCAAATCATTCCATAATCGACCAGCTAGACAAGAAAAAGGAGCAAGATGAATTTGGCGGAATTCCGCCAAACACTAAACATTTACTCTTTCAATGCTGCAGAAATTTGATACAAGCCCTTCCGGAGTGGGGCAGCAAGTTAAAACAAAGCAGGTA
>JBBRLF010000419.1:0-3896 GCA_038231515.1 candidate division WWE3 bacterium
AAGACGCTTTAT
This sequence comes from candidate division WWE3 bacterium, assembly GCA_038231515.1. GTDB lineage: Bacteria > Bdellovibrionota > UBA1018 > UBA1018 > UBA923 > JACQAX01. The sequence continues at coordinate 13 of JBBRLF010000419.1, forward strand.
AACAAGCTGCACCGTTACGGTCTTATTAAAGAAATGGGCGGGATTAACCCCCAATAAGACCTGTCTTGCACCCCATTATTGATTCAGCTAGAGTGATTTTTCTTAACAAAGGAGTTCGTACCATGGCCGCCAAGTCTCAAACCGCCTCTCAGAAAGCTTCCCCTAAAGCCTCAGCCGCAACCCAGCAGATGAGTGCACAGTCCGGTGGCATGACTCCCGAGCTTCAAAAACCCGAAGAAGCTACGCCGATGACCCCGAAGAATTTTCGGAATCATCCCGACATGGAAAACTTCTTTCGCTTTATTTATGAAAATGACCTGCGCTTTGAAGCGCTGGGCATCATCGACGAAATCATTTCTGCTCGTGCGATTCGCCGCGCCGGTGCTGGCAAAAAAGGCATGGCCACCGCCTAATAGGGCGCCTGGTCGGAAATTAATTCAAGAGACGCCGCCCTCATGTACTTGAGGGCGGCGTTTTCTTTTTGCGCTCTCGAATTTCCCACTCTAAAGTAGGCGCATGAAACAAAAATACGAGCGCGTTTACAATTTTTCGCCCGGTCCAGCCGTCCTTCCGGAAAGTGTTCTCGAGCAAGTACGCGACGACATGATGAACTATAAAGGCTCGGGCGTATCGGTGATGGAAATCAGCCACCGCACCAAGCCGTTCGACGAAATCATGGTCAATGCCATTGCCAACGTAAAACGGCTGCTGGGCCTGGGCGATGACTACGCCGTGATTTTTCTTCAGGGTGGCGCCAGCACGCAGTTCACGATGCTGCCCATGAACCTGCAGCTGCCCGGCAAATCAATTGATATCGTTCATTCCGGGCACTGGACCGCGATGGCCCTTGAGCAGCTCAAGAAGGGTTTTGAACATCGAGTCGTCGCCAGCGGCGAAAAAGACGGCTTCACTCGCCTGCCCCAGCTGAACGCCAAAGAATTCAATCCCGAGGCTTCCTACCTGCACCTGTGCTCGAACAACACCATTTACGGCACGCAGTGGAAGACCTTTCCCGATACCGGCAAGGTGCCGCTCGTCGTCGACATGTCGTCAGATATCATGTCGCGCCGGCTGGACCACACGAAGTTCGACGTAATATTTGCGGGCGCTCAGAAAAACCTGGGCCCCTCAGGCGTCTGCCTTGTTGTGATGAAAAAAGAACTCGCCGAACGCGCCAGCGAAAAGCTACCCACAATGCTGCAGTACCGCACGCACATCAAGAACGACTCGCGCTTCAATACTCCGCCCGCCTTTGGCATTTACGTGATGGGCCTGGTGTTGGAGTGGATCATCAAACAGGGCGGCGTTGATGCCATGGAAAAGCACAATAACGAAAAGGCCAAGGTGCTCTACGACGCGATCGACTCCAGCGCGTTTTACAAGAGCCCGCTCCACAAGCCAGACCGGTCGCTAATGAACGTCGTGTTCCGCATCAAGCCTGAGTCGGCTGACTCTGAAAAGCTCGAAGACGCTTTTATAAAAGAGGCCAAGGCAGTGGGCCTGACCGAACTCAAAGGCCATCGGGCCATTGGTGGTCTGCGCGCCTCCATCTACAACGCACATCCGCTGTCTGGGGTGCAGGCGCTTGCGCAGTTTATGCGTGAGTTCGAACGCAAAAACGGCTAATATTTCAGCTCAGATGAAGAAAAGTTATCTTTTGACGCCGGGACCGACTCAAATTCCCGACCGGGTGCTGGCACTCGGCGCGAAGCAGATCATTCACCATCGCACGCCGCAGTTCACTGCCATCATGGAAGAAGTGAATGCCGGCATGAAATATCTGTTTCAAACCAAACAGGACGTCCTGTTGCTGGCCGCCAGTGGCACGGGCGCGATGGATGCTTCGGTCACGAATCTGTTCAAAACAGGCGACAAGGTCATCACGATCAACGGCGGAAAGTTCGGCGATCGCTGGACCAGGATTGCCAAGGCCTACGGCCTGAATGCCGTTGAGCTAAAAGTGGAACCCGGCACCGCAGCTACCGCCAAGCAGGTCGAAGAGCTTTTGGTTAAAAACCCCGACGCCCGTGGAGTGCTGTTTCAGGCCTCTGAAACCAGCACCGGCACGCTGATGCCCACTAAAGAAATCTGCGCGCTAACCAAGGGACGTAAAGATTGCATCAACGTGGTTGATGCCATTACGGCGCTGGGCGTGTTTGACCTGCCCATGGACGACTGGAATATCGACGTGCTCATTACCGGCTCGCAGAAGGCCTTGATGCTGCCACCTGGCATGGCCTGCGTGGCGCTTTCTGACAAAGCCTGGGGCTTCGCGGCCACCGCCAATATCCCCAAGTTTTACTTCGATCTGACTAAAGAGAAAAAGGCGATTTCGAAGGGCCAGACGGCATGGACTCCCCCCATCAGCCTTGTCATCGGTCTTCAAGAGACTCTGAAGATGATTCGCGAAGAAGGGCTGCACGACCTCTTTAAGCGCCATGACCTGCTTGCCCGGGCCACCCGCAATGCGGTCAAGGCCCTGGGTCTCGAAATGCTGTCCAAAGACCCCTCAAACGCCGTAACGGCGGTGCGGGTACCCAGTGAGATTAAAGACGGCAAACTCATCCCCAAGACGATGCGAGACAAGTACGGCGTTTCGATCGCAGGGGGCCAGGACGAGCTCGAAGGTAAGATCTTTCGGCTGACCCACCTGGGGTATATCGACAGATTCGACATTTTGATCGGTATTGGCGCCCTGGAGCTAACCCTGCAAGACCTTGGATACACAAAGTTTCAATTCGGGGCCGGGACCGGCGCAGTTCTGCAAACATATAAGTTGACTTAAACCGTCCAGAAGCTTAAATAGTCCCGCCGCATCAATACATGCGTAAGGGACTAATTTTACATGCTTAACTGGTCGACCACCCCATTGCTGCTACTTGCACTTTTGTGCACCGTTTCTGCACGTGCGGGCACCGTGGAAACCAACGTCCGAATTTGCGGAAAAGCCGACCCCTACCAGCGTTATGGCGAGCTGGCGCCCGGCCTGTTTGGCTACAGCACCACCGGGCTGCAAGATCAGTTCTATCGCTTTAAAGGAAGTCTCGGAATCGAAAGCAATACCGATGCTCCTGAGCTTTCAAAATACGACGCCATTGCCGACTTCGTTGCGGCCACCGAACTGCGCGGCACTAAAATGTGCGTGCGTGGAAATCTGGAGACCGTGGAACGCGGCGGCTCGGTCTATTACTACATGACGCCCAAAACTTACCAGATACTCGAGAAGTCCAATGTGAATCTGAACCCAAGTCAGCTGCCGGGAAACTATTTGCAGCAGCTGCCCTCGGCGCCGACGCTCACGCTGCGTTCGATCGACGATGTCGAAACGGGACGCAGATTCGTGTTTAACGAGCTGCCAACAATCCTTCGCAGCTTATTAGGTGCGCCCTGCGGCATAATCGATAAGGCCATCAACGAGCCTGTGAATTTCAGCCTGATCTTTCGCCATAAAGATGAGCGCATGGTGCTTGCGGCTGATGCGCTTCAAGAATGCGGCCCGAATGATCCGCTTAAACTTCATGTCGAGCTGCGTAAAACCACGATCGACAATATCGACGGCTCGATTACCGTTGAGCGGCCTGCCAACGGAACGAAGATTTTCCTCGAGATTCACCGCTAAATCCTCAATTGTTTTGCAATTGACCTATCAGACGCATTCCCTTAGCTTCACCCCTTCGAAGGAGTACTGAACTAGCATGGCAAACGTAGCAGTCTTGGGCGCCCAATGGGGCGACGAAGGTAAAGGCAAAGTTGTCGACTTTTATAGTGAGAGCGCCGAGTTCATCGTGCGCTATCAGGGCGGCAACAACGCCGGTCACACTTTGGTGGTCGACGGCGTAAAAACGGTTCTGCACCTGATTCCGTCAGGCGTGCTGCACGAAGGT
>JBBRLF010000420.1:0-3877 GCA_038231515.1 candidate division WWE3 bacterium
ACAACACCGAGGAGCTGCTGAGCACCCGAGGCGATAAGATATTTCAGTCCATGCGCGCGCTTCAAGAAAGCGGTCGCGTCCGGAAAGTCGGCGTTTCAGTCTATACGGGCCATCAGCTCGATCAGGTACTCGACCGCTATCCCATCGAGCTGGTTCAGCTGCCCTTCAGCCTGCTCGACCAGCGCCTGCTGCACAGCGGACATCTGGCCAGGTTGAAAAAAGCCGGCATCGAGGTGCATGCTCGCTCTGTTTTTTTGCAGGGCCTGCTCCTGATGAATCCACAGCAGCTGCCGCCCCATTTCGTATCCGTACGCTCCCATCTTGCGCGAATCAAAACAGAGCTTGCGGGCGCAAACCACACGATTCTTGAAGTCGCGCTGCGCTTCGCACTCGAGCAGAACACCATCGACCAGGTCGTCATTGGCTTGCGTTCGCAGGCCCAGCTGACCGGAATTCTTGCTGCCGCCCGAAAGCACGACTCACTCCCCGGCAACCTGGCTAGCTTTGCCTGGGACGACGAAAACATTCTTAATCCTGCACTGTGGCCGGCGCGTCAATAGATCGCGCCTGTTTTTTGACGGGTTTGGGCCAAAACAGCGGCTTTGAAGCGGGCCAGATCGCCAAATCGTCCGTAAAAAATCGTGAGCGGAAGGGCCTCCCAGGTTGTAATCCCAGGGATTTTACGGCATTATCGCGGGAAAATACCGAGCTCAGGAGGATAGTGGACATCGTATGACGCGACACACTTGCAATGCTTGTGGCTCGACCGACTTCGCCGAAGTGCTTGATCTGGGTGAGATACCCATTGCTCACCGCTTTGTTTCCAAAGATTCGAACGAACCCGAGTATAAACATCCTCTGACGGTTCATCTTTGTAACAGCTGCGCGCTGATCCAGATCCTCAACCCCATTCCCCCGGCTGTCCTCTATGAGGATTACAATTTTTGTTTCACGTCCTGGAAGCCGCAGCCCCACATCGCTGAAGAGGTCGCGCTTATCCTGTCGTGTGTCGGTCCCCAGGCCATGGTTTTCGAAATTGGCGCCAATGACGGGGGCTTTCTCCTCGAGCTGCGGAAAAATGGAATGACGCGCATCGCGGGCGTGGAACCCAACCGGGTCAGTAGCCAGATCGGCGTCAAGCAGGGCCTCAAAGTATACAACGCATTTTTCGATGCCAAGATCGCCGACGAAGTCGCCAAAGAACACGGAGCCGTCGATCTGGTTGTGTCGCGCCAGGTCGTGGAGCACATTCCGGACCTCCGGGGGCTGATGGCCCAAATTCGTCGCATTCTGCGAAAAGACGGCTATCTCCTGTTTGAAGTTCCTGATTTCGAAGTGCCAATGAAGCATGGGGACTGCAGCGCGCTTTGGGAAGAGCACGTGAACTATTTCACCGAACCCGTAATGCGTGATTTTCTCGCAAAAAACGGCTTTGAAGTCGAAAAGGTCCAGCGCTTTCCCTTCAGCGGCGGAGCGCTGATGGTACTTGCGCGGCAAAAGGCCGACTCGCAGTCGGGAGTCGGCGCAGCGGAACTCGAAGGCATCAAAAAGCTGGCGCTGGCCTATCGCGGCCGGGTGGATGAGTTTCGCACAAAGGTTATTAAAATGCTCGAAGCCAATCGCGCGCAAGGCAAGACGAATGTGCTGTATGGTGCCGGCTGCCGCGCCAATGCATTAATCAACGGGCTTAAGCTTGGCCCCTATCTGCAGTTCGTCGTCGATGACCAGCCAGAAAAACAAGCCTATCTCATGCCAGGATGCCGGCTCCGGATTCTGCCGAGCGAAGCGCTGAGTGAATCAGATGGTATCTGCCTTTTGTCGGTCAACTGCGAGAACGAGGAAAAGGTAATCGGCAAGCATGCGCCAAAGCTTGGCGGCAAGTGGGAGTTTTACTCCCTGAACTCGCCGAGCCCCTTGTTGAAAAAACTGGGAGTCTAAGAGTGGTTCCGACTAAGCCAAGCTCGCCGTTGTCCGACTACTATGCCAGCGTCAAGCTTAGTCCAGTCGAGCACGACATTGCGAGCGCGGAGAGCTTTCGCTTACACGAAAACAAACGCAGAAACTTATTTGAGCACTGTCTGAGTCTGCCGTTCGCAGTACTGCGCGGCGCGCGGGTACTGGAATTCGGCCCTGGCAGTGGAGAGAATGCGGTCGTGGCCGCACGACATGGCGCCACTCTGACCTTGGTTGAGCCACTCGATTATCTCATTGAAAAGCTACGGCATAAATTCGATCAGCACGGGCTGGCTGGTGCAATCCATGAGATTCATCACGACACCGTCGAGAACTTTAAAACCGACCTGACGCACGACCTCGTGATCGCCGAGGGATTTATCCACTTTCTGGACAATCCGCCGGCCATGATCGGAAAAATCGCAGCCTTCGTGGCGCCCGGCGGATTTCTGATTCTGTCCGTGGTTCACCCGGTGGGAACCTTCGTCGAGGTCATGAAAAAGTTTTTTCTGAGATTGGCGATTCAGGCGACCGGAGCAAAAGGCGCCGCGGCTGAGATGAAATGCGCTAAAAGTATTTTTGGCGAAGATTTTGCTAAAATCAACCACTCGCGCAGCTTCGAATCGTGGGCCGGCGATACCATCCTTAACCCGCTCTACAACAAGAAAGCCTGCCTCGGGCTGGAAGAGGCGATGCGGGAGCTGCCACCGGACTTCGCGCTCTATTCCTCGTGGCCGAATTATCTCAATCGGGACGACATGGTTTGGCATAAGGCGCTCAAGACGCGTCAGCAGATCAGGACTGCCACGCTTGATTCCTATTACGCGCGTTTGCCTCACTTTATCGACAGCAAGCCACGCACCCAGAATGAGATCGAATATTTCAAAGTCAGTGAAGGCCGACAGACTGCGCGACTCCTGGAAGACTGTCTGCAAGCCATGGATGATGCCATTGCGACAAAAATGGCAGCTGAAAAGGTGACCGCCACCGTGAAAATGCTGGGGGACCTGGCCGGCTTTCTGGACACTGCTTCGGCCGGAAAGCGCGGCGCCGCGATTCTGCGCAGTTGCGTGGACCTTTTTAATAAAGGCAGCAGTGTGCGGACCCTGGAAGAGTTTGCGGAGCTTTACCGGACCCACGGGCTATTGCGGCAAAGCTGGGGCAGCCCGGGCCATTATTATGTCTTTCAGAAAACAAACCTCTTCTCGGAAGATCCCAATGACCTCTAAACCAGTTTCCAGAGTTGGCTTCAATCAGCCGGTCTACCTGCCCGAGCACTCTGAAGTGCTGCACCAGGCTATCGTCAATCGCAACATCGGCGGGAACGGTCCCTTTACCAAACGCTGCGAAGCCCAGCTGGAAAAAACCGCGGGCAAGCCCGTGCGCATCGTCACGTCGGCAACTCACGCGCTTGAGCTCATGGCTCTGCTTGCCAACTTTGAGCCGGGTGACGAAGTTATTGTTCCGAGCTTCACCTTCGTTTCGACCGCAAATGCCTTTGCGTTGCGCGGCGCCCGAATACGGTTCGCCGACACTGATGAGTATGGCAACATTCTTCCGGGCGAGGTGGAGCGGCTTTGGTCGCCGAAGACCAAAGCAGTAGTTGCGGTACACTACGCCGGGGCTTCAGCGGATATGGAAAAGCTCGTCGAACTTTGCAAGACGAAGCGGATTTTACTGTTCGAGGATGCCGCGCAGGCTCTGGGCGCCACCTATAAGGGCCGCCCCCTTGGCGCCATTGGCAGCCTGGGTTGCTATAGCTTTCATGAAACCAAGAACGTGACCTCGGGCGAGGGTGGTGCGTTAATCCTGGGCGACGCCACGATGCTGGAACGCACCGAGATTTTGCGGGAAAAAGGCACCAACCGCAGTCGTTTTTTTCAGGGCCTGGTCGATAAGTATACGTGGGTCGATATTGGTTCGA
>JBBRLF010000421.1:0-3860 GCA_038231515.1 candidate division WWE3 bacterium
AAGTTTTTCCGGTTTGAACTCGATGTGGCGTTTGTAGCCTGGATCATACAGGTGATCGTACGGTGCGATAGGCCGGTAGGGGTCGTGCACCATATAGGTGTGAAGGAACAGGAAAAAGGGCTTGCCGGGCAGGGTCTTGAGCAACCGCTGGACCTCTCGCTGGCCGGTACCCATTTCGAAGTTCAGGTTGTGAATCTCGTCAAAGCCTCTAGTCAGTCCCCGCTTCACGTCGAGCTGGGGGTTGGTCGTGGTCGCGGCCCAAACCGTTCTATACCCGGCTCCTTTTAGGAGTTCGGTAATGGTTTTGTATTTCGTATCGAGAGGTGCCCCACGTTCTTCGTGCACGACGTTGTGAGTATCGGCATAAAGGCCGGTGAACATCGAGTAGTGCGAGGCCAAGGTGTAAGCCGCCTGCGAATACGCATTTTTAAACAGCACATTTTCGCTGGCAAACTTCGCGATAAACGGGGTGTTAGGCCGAAAGTAGCCGTAAACTCCCATGTGATTGGCCGCCAATGTATCGATCGAAATCAAAATGACGTTGGGCTTTGGAATGACGTCGGCGCCGCGTGCGGCCGGCGTGCCAGCAGGGAGTAACGCGAAGGCACAGCCCAAAACCCATCCAACTTTCGTGAACAACTCGGTCTCCTACTTGGTCAGCTGGCGTTCCGATATCTGCGCGCAGATCACTTTATGGGCTTCGTCATTCTCAGCCGCCAGGGCAGGGCGCGTGCCGCCATCACTGGTCAGCACCATAATACGAGGCTTCTCATTGAGATTGGTTTTTCCGCCCGTAAAGAAAAGCGTGATCTTGATGTCGGGCCAGCGGCCCTTGGGATATTCCGGGCTTGGCTTCATCTCGGCCGAAAGCACCTTGCGCGCCGTTTCGATGTTTCCGATATCGTCGTCAGAAAAACCCCAGAGGTGCATGCGGCGCGCGCCCTTGCCGCTGGGCGGAATCACCTCGTGCATCTTGTGGTCGATGCCCAGCGTCTGGATGTGGTCGAGCAGCTGCTTCATGATGTGCGCTTTGGTTTCGCTGGGGCTGGCGGCGGCGCCTTTGTATTTAGGGCTGGAAACCGCGAACAGATTTTCGACATTCGGCGTGTTCTTGACGTATCCGCGGTCTTTGAGGATCTGCAGTCCGGCCAGCATGGCTTCGGCGGAGTGCCCGCGCGCCGTGATGATCGTGGTCCAGTGCGCGGTTTCGACATGCTCCATGGCGCCGACATAGGCATCCCAGCTCGGGCCCTGCCATTTGGGGCGCTCGCCAGGCGCGACGGGGGCATCGAGCGCCGCGAGCAGGTCGTTGCGAAAGGGGTTTACGCCGTTCAAGCCGTCGCGAAAGTTGCGAAACGAGCCGGTGCGGTCGTCGTTGCGGGTCTCAAAATTTTCCCATTCGCCGGGCTTGCCCAGCCTTTCGCGGATCTCGGCGAACTCGGCGGTGGAAACCATTTTTTCTTCGCCGCTCTTGCGGTCAAACACGACGATCTTCGTGGGCATGAAGAAGACGTTGTCGTCCCAGTCGAAGTCATAGCCGGTGATCTGCGTCAGCTCGCGCGCCGGCGCGCGTTCGCCCTGCGCTGTTCGAGTCGCGGTAAGCGGCTGATGCGCGCACGAGAGGAGCGAGGTCGGGAGAGTCAGGAGGAGCAGGACATTGAGGATCGGGAGAGCCAGATTTTTTGTAGCGGTCATTACCGCTTATTTTACCCCTGGCTCCTCGAACGTGCCAGACGGAAAGGCGATATCCAGGTATAAGCCGCGCCAAATCTTCTTGGCAATGGGGTCAAAATCTTCCATTTCGCGCTCAAGCGCACCCGGCAGTTTCAGCCTATCGGTGGTTTTGCCAGCGAGCTTCCACTTGATAGCAGCCATTTCCTGCTTCAGGCCATCGATCAGCAGAATGTGACCGATGTGCGTGGGCAGCAGAAAGCTGGTGGCACGCGACAGGATATCGGCCAGCGCGCGACTGGCTTCGCTGCTCGTGTTGGCCACTGCGTCGGGATTGAGCTTGCCGATGAACTCGTAAAGGCGGGCGTTGCGCTTCTCTTCGAAGTTGAATTTATTGTGCTGCTGGCTGGCGTCGACTTCTTCTTCGTTGAGCTCATCGTTCTCGGAAGTTTTTTCGCGCTGGTCCAGATAGCCTGTACGGTCGAGGATGGTCTGCAGTTCGAGGAGCTGCTTTTTAGTGAGCTGCGCCAGGCTATGGCCTTTGCCCAGGGCGCGTTCAAGCAGGTAGCGTTTGAACTCGAGGCCGGAGACGAATTTTTTAAACTTCACCGCGTCGGCGATGGCTTGCCCCTCGCCGTCAGGGCGTTCCTTGACGATCAGGCGCGGATCGACGGGCTTGCCCGCGTTTTCGCGCAAAAAGTCGGTGACGAAACGATTGCCGTCGATATCGACCTCGTTGTAATCCTGAATGCGTTTGAACAACGAAGCTTCGCCCGTGGCATAAGCCTCTTTGGCCCAGGCAATCGACTCCAGACCGTTGCGGCCCGGGCCGTAAAGGTCCTTGCCCAGGTGCTTGAGCACATGCTTGATGCTGTTGGTGTAGCCCGGAAACGCGAAGTCGGCGCGCACGTAGTCGAGCAGGTCGACCATCTTGTCGATCATCGAAAAGACGTCGGCGGGCGTAACCGTGGGGTGCTTCTTGAAAAATTCCTTGCGGCCGATCAGCCGGCCCATGGTGCGGCCTTTTTCATCGAACTCGCTGTAGAAGTCCGAAGCTCTTTCGGCTTTGGTGAATTTTTCGGCAGGTTGTTTCACGACCTCGAACTCCTGCTCGACTTTGACCAGCTCATGCTTGGAGTAGGTCGTGATCAGGTAGTCGCCGCCTTTGAGGCGGGGACTGGTTTTGAGCAGCGTGAAAAATTCCACCCAGGCTGTTTCAATCGCGGCTTGGTCGAGCGCGGTGGCGAAGATGAATTTTTTCTCAACTGGCTTGGCTTCGGCATGGTTCTGGAACTCGACGCCAAAAAGGTAAACGCCCGAGCGCAGGCGGCGGCTGAGCATGTCTTCGAAGTCGATGTGCACGAGCTCTTTGACGCCCTTGGTGGGATCTTTATAGGTGTCGATGGGCAGGATCGCGCCTTGGCTTGACGCCAGCGCGTGGGCCACGTAGTAGCGCAGCTTGTCGGGAGAGATTCCGCTCTTGATCGCCGTTTCGATGAACTCATCGCTGTTGATATCCAGGCTGCCCAGTGTTTGCAGGGTGCCATGGCCCAGCAGGCGTAAAATCGCAGTGGCGTCTTCGCCCGGCGGATTGGGCATCATCGAGATGTCCTGCACGTCAGCAAGCCGGGCCTTGCCCAGCTCGGCCCAGGGGCTGGAGTCGACAGCCTTGGTGCGGCGATCGGGTGCCACGGTGTCGATCTCAGCCTGATCTGACTTTGAGGCCTCTTCGGCTGCGCGCATGAAGCGCTCGGTGATCGTGCGGATTTGAGGAAGGTACTGGGCGATGTCGACACGATATTTGCCTTTGGTGGCTGCGTCCTGGGCGGCCGTGCGCTTGCGCTTGGCGGCCATGGGCTGCAGATAAACGAAGCCGGCGTCGGGCAGCTTGTGCTGCCAGTATTCCAGGGCCCAGCCCGCGAAGGCGACAGTCAGAATATCATTGTCCTGTAAGCTTTGATGACCCTTGGTGATGATCGGCGAGTAGACGGGCAGGCCCGTTTCGCCTGATTTTTTCACGATGCGCTTGAGAATGGGAATGACCACTACGATGTTGTCGCGGATGACGACGGCGTTGCGGATGTACTCGGGCGGATCATCGGAACGCAGAAGCCGGAGGGTTTCGACGGCGGCGTCGTAGGGGGTGCGCGCCTTATTGATCACCACCATGTTCTTGGAGTCCATCTGCT
>JBBRLF010000422.1:0-3855 GCA_038231515.1 candidate division WWE3 bacterium
CATAAAGCGGGTCATTCAATATACCCATCGCCTCCAGCACGCGGCCGGTGACGTCGGGGCTGCTCGGATCGCAAAGCGAATCCATGTCCGAAAAAGGAATCTGATTCAGAAAGGTCTTGTCGTTATTGATGTCAAAGGCCGCCCAGCCCCCATCGCGATTCTGCATGCTGACGGTCCACTCCACCGCCTTGCGTACGACGGCCGAGTCGCGCGAAGCGGGATCCTGCTTCAGGAACCCGATAATCACCGCAGCGGTGTCATCGACATCGGGATACCAGGAATTTTCATACTCAAAAGACCAGCCACCCGCTGTGCCCTTGGGGTTGTACACTTTCCAGTCGCCATGCTCGACGAGCAGCTGGCGCTTGGCAATCCAGTCGCGGGCGTCTTTCATTTTCTGGTCAGCACCATCAAAGCCTGCGTCAGACAAGCCAATCATGGCCAAAATCGTGTCCCAAACCGGCGACTGACAGGCTTCGACCCGAAATCCGTGCTCATCGCTGATTGTAAAACGCTCGATCGCTTCCAAGCCCAGGCGCACGGGCTCGGAGTCAAGCGCGTGCCCGTTCATGTGCAGGGCCAGCACGCCGTTGAGCATGGGCGGAAAAATTCCGGCCCAGTCGCCGCTCTTTTCCTGATGCTCGAGTACCCACTCTTCGCATTTTCGGACCGCGTATTGGCGCACCAGCCGGGGCAGACGTTTGGATTGCAGCTTCTCAAGGCCATGCAGCAGCAGATCGGCGCCAGTGAACAACGACCGCCAACCTGGCCCATTGCCCAGAAAAACTTCCAATACACTCTCGCGATAAGGCAGCTGCTTGTCGGTAGGCGTAAGCCAAAGATGATCGAGAAAATCATTTTCGGACGACTTGCCGTTGGGTAAGGCAAAAATCGGCTTGTGATGAAAAATGATGAAAAGCGGAACCATCGTGCCACGCGCCCAGCTCGACAGCGCATAGATGTTCACCGGGCTTTGCGGGGGCACCAGAATAAACTCCGGCGGAATGACCGGAACTGCGTCCCACGGAAAAAGACCGAACATGGCAAAGTTGATGCGCGTGAAGATGCGCATCTTTTCCAGACCGCCGTTTGAGATGATGTAGCTCTCGGCGCGCTTGAGCGCTTCGTGGTCTGCTTCCACACCCAGGATGCGCAACGCCAGATAGCTTTCGCCCGTGGTGGAAACGTCGCCCTCGTGATTTTTGGCGATACCCCAGCTGCCATCATCTTTTTGATGGTTCAAAAGATAGCGTTCGATTTGTCCGCGCTTCTTCGCAAGATCGAGCCCCAGAATCTGGCACATGAACACGTACTCGGCGGTGATGCTGCAGTTGCTCTCGAGCTCGCCCACCCAGTGGCCGTCTGGTTTCTGAACTTTGAACAGATACGCTTTAGCCTGGGCGGTGGCGCCTAGCGTACGCTCGAGCAGACTCTCTTTCGTCTTCTTGCGGCGTTTAACTTTGGCAATCTCGGGCGTCGAAATCTCGGTACCAATCTGAGTTCTGTTCATGCAGCCTTTCTGTAACTCTGGCGGGCGCGCCACCAGCTGCGCGGTATCATCGCGATTTTTTCCCAAAGCGTCAGATGGGCTCGCACGGAATAAACGTCATAGCCGTTTTCACGTATTTTAAGCAAAATAGCCGAGTATGCATCCACGGCAAACTGAAACGCCAGGCGCCCACCCCAGGTAGTGACCAGGGGAATCAGCGCCAGCCCTTGCCGGTATAAAGCAAAGGCCCGTTCAATCTGAAACTCCATCAGCGCACGAAACGCGTCGTCGTTGCGGCCGTTCACGAGATCCGCTTCGGTGATTCCAAATCGCGCCAGCTCGTCGGCCGGCAGATAGATGCGGCCGAGCTTTAAATCAGCGCCTACGTCGCGCAGAATATTGGTGAGCTGAAAAGCCGTGCCCAGACATTTCGCATGGGCCAGCGCGGGCGTATCAGCTTGAAAGCCCGCCACCGGCGTAATCATCAGACCGATCGTACCGGCCACGCGGTAACAGTACAGCTCAAGCTCTTCGTAGCTGGCATAACGACTCTTGGTCAGATCCATCGCCACGCCCGCCAGCAAATCATGAAAAGGATAAACCGGAATACCAAAACGGTGAATGGCCTCGCCCAGCGCGGCATACTGGGGCTCGCGCGTAGTACCGTCGCAGGCGCGTTTGAGTTCGGCTTTCATGCGGCCCAGCTGCTTGGCAATTTCGTCGGGATGGGCTTCAGCACCGGGCGCGTCGACGATGTCGTCCGAGGTGCGGGCAAAACCATAAATAGCCGCAATGCCACGGCCCCGGGTGGCCCCCAGTAAGCGGGCCATGACGTAAAATGTTTTGCCGTGCTCGCGCAAAATCTCATAACACTCGTCGTAGCCACGCCGCCGATCGGCGCCACTTAGCGTAGTCGCCTCAAGTGTCGGCAGCGCGCGTCGCGAGGTGCTGTGGGGTTCTTCGGTCGACATCATAGGTGAACCTCGGGCTCAAGGCGGCGATCGTTAAATTGTGAGTGCCGGCGCCCGCGTCCCAAGATGGGCGTAAGCACCTTATGCGCGCGCAGGGCTGCGATTTTGCCCGAAAGCGCAGCCGTGGGCACGGCGCCAGGCCAGACCGTGAAATGGCCAGCCATGTGCACGTTCTCGAGCGGGCTCTTGGTGTGCGCCAGCGGATTGAGAAAAGGAAAGTTCTTCCAGTTCAGCTCAAAGCCGCACGAGCCCCCCAGCTCGTTGCGCGTAAAGCGCACGGCCGAAAGCGGACTAGCCACGTCGCTATACTCGATATATTTGCGCACGTCGGGAAACAGGCGCTCGAATACGGAAATCAGCTCGTCGCCCACCTTGCGCTTGAGTTCTTTGTACTCAAGCGAACGCTCGGTGTGTTCGCCCTCTGAGCCCCAATGGTCCAGCCACTCGCAGCGCGTGAACGCCTGCAGCACAACCGAAGACTTTCCTGCCGGCGCCAGACTCGGGTCGTCGATGCAGTGTGCGGTAATTTCAAGAAACGCATTCTTGTGGGCGTCTGGATTATTCAGATCAAGGTCTGTGCGGCAGCCGTATTCCGGAAAGTAAAAAATATGCGAGGCTTTGACGATCTCTTTGAGCTTTTCGGCCGGAAAGTTCAAGCCAAGGTAAACGCAGATCAAAGGATCGGAGTGCTTGGCGGCGTCGAGCTTTTTCAGCTCGCCTGCGCTGTAATGTTCCACGCCAATCAGGTCCTTTACCGCGCGCTTGTAGTCGCCGGCATAAATGATTTGGGCTGCCTCGTAGCGCTCGCCTTTGCGCGTGGTGACCGCCACCACGCGTTTGCCATCTTTTTCAAAACCGGTCACGGTGTTCTTGAACTTGAACTGCACGCCGCGGCGTTCAAGGGCCGCCTGCCAGGTGTCGAACCACTTCTGATAGCCCCCCATGGGATACCAGTAGTCTTCTGCCCACAGATGCCAGAACGCCGATGCCACGAACACGTTCATGCGCGTGTAGCCACACGTGGACAATAAATCGCGCACGCCCGACGCCGGCAACATTCGCTTGTACCAGTCTTCGAAGTCGTCGAGCATCAAGGTTTTGAGCGAGCCGGCCCAGGGCAAAGCTTTGGCCAGCCACGAACCAAAGGCCAGCGGGCCTTCATTTTCAACGTAGGGCACGCTTTCGGGTACGAACATTTTTTTGCAGAAAGCCGAAACCAGGTCATGCATATCGAACACACGATCAAATCCGATGGCCAGCTTGGGATAGGCCAACTTGAAATCGCGGCGCGTCTGCTCGAGCGTCATGACCACGGTGTCGATCTCGGGCATCTTCAAACGATAACGCGCGCGATGAAACTGGGCCACGTCGCTTAAGCCATACTGCTCGAGCAGC
>JBBRLF010000423.1:0-3844 GCA_038231515.1 candidate division WWE3 bacterium
CAAGCAGCCCGTACCGATGCCGTGGGATCTGGCAGCGCCCACTGTCTCAAAAACGGTGGTTATTAAGACGGTCCCCGGTTTGATCGTAAATCTGCTTGAAAACGGCCCTGGCGCCGTCCATTAATCCGTCTCATAATCTAAGTCTCAGAACACGATGGCCATGATGGCAATCGAGACACTTCGTCGAAGCCGTGAGCTGCGGCGACGGACATGGAGGTCCATCATGCAAATCGGCTACGCCCGAATCTCAACGCACGATCAAAATCTTGATCTTCAAAAAGACGCGCTGACGGCTAGCGGCTGCGAAAATATATTGACCGATGTTGCCAGTGGCGCTGCCAATGATCGCGACGGCTTGAGTCAAGCCATGGAGCAGCTGCGCGCCAGTGACGTGCTCGTCGTCTGGCGACTCGACAGACTCGGCCGGTCGTTCAAACATCTGATCGAGACGGTGAGGACACTTCAAGCGCGCGGCGTCGGCTTCCGCAGCTTGACTGAAGGGATCGAAACCGAATCCAGCGGTGGGCGCCTGGTCTTCCATCTTTTTGCGTGTCTCGCCGAATTCGAACGTTCCGTGATCCGGGACCGGACCCGTGCCGGGCTTGCCGCTGCTCGCGCACGCGGCCGGCGTGGCGGAAGGCCCGCCGCACTCACAAATGAAGTGGTCGCGCTCACGCGGCGCATGCACGCCGATCCGGCCCACACCGCCGCCGACATCTGCCGCGCTCTCGGCGTGTCGCGGGCAACCCTCTATCGCTACCTCAAACAGCACGCTATACTTCCCCCATCATGTTCAACCGTACCTTATGCCGTCAAGAGGTCGCTAGATGTGGACCAATGAGCTTTTACGAAGAATGCAAAGGCCGCGTGATCGCTCGGGTCTCGAATGGAAGCAAGCACGCTAGTTGCACGGAGAAACGGTATGCCTGAAGGAGTTAGTTCTCAACGCGTTAGGGACAGCAAGGAAGCGATACTCCAGTTGTGGGAGCAACGGTGCCATGCGGAGGTTCCGTCGGCTGGTACGGGCACGTTCCTGGCGCTTCGAGATTCGCTGCCCCTCTACCTGGACCATTTGAGTGAGGCGCTTGCTCTGAATCGCAAGATGGATTTCAGGGCTGTTTTCGACCGCGGCGAAGAATCGACTCGCATCGGCAAGATGCATGGAGCCGATCGAGCGAGCAACAGAAGCTATATTTTGACTGAGGTGATCTTCGAGTACCACATCTTGCGGGAAGTTATCTTTCAGGTTTTGGAAAGTCAGGGGCCGTTGGGCGGTGCTCAGCGCGACATCATTCTCGATTCGATTGAGCAGGCGGTCAACGACGCTGCCGTTGAGTTCTCTGAAGTTCATGCGGACATTCAGCAGAAGTTCATTAATACCCTGACCCACGATTTAAAGAATCCAATTACAGCCGCAAAAACGAATGCTGAGATTATTTTACGACGAGCCGATACGCCAGAAGTCGCCGTTAAATCGACCAAAAGAATTATCGGTAGTTTGAATCGCCTCACAGCGATGATCCATGACCTGCTCGATGCAAGCAGGGTTCGAGCGGGCGAGCCGCTCACGCTATTGGTTTCGCCAGGGGATCTCGATGCGGTCATTCGCGAAGTTATCGATGAGATGGCGATGATTCATAGTGATCGTTTCGTGCTGGATTCTAAGGGGCCGGTATTGGGAAGTTGGGATTGCGATTCGTTAAGAAGGGCCGTCGAGAATCTGATCGGAAACGCCGTGAAGTACGGTAATCCGGATACCCCTATCACGATTAGTTTGCACCAGGGAGTAGACGCGGTGGAGCTGATTGTGCACAACGAAGGGCCGCCCATCCCAGAGGCAGAGATCCCACTGTTGTTCCAGATTTATCGAAAGTCACGAAGCGTTCATGAAGGTACCAAAACCGGATGGGGCCTGGGGCTGACTCTAGTCAAGGGCGTGGCAGACGCCCATCAAGGGGAGGTTCGAGTTGAAAGTGCAGAGGGAAAGGGCACAAGCTTTATTCTCAGTATTCCCAATGAACAGACTTCACAGGTAAGCACGTTGCAAAACGCCGGTTGAATTCAATCTTTGGACACCAACTCCACATCCCCGGGGACACAGTCGAATTAGCGCGTGTTCTGAATCGCCGCCATCACCGCGTCGTGCTTGGAGTGGGTAGTCAAACACCTAGTCGAGCAGAACGTCGAAGCTGCGGATACTGAAGCCGCCTTTGAGGAAGCCGTGCGACAGTGCTATCCCGAAGAAGTGACTATTGGCTGGATCAAATTCGGGCTTTCCAAGCAAGCTGTTCTTGGCCGTCTTCGCGAAGCCGGAGTCCACGGTGGCAAAGGGCGCGCCGACGACAACTTTCGTTTTCCCAATCCGATCTATGGAAAAAAGGTCAGCCAAGGTCGACTCGAAGCGAATTTAGTTGAGATGAAAATCGTTCGGGTCGTCATCAAACTTCGAGATCGACAAGGGTGGTCCTTCGGCAAGATCGCGGATGAATTGAATCGTCGCGGCCAGCGGAATCGAAAAGGGAGCAAGTGGCATCGCGTTTCCACCAGGCACGTTCATAAAAACTGGACCGGCAAGGTCTGAACCAAGGGTGGTCTGTATGCCGTCATTTTCTGAAGCTATCGGAGTCATTGTTACCTTTATCGTCCTGTCGACGGCATCCGGTCATGGCGACGTCGTGTGGAAAGCCATCGTCGAGATTCGGAGGGTGGCAATTACGAACGCGCGGCAGGATTGGGGCTGCCCGTCCTTGTTCGCCGCGCGCAGCGCCTGCACAAGCTACGATTCGGCCCGGTATCGGTAGCGACTAAAAGGCAGTTGACCACGTAAGCACTTCGCCATTCAAGATTGCTGCTTCGCTCAGGCCATATTGGGCCTCGTCTCAAGATCGCAGAAGTGGGCGCTTACGTATACTCGGCAGGAACAGTCACGATATAAGAGGTAGCAAGAGCGTGCCAGCGCAGTTGACGTCACGCGATGTTTGTAAGTGTGCAGGATTATTAGTGAGGGAACTCTGGAGTAGGTCTCAGGAGTCTCACTGAGAGCGGGAAGAACATTAGATTCCGAGTTTGCCCTTCAATTTGCCGAGGTACTCGTCGCGCTTTTTCGCCGTCATTTTCCGAATGTTTAAGAGTTTCCATTGTACCGCAGGAAGGTTTTCAACATTGGGAACTGCGAGCAAGCTCCAGTCGGGTTGGCCTTGCTTCAGGGAGATCAGAAACTGCTTTTCGTTTGTACTCAACTCAGTTTTTAACTGCGTGATGTACTGCTCTCTGACCTTTATCAATTCTTCGAGGCCGACTGCTTGTTCGGTCATATCTACGAAATCCGATTCATAGAGTTTGGTGATATCTTTTCGCGTCGGCTCGATCAGCTCGTGAATGGGTCGGTCATGAGAGGCGAGGTAAACAACAAATGCTTTTCGGATGTTTTCCGTGATGCCTTCATTTTCAAGCAGGAGTTTTACGTCGAAAATGTCTCGCGGATGTTGGCGGTCAAGGGCCGCACATAGTTTGCCACCGTATAGGTCGCTTAGATTGACGACGGCTATTCGCGCGGCCAGTTCAAAAGTTGTTTCAGCTTTTGTGACAAGTGTGCGTTGTTCGGGAGCGAATACGGTACCTCTCAGAACTTCGTTGGGTTCGATGGTGACGGTTTGGCCATCAAGAGCTGCGACCAGTTTTGTAATACGCGCATCAGCACCTTTTACCCGAGTTTCTTGTACCTTCGCGCCTGGAATCGTCTTCTTGATTCTTTCAGAGATGCGTTGAAGAGCCGAGCTGATGCCGGACAGTGCCACGTCTCGCGGTTCGAGCGGCAGATAGGTCAGGTCGATATCTACAGATA
>JBBRLF010000424.1:0-3775 GCA_038231515.1 candidate division WWE3 bacterium
GTGCAGACCTTTGTGGACCCGCTCAGTAGGGTTCAGCGGCAGATCCTGGAGCTTTTGGCGATCTCCCCGAAGGTTTACGCGTAGCTCCTCAGGACCGGGGCCGGGCGAAAACTTGCGCGTTCAAACTGCGGAATGTAGGTTGTTTGAGAAAAGTTGGCCCAATATTCAATTCAAAACCCCTACATCTATATTGTATCGCGCCGCGCCAAAAACTAGCAGCGTGGAATTCACAACAAGGGCATTGAAACTAATGGGCTATTCTTAAATAGTTAATTATAATTAACTATTTGATTTTACGGGCGACGGCGTCTCGAGTTTTTCAAGTCGACCCAGCATCTCGCGGTACTGTTCACGCAGCCGATCAAAATCGGTTCTGAGCTTATCAAGGTTCTCTGCGCCGCTCTTACCTTCGCGTACGCCCTTCATCGCAAGAATTGCGGCACGGTGCGTGCGTGGCTCCACGACCGAATCGGCAACCCGCTTAAGTGCGGGTACCGCACGATCGTCGCCAAGTCGATGTAAGGCGTCGATTGAAAGCAAACGCACGAAGAAATTACTGTCGCGGGTCAGCTCCATCAAGGCATCAATTACGACTGCCGGACGAGCCAGGCCAAAACGCGCCAAGGCATCGACCGCATCCCGACGCAGAAAAATGGACTGCCCCGCACGTGTCGACTTCATGATGAGCGGAAGCACGCGATCGTCATTTTTCAGCTCGGCCAGCCCCTGCACTATGCCGCGGTCGTAATACTCATGCCAGGAATCGCGCTTGCCCAGTGCAGCCGAAAGCTTTTCAAAAATACCGCTCGCCTTTACTTTGCCCAACGCAATGCCGGCCTCATATTGCACCAACGGACTGGCATCGCTCTTGAGTGCGCGCTCGACGACCTCGAGCGTGCCTTCGTTGCGAAAAACTCCAAGAGCCTTGATCGCCGACTTGCGCGCCTTGGGATGCTTAATCTCGGCCCAGCACTTGAGCAAATACTCCTGACAGCGTGGCGACCCGATCTGCCCCAAGGTTTCGGCGATCTCGAGTTGCACGCCCCAGAATTTTTCACGGCCCAGGGCCTCGCCCAAGGCATCAACGCTCTGACGCGAATGATCCTTGGCCAGCGTGCGAGCCGCGCTAACTCGGCCCATGACGTCTTTGTCGAGCTGCAGCTGATTGATCAGCAAATCGCGCCCCGGATTGAAGTCCCAGTTTCCAAGAATCGTGTTTTCCGGATTCAAAGAAACAAACTTTGGCTTATCGGCGCAGCTGAACCAAAACGTCTGCTCGGCTTCGGCAAGCTCCAGATCATGAATATATTCGCCATCGCTGGTCACGATCTTGAACTGGACCGAGGCCCGGAAGGTGCCGACGAGCTCGCTCTTTTCCTGCTTCTGCACCACGCTGAGCTTAACCTGTTTTTTGTCGTCCACCCATTCATAAGTCGCTTTGAAATCCGGGTGACCGGCCTTGAATACCCATTGTTCGAAGAACCAGGTCAGCGCGCGTCCCGTTGTCTCTTCAAAGGCCCGCTGCAGATCGACCGTCTCCACCGTTTTTGCGTAATGGGCGGTCACATAACGATTGATCGATTTCCACCAAAGCTCCTCACCCACCAGACGGCGCAACATGTGAAGAACCCGGCCGCCTTTTTCATAAAGATGCCGATCAAAAATGTCCGAAGGACTCATGTAAAAATTGGTGACGATAGGACGGCGATAAGCACCCGCGTCTTCGGCCTTGTAGATCTTTTCATTGGTGAACAGCTCGTACAGAAACTCATCTTTGCCATGCTCGGCTTCGGTCCAGAGTGCCTCGAAATAGGTCGCAAACCCCTCGTTTAGCCAGGCATGCGACCATTCCTTACAGGTCAAAAGATCGCCAAACCACTGATGCGCCAGCTCGTGAGCCACCAGGGGCTCGCTCGAATAATCAAGCTCGACGCTTTCAGGGTGCAGCGTATATTCGGTCTGCGTGGTGGCAGAGGTATTCTCCATGCCGCCGTAGATGAAATCCCAGGCCACCACCTGCGCGTATTTCTCATAGGGGTAATCCACCCCTATCTTCTTGGAATAGAACTCCAGCATCTTCGGCGTTTTACCAAAGGCCAGCTTCGTCTCGCGCTCGCGGCCAGCCAGCGTGTAGTAAAGCACCGGAATTTCGTGGCCGCGCGAGTCTTTCCACAGCTCCTTCATCTCGATAAACTCTCCCACGCAAAGCGTGATGAGGTACGAGGCATGGGGCATCGCCTGCTTCCAGTGGTAGGTTTTCGTCTTTTTATCTTTGTCATGGGCGACGTTCAGCAGCTTGCCGTTCGAGATGGCGGTATAGCGCTCATCGACGGTGACCACCATTTCGGTCGCGGCTTTTTCATTCGGAGCATCATGACAAGGGATCCAATAGCGATTGTCCTGGTCCTGCCCCTGCGTCCACAGCTGAAGCGGGCGATTCGGATAGTCTTTGTCGGGCGCGATGAAATACAGGCCGGCACGTGGCTCCGTCACACGGTATTTGATGATGACTTTGCCATGCTCGCCAGGCTGCGGCGCCTTGCGAAGATAAACCGTGATTTTTTTAGGTTGCTGATCAAATCGCAGCTCGCCACCCGAGGCATCAAAAACCTGCTCGACAATCAGGTCGGTAGCATCAAAGGAGATTTTTCCCACCGCCGGAGCCACTGCACGAAAGTCAGTGGTACACGTGCCCTTCAGCGTTTTTGTCTGCAAGTCCACCGTAAGCTCAAGCTTGATGTGCTCGACATCGACGAGTCGGTCTGGCGCAAACTGCGACTTCGCTTCTGGTATGAAAAATTTCGAGGCGCCGGTCGCGACTGCTCCTGACGACCCATGCGAAACACAATGACATTTCAGCTCATGTTCAAACATGCTGCAGTTCTAACATCGCTTTTGCGCTTCTGAAACAGGAGCTTCAGTATTTTGCGCGCGGTCGTCGAGAGCGGAAGCGGCGGATTGTCTTCCGCAAGATCATTGAGCGCAACCCAACGGCCATGACGCGAATTATTATCTGAGTCATTTGCTCTCAATTCTAACTCGACACTGCCCAAAAGAAAAATCCGGTGGTGTGTAATCTGATGACGCACCTCCCCCAGGGGAATTGCGGTATCCAGCTTCTCCGCAAAGTATTCCAACGGACACGAAGCGCCCCCCAGCTCTGACGGAAAATCCCAGAGCCGTGGAAACCAGTGGTGCTCGGCACGCTGCTCAAGAAAAGCTTCGAGCTGCCCTTTGCTTTCAGCGCTGGGGCGCAGCCGCACGTGCACGCGCGCACGCAACTCGACGGTGTTTTTTCGAGGCTTGGGCGGTGGAAATTTTTCGACGGTATTCAGACGATGTGCCTCACAGGCACCCTGCAACGGGCAGCGCCCGCAGCTTGCCGCCTTTGGCGTGCAAATCGTCGCTCCCAGTTCCATCATCGCCTGATTGAAGTGCGAGGCATCGCGGCCCTGCATCTTTTCACGCAACGCATCTTGCATTTCGACTTTGAACGGCGTGCTCAAAGCATCCGCACGGGCAGTCAATCGTGAGCAAACACGCACAACATTTCCATCCCAAACCGGTTCACGCACCCCAAAGCATTGTGAAGCCACGGCCGCCGCCGTATAAGGCCCCACCCCGGGAAGGGCTACCCACTCGTCTACTGTTTTGGGAAACTTGCCGCCGCGCTCAAGGACAATGATTTGCGCCGCACGATGCACGTTACGCGCACGGGAATAATAGCCCAGCCCCGCCCAAGCCGCGAGCACCTCCTGCTCGGCCGCCTGTGCCA
>JBBRLF010000425.1:0-3773 GCA_038231515.1 candidate division WWE3 bacterium
AAGACTTACTTTCCGTCTTCAGCGCTGCGCGCAGTGCAGCGAAGGATTCCGCTTCCACCGCGGCGTTCGGAAAGGTGACGTCGAAGTCCACGTACTCGGGCGTCTGCACAATGTTTTCAATGAGCAGCCCCGACTTGCGGTCGCGATACGAAGTGACGTTCAAACTGCCCGGAAAGGGGTCGCTGGCGTCGCCAAAGTTTTCATAGTTGGGCGGCACTGGCCGGCGCTTCAAATTTCGGCCGTGATTGAGGTCGTCTCGCCCGTCGGCCTGCATCAGCTCCCAGCCATGCCAAATCAGCAGCCCGTTACCCATTTTGTTGCGTGAAAAGCCGCGGTTGGCCCGATACTCCAGAAAGTACGCGTCGCCCTGATAATGCCCCAGGGGAATGACGGCCACCTCGGCAGTGGTCTCGACTGGCTGCAGGCGCACATGCCGCATGCTTTGGGTGAAGACCTGCGTGTGAGCCCAGCCGATGCGAATCTTGCTGGCGGCCTCGAAAGGCGCGGGAAAACGGAACAGCTCACTGGCCGGCATGGCGTTCGAGGTGCCCCAGGCCCCCAGACCCATGATGCCCCACATGCCCAGGCCGTAACGGCCATGCTCGTAACCCGGCGTATCGCCGTAATAGTCGCCCAGCCCAAAGTGATTGTGCCCCGACTCATGCAAAAAGAAACCAATCGGAATCATCGTGCCGATTCGGCCAATTCCCTGCGACTGAAACACGCCGGCTTCCTGCGCCTTGGAAAAGCCATAGTCAAAAACGTCGTCAGGCGTTCCGCGAGGTTTCCATAGCTTGCCGGAATGCACGACGAACAGATGATCAATCTTGCCATCGCCATCCGAGTCATAATCGGAAATTTTGATCTGGTCCCCGGCGACGGCCCAGGCCTGTTTCAAAATCGTCTTGGGACTGCAGCCGGCAGTGCGGTCAAACATGTCCGCGAATTTTTCCTGAAACATGCACCAAAGGCGGCCCCAGCCGTGACGAGCCTTGGTCCAAGGCAACACCGTGCCAGTGAGGTCAAATTTTCCGCCGGAATTTTCCAGCAGATACTGACGCAAGCTATGGTCGTTTTCGCCCATACCGAAAAAGGTCTTTTCGACTTCGGCCTGACTGACTTGATGCGGGCGGTTTGGCCACTCGAGCAGAATCACCAGCGCACGGCGATGTCCGATCCAGGTATCTTTGGTGGGCCGCGGTACCTCGTAGTCAGCTCGTAGGCTAGGCGCAACACTGCTGCCCAGAATAGTCAGACCCAAACACAACGCCGCTACCTTGATGATGCGTAAAACTGTCATGTCGCAGACCGTATTGAGGAAAAATGCGAATGGCAAGCCCACTAGGTAACTATTCAGTCGATGGCGCGTCGACATTGTGCGGCGTCAAAATAGTTCTGGCTTACTCGTCCGAGGAGCTGGATTCGCCCGCGAGTACTCTAAGAAGGTCTTTAGGACTGATGATGCCGATGACCTTTTCCATTTTATTGCGCACCAACACGCGATGAGTGCTGGACCCAACCATCGCCTTCACGACGTTGCCCAGATTGTCCGACTCCGTCACGAAGATCGCAGGCAGAAAGAGGCTCGAGTAGTTTCCGATCTTCTTGCCCTTCCCGTCAGCCGCGAACTGAACCATGATCTTCACCAGATTCATCTCGCTCAATATTCCCAGGATATTACTGCCCTGATCTGCCACCGGTAGCGCGGTAAGTCGCTTCTCCAAAAATATCTTTAAAATGGCTCTCGGGTCGTCGTTACTCTGGAGAACGATCGGGTCTTTGGTCATCAGATCTTTTGCGATCAACATGGAATGCCTCTCTCACTATTCAGCCATAGAAACCGACAATAGCCAAAAACATAAATTACGGAACTCCAGATGTTTCACTTGAGTTACATTCTCCAGGAAGAAATGGACAGAGCTCAGCCCTCTTGCTTCAATAAGAGGCGAGATGAGTGCCGTCGCAATAAAAAACACGTTGAAGCAATGTTCCAGCCTCGCCCATTGCGTGACTTACGCTCTGGCACTCGGTCTGGCGTGCCCGGCGCCATCTTTTGGCGACCCTTCCACCAGCAAATCTCAGACCCTCGCGGCCCTGTTTGGCGTTCCCGACCCGGCCACGGCCGGACTGCAAAGTCACCACAAGGGCATGCAGGAAAGATCGATCGTTTTTGCCGTGGACGTAAAACTAGCTGACCTGCCCGTGGGAGTGTCGACGAGCTCGGGGGTGAGTTTCTCGGGCGGCGCCATTACGAAGGCACCACCGAATGACGCAATAACGTGCAGTATCTTACCCATGCCTGCGGCCGGCGCAAAGCCCGGTCCCCGGACCAGCCATTCCGCTGATACTGTTGCCGTTCTGGATCATGTGAAGGTGATCGCGGTTTGCTGGAACGTGATGCCCACCTCGCTGGCGCACGTCGAACCCCAGATCAGACTGGTGCTCATCACCGAAGATCGTCAGGTCATCAGCTGCACCAACATTAAACCGTCAACCACGGTAAATGAACTGACTGCCACCTTTGGCACGACGAATCTCAACCTTGATGTGACCGAAAATTCGGGAGTCACCTGGCAGGCTGCGTCAAAAATTTCTGCACCCTCAAAACGGGGCATGAGAGATGTTCCAACTGCGATGGAGCCGAGCTCCCCGGGTTCCTCCGACGAAAGCGCCCTGCCACCATCGGCCGCGCGCTTGCCCGAAATGCGGAGCCGCGACCGGGATTCCTTCATCCCCTCGCGTGTTGACGAGAGCAGAAAGTAGCCGTCGAAATTGAAAAGGAACTGGGCAGTTTTTCGATTCCTGGTCAGCCTGTGTCAGGCCAACTGCTCGAGACTCAACGCTTAATATCAAGCACTCCGTGGCACGTGAGTTGCTCATGGTTAAGGAATGAAGCTTACGATTCATTTCGGCGCACTGATAGTATGGGCTGCAACACTACCCCTCATCCTAATGTCCAGCACACCCGCCCAAGCCGGCGACGCCTGCACCTTTGTACAGCTCGACAAGGGCGGCACCATGGACAAAGTTCCCGTACTCGATCAGGACCGGCTCAACGGCTGCTACGCCTACGCCGGCACCGGTCTTTATATGGCTTATCGATTTTCCAAGTCGAATAAAAATCCCGAGCACATCACCTCGGCAATCGCAGCGGCCTTCGGCAGCGGGCTGACCCAAGGCAAACAGCGCATCGGCGCGGGGCACGCCTGCGACGTCGTGAATTACCTGCGTGACAAGGGCAGCTGCGATCGCCGCAAGGTGATCGAAAACGTACCGCGCTCCAAAGACCTGTCTGCGGATTACCAGGAAATTCTACTGGGCGCCTACTTCGGCTACAACAAAGCCGTGGCGGCCTCAACCTTGGGCGAGAGTCATGCCGCCCTACGCGAAAAGTTCTCAGAAAATCTGGCCGGCTGCCTGCGCTACATGGGCGCGCCAGATGCGCTGCTGCCCGACCTGAAACAACTGGCTGCGCTGCTCGACGAGCCGAAGTCGCTGAACTTTTTGAGTGGAATTCTGGCGCGCGAATGCAGCGAGGACAAGCTGGAGAAATTCGATCTGCCGTCTTTCGAATGCAAGTCTGAAATCCTGACCAGGGAATCAGCTGATGAAGTCCTGCACCGCCTGCACGAACGACTGAACATGAAAGATCCGCAGCCTGTCGCGATCTCGCATTGCACGGCAGTTCTGCAGCAGGATGGCGAAGCGCCCATGGGCGTCGATCACAAGGCCGGTAAAATGGGCACAGCCTGCGAAGAGAGCCGACACGCCAC
>JBBRLF010000426.1:0-3759 GCA_038231515.1 candidate division WWE3 bacterium
AGCATAGGCAGTTGAAAGCCCCTGGCCTGTCTCTGGGGCCGACCGCAGTCAGCTTACGCAGTTATCTTTTGCGCCCTGGATATAGGTACCAACCAGTTTTGGCGGCTTATTAGGCGGGGTCGATGAGCGCGCTACGCGCGCACGTTTCAACCCGCGTTGAGGCCAATACCATGGACGGCCTCATGGGTTATAATGGAGCAGGAGTTCTTCAATACAAGCTTGCCAAGTCGGTCCGGATCTCGAAAGACGGAAGGAGTTACCTCTTTAAACTGCGCCCGAACACTTTCTGGTCTGACGGCCAGCCGGTAACCCCTGAGCAGTTCGTGCTGGGGCTCAGGCGCACGCTGGCCCCCGCCACTGGCGCCAAGCTCGCCAGTCTTCTCTTCATGATTCGCGGAGCCAAAGCCTACTATGGCGGAACTGGCTCTGCCGACAAGGTTGGAGTCAGCGCTAAAGGCAGCGACGAGCTGGTGATCGAGCTTGAAAAGCCTGCTTCGTATTTTTTGCACATCCTGACAATTCCTCAAGCCTTGCCGGTACGCGAAGATATTCTGGCTGCTCACAATGGCAAATGGCCGGCCACTGCGCCTTCAACCGGCGCCTACCGCATCACCTCCTATAAACAGGGTGAGTCGATACACCTGGAGCCCAACCCCCGTTACTGGCACGCCAAGGCGGGCACGCTCCCCGTACTTTTTCGAATCATCTCCGAAGAATCGACAGCGGTATCCTTATTTGAATCGGGCGGGCTCGACCAGGTTTCGCGGGTGCCGCCCATGGATCTCGATCGCCTGCGCCAGCTTGGCGTGGTTCAGGAATTTCCGCAGCTCTCGACTTATTTCTTTTCGTTCAATACGCGCAAGCCGCCCTTCAACGACCGCGAGTTTCGCCGCGCCTTTGCCGGTTCGATTGCGCAGGAGGAATTTGTGGCGCTGCTCAAAACCGGCAACCTGCCGGCCCTCAGCTGGCTGCCGCCTGGCCTGGAGGGCTACTTGCCCTACCGCAGCACCCAGCCTGTCTTTGCGGCCTCGGTGGCGGCGGTACGAAAGAAAATCGCTGCAACGCCACTTGAAGTCACCGCAGCGTTCAACAACAGCGGCATGAATGGGATGTTCATGGAAAAACTGCAAAACGATCTGAAGGCAAAACTGGGCCTGTCGGTAAAACTGCAGGCCATGGACTGGAAAGTTTATATGACGGCGATACGCCTCGATACGCCGCAGATTTATCGTTTTGCCCGCGGCGCCTCCTTTGTCGATCCGATCTGGCACCTCTCATCTTTTCAAAGCGAGAACCCCAACAACCCGACTGGCTGGAAAAATGCGGTTTATGACCAGCTCGTCGATGAGATCGCCACTCTGCCGCCGGGCAAAATACGACGCGCCAAAATCGAACGTGCTCAAAAAATACTCACCCAGGATGAGGCGATCGTCGTGCCCATTTTTCACGCGGTCATGACCAATCTGGTGGCCAAACGCGTGCAGGGTTTTCGGATGTGCCCAAACTACGCTTTGTATTTTGACGAGATGACGCTCCGCTAACGTGGGTTTCTGAGATTCCACGACCCGCCAGCCACGTGCTCAACCCACCAGACCCATGGTATCGGCTGCTTCCAGATAACAAGTCAGGGTAACCCTGGCGTTGAGCAGCAGCGAGATCGGACACCCGGCCTTGGCCGCTTCGGCGGCCTTCTCGAAGGTAGTCACGTCGGCGCCCGGAACGTGGGCTGAAGCCTCGAGTTGCGACTCAGTGATACGCCAGCCAGCCGCGGTTTTTTCCAGCACGATATGACAAAGGGTTTTGATACTCACCGCGGTCAGACCGACACTTTCCAGCTGTCCAGCAAATGCCATTGAAAAACAGGCGGCATGCGCGGCGGCGATGAGTTCTTCGGGGTTGGTGCCCCGCTTGCCGTTTTCAAAACGGGTCCCAAACGAGTAAGCCACGTTTTCAAGCACGCCGCTTTCGCTCGAGATTGAGCCCGCACCCTCTTTCAAGCCACCCTGCCAAACCACCGAAGCACGTCTTTTCATATCACTCCCTGCCGTCCTCGCCTGAACCTTGCAAACACTGTGCTTCAGGAAGCTTATATGGAGGCCATCATATCGAACGGCAGGCTGCAGTTGGCCGGCGACCTGACCGTTCCAGCGAACGCCCGGGGATTCGTGATCTTCGCGCACGGAAGCGGGAGCAGCAAAGACAGCGCCAGAAATCTCAATGTTGCACGCACTCTGCGTGGGGCAGGTCTTGCCACTTTGTTATTCGATCTGCTCACGTCCGCTGAAGCAGTCGACCGAGAAAACGTTTTCGATATCCCAAGGCTTGCAGGACGTCTCATACTGGCCTCGCATAGCCAATTGTACGGAATCCGCCAGAACGTGTTTCGTGACTCGTTCGGAGATCGGTGCTGACGATATTTATCCTATAAATTCCAGCATATAGGCACTGCCGGCTGTTTTTGAGTTTAAGGAACGACACTCGGCAGCGGTCGTGTAGAAATTTCAAACCCACGGTGTCTTACGAAAACTCGGAATTCTGCTAAAACCCCACGATGCCATCGGTTTCTGACACGACGTATCCACGTTTTCGAGAGCGAACCATCAGCCAGGAGCACGACGAGTTTATCACGCCGACGCCTGACGACGTCTCCTTTGCGAGACGACATTCACCACGGACGGACAGCCCGGTTTTTTGTCTTATCTTGCTCAAGAGTTTTCAACGGCTGGGATATTTTCCGGCGTTAACCGAGGTGCCAGAAATAATCGTCAGAAAGATCGCGGAAAGCATACAGGTACCGGTCCCCAAGATGAAAGAGCTTTCACGCTACGACAGGTGTGGGGGTAGGCAGCGGCAGCGTCTTGCGATTTTACAGGAACGGGGCGTGCGTTCGTTTTCAAAACAAGCAGACACATTGATTCGCGCGATCATGGTGCGCGAAGTCCAAACAAGAGACGATCTCGTTGACCTCATCAACGTCGCGATCGAGGAATTGGTGCGTGGCCGCTACGAACTTCCTGGCTTCACGCGGCTTCACAGAACGGCCCAAGCGGTGCGTGCAGAATGGAATGAAAACTTTTTCAGTCGAACGGTCAAGGAACTCAGCGACGAGCAGAAAGTCTGGGTAGACCAACATCTCGCAGTCGGGGTTGAAGCGAGCATGTCGTTTTGGCAGGAGGCCAAGACTGATCCCGGAAACCCCACGCTCATGCAGCTCAGACTCTTGATTGGGCGATATAAGAAATTGAAAGGGATTGGTATTCGAACCGCGCTATTTGCTGGTGTGCCGCGATCCAAGATCGAACGCTTCTCGGCCGAAGCTGAGGCACTGGATATCTCGAAAATGCGCCGAACACAGCCAGGTAAACGCTATACACTCGCGCTGAGTTTGTATCATATGAGCCGAGCCCGGGCGCTCGACGATCTCATCGAGATGCTCGTCAAGCGAATAAGAAAGGCTGACCGTAGTGCAGCCGAGGCACTTGCCAAATTTCGCAGGCAAAACCAGAAGCGCGTCGACGGGCTTGTCGCACGAATTGGAGAGTTGGACAGGGTGTTTAAACTTCCTGGTGGTAATAGACAAAAGCTTGAACGGATCGAAAAAGCTGTAGGTCCGATGCCCGAGAAAATCGTCGAGGAATGCGAACTGCTTACGGCATATGCCGGCGATAATCATTTTCCGTTCATCTGGAAATACCTCAAATCCCACCGCGCAAGCCTCTTTGAA
Organism: candidate division WWE3 bacterium; assembly: GCA_038231515.1. Taxonomy (GTDB): domain Bacteria; phylum Bdellovibrionota; class UBA1018; order UBA1018; family UBA923; genus JACQAX01. Next base: position 3,725 of record JBBRLF010000426.1, read on the forward strand.
ATATTCAAGGAACTCGATATTTTTTCAACGAGCCA
>JBBRLF010000427.1:0-3754 GCA_038231515.1 candidate division WWE3 bacterium
ACGTGCTGAAGACCTTCAACGAAGGGCTCATGCACTATTACGCGCGGCAATGGGAAAAAGCACTCGCACTCTTTAATACCGTGCTGCAAGGCCGTAACAACGACAAGCCATCGCTTGAGTTGATCGACCGCTGCAAGCATTATATGGGGCACCCCCCCGAACAGGACTGGGACGGCAGCTGGGAGATGCATTCAAAATAAATTATGGCAGCCCCCGTACCCCGCAAGTTAAAAAAAGGCGAACTCCTCTTCAACGAAGGCGACATCAGCAAGTCGATGTACTTCGTACAGGCCGGCACCATTCGTCTATTCAAGAAAAAAGGCAACGCCAGCATTGAGCTTGGGCTCATTCACAAGGGCGAGGTCATTGGTGAGATGGGCTTTCTCGACGGCGGCCCACGCAGCGCCTCGGCCGAAGCCATTCACGACACCGACTTGATGGAAATCACCAACGCCAACTTGGTCGAGCAGCTCAAGGTGCTGCCACCCTGGCTGATGGTGCTGCTCAAGACGATTGTGAACAGACTAAGATCGGCCAACAACAAAATTCGTCAGCTGGAAACTGCTTCGACCACCTATAACTATGGCACGGGCGAAGGCAGCGGCACGACCTATCAGTACCTGAACGTGCTGGACGTTTTGAAGATCACGACCGCCGTGCTCACCGTGGGTGCCCGCAATGGCGAAGCCGGTCCCGGCGGCTCAATCAAAGTTTCGATGAATCGCATCAACCGCTACGCCAATCAGATCATGGGCATTCACGTCAGCAAGATCACCGAGATGCTCGATATTCTCGAAAGAGTCGAGTTGGTCAAAGTGGATGGCGCAGTGCTGGACAAGATCGAGGTCTACATCAAGGACCTGGACCAGATCGAGCTGCTCATCAGCTTCATCAACGACGACAACTTGAAGGACCATACCAAAAAAATAACCTTCAGCAGCAAGGCCGTGGCGCTCATGGGTTACGTCGTAAAGCATATCGACCTCTTCCCGCCCAACAGCGAAGGCATCTCCGAGGTGAATTTTGCCAAGATTCTCGAAATTGAAAAGGCTGCCAACGGCGGCAAGGAACCTTTCCGCCTCGACGACTCGGTCAATGAGCTGGTGAAAGCCAAAATTGCCAGCGACCTCGCCCTCAAAGACAGCACAACGATCACCTCGCGCATTCTGGCCAGAACCATGATTCGCATGTACCGCATTCAAAAGGTGCTCAAAGAAGTCGAAGTCATCAACGAGCGCAAGCGCGAGCAGGCTCGACGCGGCGCAGCTACTCGCTAAATATCTGTTTTTACTAAGGTTAATCATACTTAGTTGACTAATTTAGTCAACTTTGATATAAATCCCGCGTGGTAAACAGCTCAAACTCAGTCCTTTCGGCACTTTCGCTCCTCCTTGCGTTTACGGCGTTGCCCGCGCTGGCCGCAACTCAGTCCTACCAATTCGGTGAACGCAAGATCGTCGTGACAGACACCGTTGATGGCCGCACACCTCAGCTGCTTATCCAGGCGTCTCCATCCTATTTCCTGAAACTTTCACTCGACTGCCGCACTCCCTGGGATGCTCTGGCCAGCGCGCATTCGCTGGACTGGAATACCTATGCAGCAATCGCACCCGAGCTGGATGCGTTTTTTGCCCGTAACCGCGACCGGCTGGAAGCACTCTCAAACGACACGGCCTGCGCTGCCGCCGACGCCCACGCGATCAGCGATGTGGTGCGAGCAGGTTCGTTCAAAGAAATGCTGGCCGACATTCACAGCGGCCCCGACGACGTCGTTATTGCACGAGTGCGGGCCCAATGGCTTGCTGGAAAGCTTCCAGCCACAATACCACGCACTACTCAGGCTCCCGGCGCGATTCTCAAGCATGCGCTGATCGTAACGCACACTTCGTATTCTTTCGGCGGCAACAGTGCGATCAAACCCGCGCTTGATCGCGTGATTCGCGAGTTTAAAACCGCGGGCCGCCCGGTTATCTATCTTCTCAACGACGACCATGTCGCCGATGCCGCCTGGATGACCGAAGATCGCGCGCCCGACCTGGCGCTGCCTTCGCGAAGCGGCGAACATGCGCTGATCATTCGAACCGCCGAAATTACCTCGGTAGGCGGATTTCGTGAGCTCTGCGAGGCCGAAACGGTCACGCGCGCCGCCGAATCCTTTTTCAAAAGCGGCGGAACCGGCGTCTTTACCGTGAATTTTCCAATGGGTGCGACCTACTCTGAAAAGATGGCTTACCGGCTGCCGGGCGAAGAAAACACGGCGTTGCCCGCACTTTTAAACCTGGACCACTATCCATCGCTACAAGAAGCTTATGACTTGCTGGGCGAGCAAACCTTCGTCGCCACGCTTGGTCCCTCGGCCTATCTTGACGCCGATAGATACCGCGTTCGTCTTTTTCTCGATGGCCGCCCCGTGGGCGCAGTCGGCCAGGGAACCCACGTCGTGGACTTCAAATACTGGACCACCCGCTAGTTCGGCCTGAAGTCCTGGATCCAGAAAATTCCAGGTGCCGGCACATCCGGCTTGCTGGAATGAATTGTGTCGACGTAAACGGCGATCGCCTCGGGAAATGCGTGCAGCATGGCATTGATGTTGCGTGGCTCGTTTTCAAAAGCGCCTACGACCTCGCCCATCTTCTTTATGCGTTCGAAGGCCGCCACTTTAAAAACCGTGTCGTCCATCGTCTTGTCGGGTTTCATCAGTAAAACGTTCGTGTCGTCAGCTGTCGGAAAATGATTGTGCTCGAGATTCGCGAGCGTGCCCTGTCGCATGCTGCCTGCGTCGCGTCCGGTCAGATAAACAATACGAGCTCCACGGTGTGCGAGCCAGCGCACATAGGCTGGCGCGCCCGGAATCGGACGGTCGAGTGCGACATACTCGTTTGAAAAAAATCGCGCCTTCCAGAATGCATCGGCGCGGGCCAGCAGCGCAGCATCGTGCAGTCCCAGGTCGTTGAAAGTGTTTTCGAGCTGGTAACGGATTGAGGCAGGTGTGACGTCCTCCAGCTCGGGCACTTGTTCCAGTCGCCCAAATTCGTTCAAGATGCGAACGGTGCGGGTGCGGCTGTCGCTGAGCGTATCGTCGAGATCGAAGACCACGACGGGTTGGATTCCCTGCGCGGCCTCGTGCGCGACGAGCGCACTCAGCTGGTGCAGGGCTTGGGGTTCGTATGGATTCGCAAAGGCAGCCACGGTGGCGAGTATGGAAAATAGAATGGGATGCATAGGTTCCTCTTTTCCCGGGGAAGATGGAGGAAAAACATGCATGCATCCAATACATAATTGGAACTTATAATATTCCTTTTAGGAATAGATGTTCATCTCTGGCATGCGCGTGGCATGAGGCATGCGCCAAGCAAACTCAGAGCTTGTCCGGAAACTTGGCTTTCACTTTCTCAAGCAGCGCCTTAATATCCTGCGCACGCTCTTTAGATGCGACCAGCACCACATCCCCATCGCGAACAACCACCAAATCATTCACGCCAAGCAGCGCAACCAGCCCCGTGTCCGACTGCACGATATTCGTATTCGCATTAAGCGACACGACATCCCCCTGCGTGGTGCAGTTGATTTCTTCAAGGGCGGTAAACGAGCCCACATCATTCCACTGGCAGTCGGCCGGCACGGTCGCCGCGCGGATTCCAAGCTCGATGGCTGGTTCCATCATGCCGTAGTCCACGCTTACGGCATCTTCCTTACGAATGAGCGGATAGATCTCATCTGTAAAAGTCTCGACTTAATCTGACGATTTGGTTTG
>JBBRLF010000428.1:0-3745 GCA_038231515.1 candidate division WWE3 bacterium
GGAGTGCTTCGACTTTTTTTGTGGGGGAGCCGTAAGCTACGCCAAGGATAACGCGTACTCTTACGAGTTTGTCCGACAAGGTCCAGTTCAATACGTTTTTTTCCAGAAATGAGCTGTTGGGCACGATCATCTGCCGATTGCCGACGGCCAGTACCGTGGTGCTTCTGAAGCCGATTCTCTGTACGTAGCCAAAAACGCCATCGAGCTCGACATAGTCGCCTACCTTGATGGGACGCTCCAGCATCAAGATAATACCGCTAATGAAATTACTGAGGACGTTCTGGCTGCCGAAGCCAACGCCAATGGCCAAGGCGCCGCCTGCAAAGGTAAAGGCAGCCATTGGAATATTGGCGAAGCTCAAACCCAAGAGAGCAAAGACAAGTAGTAGAAAATAGAAGGTTAGAGTCTCGATCGTGCTTAACGACGCCGTATCGATTCCGAATCGTGCGAGGACTTTGCGGGAAAGCTGTCTGCTGAGTTTGCCGGCCCAGCTAAAACCCAATCCAATGATCAGTGTTCCGACTAGTAAGTTGCCGGGAGAGATAGTTCGACCGTCGAGGTGAAGAATCGCGGTATCCCAGTACTTGGAAAAAAAATTCCAAAATTCATTCCATGCGGGCATTGATGGTCTCGTCGCGCAAGGCGGGGTCTTGCTGATAGAAGCGTTTTAAAACGTTGTAGAGCTCGGAGTGGTGTTTTTGCAATGCCGCCGGCTGGTCGAAAAACTGTTCGGTGATGACCGCAAAAAATTCAGCCTCATTGGTGGCTCCGTAGGCGTTCAGAAAGGTATGTCTGCCATTTTTTGAATCGGAGCGGAGTCGTAAAAACTCTCTTTCGCAAATCTGTACCCACTGAGTGTACTCTTCCTTGCTGGACAGGGTTGGCGTGCCGTCGGCGTGCCCATCGAGCATATCGAGTTTATGAGCGAACTCGTGGTAAACAACGTTGTGGCCCGTTTCCGGGTGCCGTGCGTTTGCTTTTACGGAATCCCATACTAAAATTACCGGTCCCCGCACCTGGGCCTGCCCTAGAATTGGTACTGAGCCCAAGACAGGCATACGATTTGACTCGAACATGCCGGGCTGCCGCTCGGGTGTGACGACGGTGGATGGATAGATGAAAATGGATTCTACATGACGGTATACCTCATGAGGCAGGGCTAGAGTCATCTGGCAAGCTTGCGCTGCGATCGTGACACGAATTTCGTCAGTCAAGCTAAGGCCGCCGCAGCCCTCCCAATGTTTCTCGGCAATGAACACCTGGACCAGGTCTTTTAACTCTTTGCGCTCGGTCTCATTAAGGCGTTTGTAGTGGGCGACATTGGTGTTGAGAATTGTCTCCCAGGTCTTCGGAAACGGCGTCGCTAGAATGTTTCGCCGTTGATGGTCTCGAAGCCAGTGCCACATGTGAAGAGTCCTCTGCAATATTCATACGGCTAAACCGGTTGAAAACCCAAGTATTTTCTATTGTTAATATTAGGGGTGAAAAGTCCGATTGCTCCGCCCTCCGAAATCATATCCCTTTGAGGCGCTGGCTTGAGCCGTTCTTGTGCCTTCACCGCCACTGACGTAGAGTGAGTGGTAACACTATGAGCATCTTGCCTGGCCTGAAAATTCCGTTGGAGTTGATTCAACCCGTTGTCGTGGCTCCCGATACGCCGATTTCGGAATGTCTGGACGAAATGAGAAACAATAAAAGCAGCGCTGCCATAGTTTGCGGCCCTGCGGGTGAGTTCCTGGGAATTTTCACCGAGCGGGACTATTTTCAAAAAGGCCATGTCATTGAAAAGCTGATTACCGCCGGACGTCAGCCCCTGGTAAGCCTTTGTATGGACAAAACAGTGCGGCCGTTACCCGCGTCTCGGGTTCACCTGGCCCACAAATACATGCTTCGAACCGGCAGGCGGTACATTCCCATCAGCGACCCCAATGCCAGTGCCGCCGAATATATTCTGGGCGTGCTGAGTATGGACGAGCTGCTGCGCTACTATCTGGACGGCGCGGCGCCCGATCGTACGGCATCGCCGGGCATTATCACCTCTACCTTTGGCCTGATCAGCACGGACCATGCCATGGCCGGCAATTTTCTGTCGCTCCATGCGCAAATCTATGAAAAGCGTAAACTGCTGGTGCGCCCGGTGGACGCGAGCGAGCTGGTCGGCGAACGTCAGATTACGCTGATTGGGCGAAGCTTCGACGCCATTCTGCTCGACATCAGAACCTTTGAGCCAAAAAAATGGAGTCGCATGATTATCACCTGGCTGCGCGACGGCGGCCCCCAGCGAATCGCGATTCTTTCCGCTCCGGAACGGGTGACCGGGGCGCCCAAAACCCTGATAGACAAGATGATCGAAGACAACCGCTTTCATTTCTATACCCGGCCGAAATCGCAGCTTGAAGCTTCCAAGCTCATGCTGTCCTTTCTGAAAACTTTTCCTTTAACGCGATCAACAAACTCCACGGATAAAAAATGACCGCACCACGCCCGCTGCTGCGTAAGCTTTTTGTTGCCAAACTTTGTCTGCTCCTGCTGCTTTCCGGCTGTGGCCACATAGAACGCAAAAATGATGGCGCGGGCAACCCGCCTGCCAACGCGGGAATGAAAACCAAGGCAAAGCCAATCCCCGACGACCAGATCAAATTCGCCATTGCCGCACGTCTGTATGTTGATCCCTATTTTACCCCGGCCAACGTAACTCTCGAGGTCAAAAATGGAATCGTCACTTTGTTGGGAACGGTTAAAGACCTCAGATCAAAGGCCCGCGCTTTTCGTTTTGCGGTATCGGCGCGCGGCGTTCGCGGCCTGATCGATCAGCTGAAGCTGAGTCCCGTAAACATTTCCGATGAAGACCTGACCACTGACGTAAAAAACGCGCTTCTGCTGGACGCGGCGACACACAAACTCAATTTGGATGTCAAAGTCACGGCGGGCGCTGTTGTTCTTTCGGGGCTGGTGAAGTCCTGGGCGCAGAAGTCGCTTGCCGAATGGGTAACACGCGGCGTTCATGGCGTACTCGAGGTTCGCAACGACACGATGATCGACCCAGGTAAAGCGGTCAGGAGCGATAGTGACATTCTGAATGACGTTTTAGGTAACTTCAGAAAAAATCCTATGGTGCGCGACGAGCTGATCACAGCATTCGTGAAAGATGGTGCCGTGAAGCTGTCGGGCTGGGTGGCCAGCATTGCGGAAAAAACGATGGCGCTGCAGTTAGCGCAGGTTCGTGGTGCGAAGACGGTGGTGGCCGACGAGCTCGTGGTCGAAACCTCCATTATCAATGGAATGCGATCGCCGAATAAGCTTAAAATCCGGCCCGACCGCGAACTGCAGATCGCGGTGGGCGATGCGCTTTCTTACGATGCGCGCGTGGAAGAACGGGTGATCTCAATTGAAGCCAGAAAAGGAACCATTAAGCTTGAAGGCTCGGTGGAAAACCTAAAGGCCAAACGCGCCGCACTTGCCGATGCCCAGAACGTCATTGGAGTGACTGCCGTTACCGAGACTCTGAAAATCAGAAGCCTGGAGCCCAAGTCGGATGCAAAAATCGCAAGCGACGCGCATCGCCTGCTGCAGCTGAATTCTTCTGACGATTTTCGCGCCGTGAGCGTCAAAAGCCACAATGGAAACCTTACGCTGTCGGGCGCGGTACGCTACCCCTATGAAAAGCTGCTGGCTGAAGACGTTGTTTCACGCGTAGACGGGGTGGCTGGGGTGCAAAACAGCATTCGGGTTAAAATACCACCCC
>JBBRLF010000429.1:0-3698 GCA_038231515.1 candidate division WWE3 bacterium
ACTGTCCTGAGACTATCGCCGGGATGACGTCGGGCCTGCGCGGCAGCGAATAGGAGGCAAGCTCTTTGAGCGTGTCGGGGTCAAATATTTTTAGATTGGTCTGTAGGATGCGCACGCAGACGGACAATAAATAACCTTTGCGGTCATACACAAAACCTGCGCATTCCCCAGGCAGCACCGTGTGGTGTGGCTTCAACTCGATTTTGAGATTCAGTCCCCAGGCACCCAGGGAGTCATGAGTACCAGTGGCGTAGCTGTCCGAATGCATGTTGCTGCTGACGGTCGGCGCCAGAAAGGGATTTAAGGGAGCGATAAACGTGCGGTGAAGGGCGCGAGGCTGCCACGACGGCTTGATCCAGTCGGCAAGCGTTGGCGCGGGCAGGCAGCTACTCAAGATCAAAACGAGACTGGATAAAATCATCAGAGCCCTCTTCGGACTCCGTATAATGCCGGGCAGAGCGGGACGCTTATAGTGATATATATTTAATGATTAATGAGACGGAACTTCAGTCACGGTGGCAACGGGGTCGAGCAGGCTGCCGATATTATTGACTTCGGTATCGCGGGTACCGAGCTGGCCGGTTTTGCCGCCCAGCCAGTTCCATTCGATAAACTTGACGATCGACGAATGCTCCATCGTCACATGTGAAACCTGGCCCGCACGGACAAAGGGTCCGGTAGCGATCAACGGCAGACGGGGGCCGTAGGGCTGACCATCGCTGCGGCTCGCGGCCGGTGGCGCGATATGGTCAAAAAAGCCGCCGCTCTCATCCATCGTGACCAGAATCAGCGTACTGGCCCCGAAGCGGGAGCGCCGCACTTTTTCAATCAGGCCTGTGACGAAAGTTTCACCGTCGCTGATCGACACCTCGCCGCCCGGATGTTCGGTGCGAAAACCCAGGCCTTTGATAAAACTGACGGCCGGCAAAGTGCCTTGCGCCAGAGCGTAGTGGAACGCGGTCAGGTCTTTCATCGTGCGCGGATTATCCTGTGTCGTCGGATAGTATTCAAACGGCACGTCGCTTGGATCAAAGGTGCAGGGATAGCCGTCGCTGTGCGAACGGCACTCCGCCGGCGAGCTCGGGCACTGGCCCGCTTTTTCTGCAAGCTGCATGGTTTCGTAACCCTCCGCAAAAAAAGCCCAGGGTACGTCACATCTCAGGAGCAAGTCCCCGATCGTCGGTTCATTGTAGTTGCGTCGGGTGGCCGTGCCGCCGCCGCATTTTGAGCCCACCGAGGCGGGCATGATTTCGTTGTCGGTAAAGACATACGAGGCGCGCGCGAAATACATGTCATTCGAAGAGCTGGCACCCACGACGGGCTGAAAATAGCGATCGGCCAGCGCACCGTTACGCGCCAGCTTCCAGTAAGGGGCCATAGTCGTGGCATCGGCTAGCGCAAAATTTTTCGGGTTGCCGCAGGGGCCTTCCACATACTGATCCATCTTGCCGCCATTGATTTCGCTTTCCTCGCAGCCGCGGCTGTGGTCGCGATCATGGGCAGCGTTGTCTTCGTCGTCAAGCACGACCGGCGTGTTTCTCGAGCGCGCGTCCACGGCCGGGCTGGCCTCGCAGCAATCGGCACCGTTGGTGCAGCTGGGGTTCGAGCCGGCCGGCGCTTTGCAGTAGTTGCCAAAATAGCTGTCAAAGGAGTGGTTTTCCTGGACGATCACCACGAGATGCTCGATGGCGGAGCTTGGCTTGCCGGTGCAAGACAGTCTGGGAGTATGGCGAGGGGCCGAACGTGCGTTGGGCAAGTGTCCGAAGAACGACGTCGCCGCAAGCCCGATGGACACGGCTAAGCCCATTGCCCATTTGGTTCGACTTGAACTGTTTGCCATCGCGCATCCCCCTCAAAAAGTGCCTGGTGGGGGAGGATCCTGCTTGGGGTTCGGCGGCCTGTAAAGGCGCACCTTTACAAAACGCCGCTTTGCCCGATATGCAGTGCGTTAAGCTTTGATGAAATGCTTGTTCAAAACGCCGGTCATCTTCATCATGTTGATGGGTTCTGTACCAAGCAACTTGGCGAGAGTGCCGTCTGGATTGATGACTCGCTTGTCCTTGGCGTCCTGAAGATTGTTGGCCTTGATGTATTCCCAAACCTTCTTGGTCACTTCGGTTCTAGCGGCTTCGGCTGCGCCCATGAAGCCCGAGAGCTCTGGCGACAGCTTCACTTTACGGTTCAATGCTGATTCTTTGGTCATTGATCACCCCTTCTTTTTAACCACCCTACCAGTGGTGGCCGTTACTTTGTAGAAGAAAGGGCCCGAAGTGATGATTTGGATTTTAAATCGTTTAGTGACCGGCGGGGACCCGAGACTGGTTTTTTTCCAACCCGGCCTTCTTTTCCTGAGGCACGTCGATGATAAGATCGACCCGGCGGTTGAGCTGGCGTCCCGTCGCGGTCTTGTTGCTCGCAACCGGTCTGGACTCGCCGAAACCGAAGACCAGAATCTGCTCGCTTCGCACGCCCTCTGAAAGAAGAATTTCACGCACGGCATCGGCGCGTTGGCGAGACAGGGCATTGTTCAAACCAACAGAGCCGGTGCTGTCGGTGAAGCCCTCGACACTAATGCGATCGTCTTTGTACTTTGCCAAAACCTGCCCGAGCTGCACCAGCTGGCCATGTGCAGTGGGTTTGACCGTCGCTTTGCCAACGTCAAAAAGGAGGTCGCTTTTGAGATTCACAAGCACGCCGTCTTCGACGCGTTTGGTGTCGGCCACCTCGCCCAGCTCGCTGGCCTGTTTATCAAGATAATTGCCCACTGCGGCTCCGGTAGCCGCGCCCGCCGCCGCCCCCAATGCGGCGCCTTTCCAGCCTGCGCCCAGCCCGCCAATGATCGCGCCCACTCCAGCCCCAGTACCGGCGCCAATTGCGGTGCCCTTTTTAGGGGTGGCACAGCCGCTTGCGAGCAGTACGAAGCTCAGTGTCAATATGACGATGGCAGCCAAACTTTTCTGTGTTTTCATTTCTCACACTGGAGCAACGCTCATGCCAGGATGAGCCGCCGTGGTGGGGTTGACGCCCAAAGGCGGTTCGGTATGATCAGTGATTATGACGAGGACTCTGCTTTTGCTCATGGTAGGCGGCGCGATTGGCTTTGGCGCGGCGACGTTGCTTGGATATCCCGGCAAGCAGGTTGTCCGCGTCGATGCGGTGACTTTGAAAAAGACGGAGCTGCATCACGTCTTGCAGGCCATCGAGGCGGTCAAAGACAAGGAGTCCAATCACAGCTTCTGGCGCTATGTTGCCGACTCGGGCGTGCTCGCCTTTGAGTGTCCTACTGAAGACGTGTGTAATCTGGAGGTGCCCGCGCGGGCTGCCGAAAAGGCCAAGCTGCTGACGGTAACGCAAACCTCGCAGACCGAAGAAGACCTTACCGCGGCAAGGCCCCAGGCCATGGCTGATCTGAATAAAGTTCTTACGGACGCCAGAAAACCACCAGCACCAGTCGCAAAAAGTTTTTACGAGCGCCTCCAGCTCAAAAGTGGCGACATCATCGCGGCAATCAATGAGCAGGAAATTTCCAATCCCTTCGAGGCGCTCAAGCGGCTCGACCAACTTGCGAAAAAAAGCGAACAGGTTAAGACAGTGACTTTGCTGCGCGATGGTCAGCGGGTAACTGTAAAGACGGACTGAACCCAGCCCCATTTCTCCTCCCGCGCCTTTTAGAGAATAGAAATGCGAGTTCCAACAGC
>JBBRLF010000430.1:0-3689 GCA_038231515.1 candidate division WWE3 bacterium
GTCAGCTGATTGAACTCACGGTCGAGTCGGGGATCGTTGTCGTTTTTGGCGGCCAGAATTTCCACCAGCGTGCGCAGGATTTTTTCCTCTTTGGTGCTTGTCGGCGTGGGCGCTAGACTGCTGCCGTTACCCAGCACTTTTTCGGGCAGCTTAGGCTTAACCACGGCAAGTGGCGGGCGCGTGGGCTCAGACCCGCGAAAATACAGCAGCACACCGGCCGTGGCAGTCACCAGTGCCGCAAGCAGCAAAAGATAACGCTTACTCACCGAGGTCGTTCACCAGAATGCGTTTGGCCGCAGCATCGATGATGCGGCTATCGATGTCGTTGTCACCGTACAGCCCGGCGTCCATCTTGACCTTGTCTGTGCAGTTGGCGCAGAAGGCCTGAATGTTCTTCAGCGCGATAGCCTGAATTCCATAAGCACCCAGCGCAACCTTGTCGCAGGCCGCTTCGCCCGACAGGTTCATGCCCGTCAGAATCGAGCGCACCACATTGCCGTCGCGATCGAGGTAGGGGTCGGGGCAGTGGGAGTGGCTCCAGAAGCCATTTTGTCTTTCGGAGTGCCGCGCTTCGTGTAGAAAAACCGTAATGCGCATGACCTGGGGAATATTGTTTTTAATGAAGTTGGGCGTGATGAAAAGCTTGTTCATGCCCTGGCGGTTGTAAGCCACGGCCACCTTGTTGGTCGGGCTCAGGTCGACGCGAAAGCCGGTGATGCGCTTACGAAAGAAGTCGACATAGCTGGCGCCGGCAATTGCGCCCTGACCGAAGATTTGCTGGTGCAGTGGCGTTGCGCCCTTGCCTTCGATAGCCATGAGAAAGCGCAGGTCGCCCACGATCTGGGTCTTGAGCGTTGGGGGCATTGTCGGATCGAAAGTAAAGGTGGGCTGGGCATGGGCGCTGCCCGCAAGACACAGACTCAAACTCAGTGTGGCCCAGATGAACTTCTTCATAAAACACCCCTTGGAAAACTTTCAACGCACGGCGCAGCAACCATGTAAATCGTCCCGCGCGTAACTTCAAGAGGGCGTCATAAAAAAAGCTGCTTTCGGGGTGCCAGAAAGTGGCTCTGGGGGCAGTTCGACCGGAAAAACCTGCCTAGCTCAGGGTGAAATAGTTGGTGCTGCGAATTTCGATCCTCAGTAGAATTCGAGGTCAGGTGACGGCATATGAACTATCGCGTTGTTAGGCTGGTCTTGTGCGTTTTACTCGGGTCTTCCAGTGCCTGGGCCGCCTTGGGTGAAGTCGTTGCGCTCAGGCAGCAAGCCAGGGTGCAGGACGGCGGTTTTAGCGTCCGCACGACCGAATCGGGCTCGAGCACCGTGCGTGAGTACGTGACCGCAGGGGGCATCGTCTTTGGCCTGGCTTGGAACGGCCTCACTCATCCCGACCTGGGCAAGTTACTTGGCGGGTATGCCACGGATTATCAGATGGGCGTGCGCCAGAGCCCCCGAGTGTTCGGACGTCGAAGCCATATCGTAAACACCGGTCGGGTGGTGGTCGAAAAATGGGGCCATATGCGAAGTCAGAAGGGCCGCGCCTACGATCCGGCGCTGCTGCCGCAGGGAGTGAGAGCGGATGAAATCAAGTGAGGGGCTGACGGCGCTGGCCGTTGCCTTGCTCGTGGTTGGCTGTAGTCGCGGCGGCACGGGCTCAGATGGCGGCGGATCCAATGGTCCGAACCCGATCGTGGCTGGCTTGCCCAATGGAGGCACCTTGCCCAGCATCAGTGGCGCCAACGTTCTTGCGATGACGGTGAATGGTGCGCTCTGCGCCGGCGGCTCTTATCCCAACAAGCCTTGTGTCAGCGTGACGATTTGCGCGCCCGGCACCTTGAACTGTCAGACCATCAACGACATTCTTGTCGACACCGGCAGCTTCGGGCTGCGCGTTTTCAAATCGCTGCTGACGGTTCCACTTACGCCAGTACAGGTTGGCGGCAAGGCGGTTGGCGAGTGCGTGCAGTTTGCCGACGGCAGCTCGGAGTGGGGCTCCGTGCAGACGGCCGGCGTGGTCTTGGGTACCGAGCCCGTGGTGCAGGTGCCCGTGCAGGTTATCGACTCAACCTTTGGCCACGTGCCTGCGTCGTGTGGCACGCCGGTCACCAGTCCGGCCGACGCCGGTTACAATGGAATTTTAGGAGTGGGTTTGCTTGCGCAGGACTGCGGGCCCGGCTGCGTAACTACGGCCAACAACGGAATTTATTATTCCTGCACCGGTGCCAGCTGCACGGGTACCACGCTGGCGCTGGCCAGCCAGGTGCAGAATCCCGTCGCGCTGCTGCCACACGACAACAATGGCGTGATCGTCGAGCTCCCAAGCATGCCCCTGGGCGGCTTGCCTTCGCTGAGTGGCTATCTCGTACTGGGCATCGGTACGCAGGCCAATAATCAGCCCGGGGCCGTCACCGTATTGTCCGCCGACGCCAATAGCGGATCGTTCACCACGAATTTCAATGGCCACACCTCGGTCTCGTTTTTGGATACGGGGTCGAATGCACTTTATTTTTCGCCGCCCACGTCGGGCGTGCTGCCGGATTGCAGCTTTTTTGATCCAGGCCTTGGCGGCTGGTTCTGTCCCAGCTCGACGGTGGCTCTGTCGGCGGTTACCACGTCGTCCAATGGCACTACTGCCAGCCTGGTAAACTTTCAAATCGGCAGCGCGCTGAATCTGGCCAGCTCTTCAAATAACGTCTTCATCGAAATCGGAGCCAATGGTGGCGGCGAGTTCGACTGGGGTCTGCCCTTTCACATCGGCCGCAACGTCTACGTCGGCATCGAAGGCCTGGCCTCCACACTAGGCACCGGCCCCTACTACGCCTACTAAAGCCGCCACCCTTCCATCACACAAGATGTGACGCCAGCGTCTTTTCTCTCTAAAAGAGCTTAGAGAGAAAAGGCGCTGGATCCGTCTATTTGCAGCCGAGCTGAAGCTGATCGACGTAAGTGCCACTGTGTCCAAGAACCTTGGTGGCAAACTTGTTTGCCGGGCAGCTAATCGTAAAAGAGTTGCCCGTGGCGTTGCCGATTGAAGGGCTGGTCCAGGCGGAACCTTGGCCATTGGCGGGCATGCAGATCAGCGCAATTCTATGAACGAGGGTGTCGGCCGTTCCGACAAATCCCGAAACGAGGTAACCTTGCGGGCATTGTATCGCGCCCGAGCCGCCGCCGTTGCCGCCGTGCCAGGCGCCGTAACTTTGCACGATGTCCGCGCCGAAGGCGTTTTGATATACGGGTTGCAGGGCGTCGATATTCGAACCGGAGCGAATTTGTAGACCCATGAGGGCGTTTTCAGCAGGAGCGGAGTCGGTGAAAGCGCCGCCGCCCGTGCCGCCCGCCGAAAGGGTAGTGGTGTACGAGTAGTTGCCGATCGTGATGATGCGATTGTCGATGGTGGTGGCCGTATTGCCGGCCCTATCCGTCACATTAATTGAAAGTGTGTGCTGGCCGTTGGGAAACGTTGCCGTGTTAAACGAGATATCGAACGGGGCCGAGGTGGCGTATCCGAGGGTGGTGCCGTCGAGCTGGAACTCGACCTTGGCCACGCCGCTCTGATTGGAACCGGTGTCGTAGGCATAGGCGCCCAGGGTTACCGAGCCAAACACGCGATCGCCCGCAGAGGGCGACGAGATACTGCCCACCGGTGACGTGACGTCGGCAGTCGAGCTTGTTGCCGCTTGAAAGGAATA
>JBBRLF010000431.1:0-3636 GCA_038231515.1 candidate division WWE3 bacterium
ACTTGGCTTCAAGTTCGGCAATAGTGGCTCTGGCCTTGGCTTGTGGCGGCTCAACGACGAACTGCAAAACCTCGGCCTTTGCCGCGTACTCCGGATAAAACTGCCTGAAGTCCTTTGCGGCATCCTGGCTGCTCAGAATTACGCGTGTGCAATACTTCGCTATGCTGTGAAAAAGCCGGTCGCGTCGCTTGAGTTCGGCCGCGCTGAAAAACTTGGGCAGGTGCCGGTGCTGAAAATCCTGAATCCAGCCGAGAGTGGGAATTTTAGCGCCTTTTCCCAGATACCCCGAGTGGGACAGCGCATCGATGCCATGGCTCCTGAGCAGCTGTTCCAGCACGAAGTCGCGGCCGGTTGCGGTCTGGATCAGCTTTCGTGCCACCCAGGCCGGGGTTTTTCGGTCAAGCTGCGAAGCCCGCACGATGGAGACGTCCGGAAAATCGCGAAAGACGCCGGGGTCATCGGCGGAACCGGCAAAGATCTCCGGCTCGATTCCGCAGGCGGGCGTCGAATGAATCGCGCCGATCAAATTGCGGTAGTAGTTCAGGCCGCCAAGCCAGGACTCATTGGTTGCGGTGATTACGAAAGCGACGCGGGTCAAGACACGGTCGCCTTAAACCAATGAGCGTAATCCCGCACGCCTTTGCGCAAGTCGATACGCGGCGACCAGCCCCACGACCGCGCGACGCCGATGTCGGCATGATAGCGCTGGGGGTCGGCCGGCCGCACCTCGCCGTTAAATGCGATGGCGGGCGACCCTGGAAAACAAGCGAGTAATTCCGTGAGCACCACGCGCACCGAGACGCTTTGGCCCGAACCGCCGTTAGCCACCGGACATTCGGCGCTCGCATGATCGCCAGCCTTGAGCAACAATGCGGCGGCATCGTCGACACGAAGCCAGTCCCGCGTTTCGTCGCCGGTTCCAAAAAAAACCGCCTCTCCACGCCGTGCCTTCTGACAGGCATCGAAAAGAAGCTGCTTGCGCAGACCCGCGCCATACACCGAGAACAGCCGCACAATGGCCACTTTCAGCCCAGCATCGTGCGCGGCCGCGCGGCAAAGGTCTTCGGCCATTTTTTTATGCGCACCGTAAGGAGAAATCGGTTTGAGCGGCGCGGTCTCAGGAGTTGGAAAAGCTTGCGCGAGCCCATAGACCGCGGCACTCGAAGGATACACGAGGCTTGCGTGAGGGGCGCGAGATCTCATAAATTCGAGAACGGCTGAAGTGGTTTCAAGGGTCCTTGCGCGGTCCGCCTCAGGGTTCTGAACCGAGAAGGCAACTGAACCGCTGCCGGCGCAATGTATAACGAGACTGGGCGTACCACCATGCGCTTTGAGTACCTCGGGGGTGACACTCGCATTATGAAACCGTGAAAACCCCAGGGCTCGCCACTCTTTTTCACTCCAGCTTCCATGGCCAATGCCCGTGACCTCGTCGCCCCGTTCAAGGCACTGCCTGGCCACGTTACGTCCGATGAAGCCGGCAGCCCCGGTGATCAGAACTTCAGTGCCCATGCCTCTCTTCGAGATAAACCTGGTTGCGGGAAATTACGAGTGGAACATTGTCCGCTAGCGCCTGGACTATGGACTGCACAAGAGGGTCCTTGGCCAGCGCGCCGAAGCCGTTCTGAACCCAAACGTTAAAGTCGTCATTGTGGGGAGTGAAGCCGGTAAAGAGCCGGTTGATCAGCTGGCCATAGTAATAGCAGAGATTCGCGAACTCGATTTTTTCGGGTGCGAGAGCTTCCCGCGTGCTCAGGGTTTCCTTGATCAGCGAGAAATACTTTTCCCGCGAGCTGGCAAACTGCACAAATGGCAGCTTGGAGTAGTAGGCCGTACTTTCCATGATGACATGCTTGCCCAGCATGGCCGCCTCGATGCCGATGGTCGAGGTAAAGGGCAGAACGACGCGCGAGCTTTCAACCAAGTTGTAGGTGTTTACCGTGTGTTCCGCGTCATAGAAATGAATTCGCGGGCTGTTGTTGAAAAGCGCCTTCAGCTCGTTTTCAAGGTCGTGCTTGCAACGATACCCCGGAACACGCTCAACCGGATGTTGCCGTACCGCCACGGTTGCATTCGTGTTTTCGATGATGAAGCGCACGGTTTCGAGCAGCCACTCGTGGGATTCCGCGAAGCACATGTGGCGTCCAAGCGCGGCCGCATCCCAATCCACGTTTAAGGCGATAAGCACGTCGCAGGCCCGCAGGCCCGTTTCGCCAGCCTCGTAAACCGTTTTCTGGTATTTAAAATCATCGGCGCCTACCAGGCGCCGCTCGAATTCCTTGCGAGCCAGCTCCAATACCTTTTGCTTCACTGGTGAAATATGCTTTTCCATCAGGGCTGGCTCGAAGATTTTCGGAACATCGAGAAGGTGGGCCGCAATGCCGTCGACCCCGAGGAGGATGGTGTTTTTTCCGCAGTCGTAGGTTGCCACACGAATTTTTTTGCGCCCGGCAGCCCAGAACAGCACCCCGGCGTTTCCGTAAATTCCGCCAGGCAACACGAGGTGATCGAAGCCGTCCTGGGCCAGCAACGTCTTTGACCGGGCCATGCTTTCAGAAATGGTTTTCCGCACAACCGTCATGAAAGGCTTCCAGTCGTCCTTGGGTGTGGCGCTACGGAACTTCATGATCGCGTTGAGCTTGGTGAGGCGTTCCACTTCTTTGGTGTCGGCCGCATCCAACGGCGCGGGTGCGAAAGCCGTGAGCTTGTGGCTCGGAAGCGAAGATGCCACGCGCTCCAGTACCTGGCCAATGACTTTGTTCTGGTCACGCAGCTGACCGAAATCCGTGAATGGAACATCATCCCAGATGATGAACGCGTCAAAGCCGCGCAACTTGTAGAAGTATGCGAGCGTGATGCTGAACCACGGCACTGCCGTGTACATCCAGGGTGAAACGAGGATGCCGACTTTTTTGCCTTCGCGCGCCGGCGTCAGTGCATCGGCAGGGACCGTGCGAAGGAACTCGAGAAAAGCGAGGGCTTCCCGTTTATAGCCGCGAATGTCGAGAAATCTGCGGGCCCGGATACGGGCGGCTTTAACCATTCGCTTCATATGGCACACACGGGAATTGTAGCCGCGCAGATCCGTCTTTGCTCATTTTCGAGATCGACCGATTGCTCCCAAATCATATAGACACCATTGCGGCAAGGTAGCGTTTCTTACTTATAAAGTCTTGCATATTAAGCTACCAGGCGCCGCCAATTTCGGCCCGCTCCTGACCTAAAACGACCATTGATCCCAGAGCCTTTACCGCAAGCCAGCAGAGCCAGCCGAAGCTGCCGCTGTTTTATGCAACGTCGTCTTTGCCCGACACAACCATGCGACGCATAAAATCGCGTCCTTCACCTGTATGCGATTCGACACCACTATGATATATACGAATGCTGAAAAACGGCACCACACATGCGACTCATCCACTCCCGGAGCCAAAATGAAACGTTTAAACGAACTCAAATCCATCCTCTTGTCATTAAGGGGACTACCGGGCCGCCTGGAACAGATCCAAAACGCCCTGGGACGGATTGAACTTGGCCAAAAGCAGGTGCAAAATTCGGCAAATCTGCACGACAATGAGTTTAAAGTTTCTTCCCAGTGGGGTGAAGACGGAATCATTCAATTTTTACTTCGTAAAATCA
>JBBRLF010000432.1:0-3636 GCA_038231515.1 candidate division WWE3 bacterium
AAGCACGATGTCCATCTTCTGAGGCGCTTCACGAAGCGCGGCACGAACTTTCATCTCTTCTTCGGGATGCACGACGAAGATCAGTTCCCGCTGCGCGCTCTTGAAAAACGAGCGTTCCGAATCACGTGTTACGACAAGATACTTCAAACCCATGATACACCACTTTCTTTATTCATACTTTTCCAAAGACGAGGAACTTGCAGACCCGACAGAAACGCCATCGAAAGACGACGCACCAGATTCGATCTGACAAAGAGCCCCACAAAACAAAGCCCTAAAGCCAACTCAATGGATGTGCGCTGCAGCAGCGACAGATCGGTGCGTGCAAGCAAAGCCATCAAAGCCAATGCCGAGCCCAGCGCCAGGCTAAGTGCCCAGTAGGCCCAGAAAACGCGTCCCACACGGCGCGAGGCGATCAGCGTGACCGCGAAATTGTTGAAAAAGCCGGGGATGAAGATACTGCGAATCCACTGAATGTTGCCTGCGACCATGCGACGGCGACGGCGGTATTCAACGCCAATCTCAGAGGTAATGCCGCAATCGCTGACAAAAGCGGGCCGAGTAGGATGAACCAGGTAAGCGATGTTCAGTGCGGGATTCTGCATGCGCAGAGTAAGCGGAATCACCACGTCATCATTCAGCCAAAGGGTATCGCCAAGCTCAGCCAGAGCCGGCAGAAGAGTCGCACGACGGTACAGCACCGAGGCGCCATGTACGCTGACGGGGCCACCGGAATGATTTTCAAGCTTCTTGAGAAACTGCTCAAGCTTCCAGTTCAAGCCTTCAGCAGCTCCGCCATGCGACGTGCTGTATGATGGGGCCACGCCCATCACCGCGCCGTCACGCATATGCGGCATGGCCGCGGTGAGCAAATCGGACTCCCAGATCGAACCGGAATCGACAAGCGCCACCCAGTCGGCCGAGCTTTGCTTGATAAGTCTGCTTAAAATGCGCCATTTGCCGGCAGCTCCGGGATTACCAATGGTTTCAATTGAAAGTGAGGAGGACAGAGCAAACGTAGCCACCGCCAGCGCGGTGGAGTCGGTGCAGTGATCCAGGCCTACAGTGATCTTGAATTCAACCGGGCTAGCTGCGCTTTTCGTGAAGCGCTCGACGGCCGCCTGCAACGAACGCAGAGTAAGTGCGATAACTTTCTCTTCGTTATGAGCGGCGACCAGAAGCTCTACGCTGAATTTTTTCGCTGGGCTGACGGCGGCTGAGGAATTGGCGTTCGAGGTCTTGCCGCGCTTGACTAGCCGTGTAAACAAAAAGCCCGCAAGAGAACCGCCAACGGTGCTCCAAAAGAGTCCGGCCAAGGCGGTGAAGATAAACAATGCTGCTAAGCACGAGGTACTGCTCAAACTGATACTCCGGGTCTAAATTGAATTACGACGCACTGAATAACAGATGACGGGGTGGGCTGTAAAGTTAAAAGTGAAGTGTTTTGTTCAAATACTGCCTCCTATATAGCGATACCGCACTGCATTACTTTGGTCTGATATTGAATCCGGTCCCAGCGTATTACGAGGTAAAAAATCGAATATATGGAATATGAGGCTCACCGCGTAGTACTTGACCAAAATGATCTATATTTTTGCCAAACAGTGGCCTCGAACCTGTCCTTTGAGCCCGATTTCAGCCCTATTTTTCCGCAAAAACCTTCGCATTAAGGTTGTCGCCACCTCGAAGTGGCCGCTGGGTGACTGCGAAAGTACTAGTCGAGCAGACAACCCACGACAAAACGAACACAACGCGGACATTGTTATCTTTTCTTAATTGTCGCCTTGTCACGCCCAATAGGGCCAAGCCCATATCGCCCCGACCAAGGCAATAGCCCCCGTAAATCGACCATTGCTCAGCTCGGGCGCACAAATCGAATGAACTGAATCTGTTTGGACTGAAATGCCCCAAGAGCGGCTCCAAATGCCTCAAACCGATGGTTCCATTTCGAAACTGGAGCCACTATTCTCGCGGCGTTTTGACGCCTTTTCTTTCAACCGGCAGTCTTTATGCGGGAATTCTTTGTCCGTTAAGTTCTCAAAAATGACTTTACGCCGCTAGAAACGGTCTGGCATTTCCCCTCTCAAAACAGCTCCGAAACTCCGACCCAAGTTCGGCAAATCTGACCTATTTCGTACGAAATATCGGACACACCCCCAGGTATTGGCATTATCGGGCCCGGATATTGAAATAGCTCTGTCCCGAGAGAAGTGAAGTGACTCAAACGACAGTGAAAAATCAACGGACGGGTAGGAAAATGAAGAGAAATTCTGTGCTGCAATCCAAGCGCTCATCAAAGTCTTTACGTATATATGTCGGAATAGCGGCTACCGCCCTCCTTGCCAGCGCCTGTGTCAACCCCGACAGCAGCAGTGGGACCGGCACGGCAACCTCCCCGACGACTTCTCCTTCGCCGGCACCCACGTCGACTCCGACACCAACTCCGACTCCGACACCAACTCCGACTCCGACACCAACTCCGACGCCGACGCCGACACCTACTGCAACGTTTACCGGCACGCCGATAAATCTAACAGCGATCTGGGCAAACGACGGCGGCGACAAAGTTACCCGCGACGAACAACGCGCAACCACCAACGCCGCAAGCGTGGGTAGCAGCGTTTGGAATGGCGCAAGAATTTCAATCTTCGGCGCACGCAACGAAGTCGTGGCTTTTAACCTCGTGCTTGAAGCCCACACTCAGGCCGCCACCAATGTGAGCGTTACTTTCAACCAGCTCACAGGTCCCAGTGGTGCTGTGATTGGCTCAGTAGCGGCAACTGGCAACGGCGTGTTCGACTGGACCCAGAGAAACATCGAGCTCTTTTTCGTGCGTTATCTGCAAATCAAAGGCATCGGTGGCCTGTCTTACGATACGTCGTACGATGAGCGCCATGTTCCGAAAAGATTTCGCCGCCCGTGGACTGGCTCCGGCCTTGGCTCTGGAAACTGGAGCAGCCGCCCGGACCACGATAAATTTTATCCCGACATCGCAGTGCCCCTCGAGGCTGTGCCGACTTTCACGGTGGCGGCCGCTCAGAATCAAAGCATCTGGTCTGACATCTACATTCCAAAAACCGCTCCGGCCGGCACCTATACCGGAACCGTTACCGTGTCCGAGGGCAGCCACACCTCGTATCAGGTGCCCGTGAGTTTGAAAGTGCGTGGTTTCACCTTGCCCGACAGTCCTACCTCGAAAACGATGGTCTATCTTGGCTTCCAAGACATCAACCTGCGCTACACGGGCGTCACCTATCCCAACGCCGGCACGGCCCAGGATACGGCAAGCAAGCTCGTACGCGATCGCCACTTTCAGCTGGCTCATCGCCACAAGATCTCGATGATCGATTCCAACGACGGCAACTCCGCATGGAGCTCAGATGCCCCCCGGCCTGAGTGGATCCCACGACTTAACGGCACCTTGTTCACTGCTGCCAATGGCTACGCCGGTCCAGGTACAGCCACCGGCAACGAACTGTTTTCCATCGGCACCTACAGTTCGTGGAACTGGAGTGGCGGTGGACAGGCCGCAATGAACACGCGCACCGATGCGTGGCAAACCTGGTTCAACACGAACTTTCCGAGTGTTGAGCACTTCCTGTACCTGATCGACGAATCGCTTAACTACGCACAAAC
>JBBRLF010000433.1:0-3634 GCA_038231515.1 candidate division WWE3 bacterium
CAGCGTTCGTTCTGATCAGGTACGGCAGCCCAGCCAATCACGTCTTTGCCTGCAATGGCCGGGGAGCTGAGCGTGACCGTGCCCGTGGCTGAATCAACGCCCGTGCAGTCGATAACCGGGTTGGTGCCCGCGATGTTGAATACTTTATGAATCACGCAAACCGCGTTGTGAAACACGGCGCTCTTGAAAGTGGACAGGTAAAAGTCGTGCCGGTTGGCCGCGAACTTTTCACAGGTGGCTTCTGTGCCTTTGGTGCAGCCCGAGTTCAGGTTGCGATTATCGGTGGTTGGAAAAATCGTATTGTCGCCACCGCCGTCGGGAACGTTAAGATCGTTGGGCGAGGCCAGGTTGACGTCGCCCAGACTATAAATATTGTAATCGTAAACGGGGTTGTCGCTGGGGTCGTTGGGAATAGGCGGACATTCGTAACCCGGTACCTGTACTGCCGCACCACCGTTGGGCGCGAAAGCCACCGCGCCATAGTCCTGACCAATGGAGTTGGTGTAGAACGTGTAAGCGTAGCTTTTGTCCCAAAACACGGGATCAAAAAGGCCGCCCGTATAGCGCTTGCTGGTTTGCTTGGTGATGATGTCGCGACACATATAGCGTTGGATCGGCAGGTAGTTTGAACCGATGCTGGTGTCCAAGCTGGGGTTGGTGACGGGCATGAACACGCGCACGGTATTGGAGACCAGGTTGGCCGCCTTGATGTGCAGGGTGACGTCGAAAAGTTTTGCGTCAGGCGACACGTTCAGAAACGAGCAGCGCGCCAGATTGCTCTCGCGCCGCAAGAGCGCGCTGGGCGAGGAGCGCAGAATGCCACTGGCTTCGGTCCACGAGAACACGCATTCGCAGGCATCGACGGTCTGACAGTTGTTGCCGATATCGCCGTTCTGGCCAATGAGCTCGAGCAAGCTGTTGGGGTCGATATTCGAACGCACGACTTTGAGGATCGTGATGAAGGCCGCGGTACCGCTCGAGCCCGGCACGTCGCCGGCCGTGGTGCCGCCAACTTTCGCGCCTGACGTCGTGTTGGAGCCAATCGTTGCGCCACTTGCGCTGACCGCCCCGCTCGTGCCAGTAGCCGCCTGTGAGCCCGCGTTTTCAGGACAGCCGGCTACGACCAGGCTCGACAACGCGATGAGGCACAAGCATGCCTTGTATGTTACAGACTGTTTACCCAAACCTCGATACCCTCTACCTGACTATATCGTGCAAGTATCGCGCGAACTTGAGTTAAACGTTTCAATCAACTAATGAATCCGACTTTTCCGGGGGTCAAAAATCGCCCAGGTTTCTGCTTAATTTAGTTAACCGGTTGAAATCATTAAAAACAGCGCGGTTTACTGGTGTCGAACTTCTGGATAGGAGCTTCTTGTTTTGGGGCCGCTTGCGGGTCAAGGTCCTGGAACTTGGGTTGATTCTGAAAAAGTGTAGATCTTTTGGACAGCTCCAGATTCCTGACAGTTGACAGGCAACATCTTGATTCCACGAGCTACTTTTGAGTTAGCTTTTTTCTGTTTTGTTATGCAGAGTTATAGCTCAATGCGCACCTTGAAATTTGGCCTGGAGAAACCGTCTCTTATTCTTCTACTCATTGCGGCAGTTTACGCGAGTATCTTCTGGACCAGTCAAAGGGATTTGCCCCTGAGCAGCTCTGAACAAAACACACTGACTATTATCGAACAGTTCGCCCAGGGTCCGTTTCCACCCAAAATCAGCTTGATTCGCGAGCTCCCGGACTTGGGACACGTGGGGTACTACGCCATCTTCGGCAGAATTTGCCAGGCCGTGAAAAGCAATGTTGCTCAGCTGCGAGCCGTGGGACTGGCGATCATGCTGCTCGCGCTTTGGATGTTTGTTTGGCTGGGGCATCGTTTCACATATCGCAATCGCCTGAATCCGCTGTGGATCAGCCTGGCGTTGATCGTGCTGGCCGCGAATCCGTACGCTGCCGGGGCTGCGTTTAGAATTGAGAATACCGGCTTGCTGCTGCTGTTTATGCTGGCTGCGATGAATCTTTTCGAGCGCGATTTGCTGGGCTGGTCCGCGGCTTTTACTTCGGCTGCGGTGCTCGTCGATTTTCGTGCGCTGCTGCTGGCGCTGGCTTTTATGCTTACGCGCATGACCGGCGAGCAAAGCCGGCTGTTGCGGCCAGGACGCATGGTGGCGCTCGTGTTGCCGTTTTTAGTGGCCGCACTGCCGCTGGTTGCCTGGAATGGCATCGTACCTCAGGGTGAGGTGCGCGAATGGTGGACCCAGTTCTGGGCGAAGGCCCCGATGGTGCGGCCCGATGGTTTTTTTTACACGTTGGCGCTGCTGCCGCTTTATACCGTATTTTTTTCCTGGACCTGGGGCATTCGCGCGCGCACCCGCGCGATGACCACCGGTGGCATCGCAGCCGCGATCTGCATTCCGTTTTATTTTGTTTTTCCGGTGCACTTCGACTGGTGGCAAGAGATCAGAAATGGCGCGCAGAATACGCTGGGCCTCGTTGATCAGGGCGCGCTGGTGGTGGCGGGGCCTTACAAGAATTTGGTGATCTTCGTGCCCTGGCTGGTGGGCGCATTTCTCTTCGGGCAGCTCCTATTGATGGATGTGCTCGATCGTTCACGCTGGCTGCGGTACTTCATCATTTTCTTTTTCTGCATTCAGCCCTTTATTATCGGCGTGGGTGACCGCGAGTTTCTGATGATCCTGCCGGCGGTTTTACTCCTGAGCCTCTCCGAAGCCCTGGTTGGCGAGGAAGGGAAGTTGGCTTGAGCCAGCTTTCTGTGGAAAAGCTAGTTTCTCAATAGGCGCACGATTTCCAAATCCGAATGGCCTGCCTGGCGAAGCTCCCGCAGCAGGTCGCCCGAGCTAAGCCCGGGAAG
This sequence comes from candidate division WWE3 bacterium, assembly GCA_038231515.1. Lineage (GTDB taxonomy): Bacteria > Bdellovibrionota > UBA1018 > UBA1018 > UBA923 > JACQAX01. The sequence goes on from JBBRLF010000433.1 coordinate 2,874, forward strand.
CTCACGGCCCCGGCCATCAATGCGAGGCTCGAGTACCGCGCACAAGACGTCAAGCAGGGCCGTTGGCTCAATCGCGTTGCTGGGATCAAGCGTGGCGAGTGCCGCGCGCAGGCCAGCAAGAATCTGCTGTCGCGGCTCGTCTGGCTTAACAGCCTTGTCTGCATTGGCCGGTACCGGCAAGACGCTTCGGTCACGAGCCGGCCCACAGCGATTCGCCAGCAGCGCGGGGGGCAGTCTGCCGTCACAACCCAGGAGCCAGCCTGCCTCAAAAAAATCAGGATTATTTTCATCGATATCCCGCGCGCGAAATCTGGCAACGAGCTCGCCCGCGCGCGTAGGTGCCAGTGGGGCGGTGATGGTGCGAGAGGAAGACACCCGCGCCAGGCTGGGATTGCGAGTCGACCTGCGCGGTAGTCCAACCCCGACGGGGCTGACCGTGCCGGCAATCCATAGGACAGGATTTACAGCCAGCTCACGCACGTCATCGAGTAAAGCCAGGCGTTGCCACGCATCGAGCGCGGCAAACCGCTCAAGAAGTGGGCCCGGTGCCTTGGCCAGTTTGAGCGCGTTTTCAAACGCATTGGGCTGAGAGTGCCAGGCGTGTCCGAAGCCAATGAGCTGCAGCTGCGCGGCCTCGACCATTTCGCGCAGCCGGGGCACGGCGATGGGCAAGTCACAGGCGTGAAAAAAACCATCGACCAGGCCGGCCGGAGTCAAGGCATCCGAATAGGTTTCAAATGAGGTGCGCAGGGGATCGTGCG
>JBBRLF010000434.1:0-3606 GCA_038231515.1 candidate division WWE3 bacterium
GAATGCCCAGACGGGGGGCGCCATTCCAAAGTGATTCCAGATCATAAAAATCGCGAATGTCGTCGTGAAACACATGAATGACCACGCCGCCGAAGTCGATCAGCACCCAACGGCCTTCGTCCATGCCTTCCATTTTGGGATGGCCCAGGCCGTTATCCTTGCCCAGCCGTGAGATGGCGTCGGCGATGGCGCGCACCTGGCGATCGCTGGCGCCGCTGGTGATGAGAAAGTAATCGGTGAAGGCGCCCAGCTTGCCGACTTCAAATATCAGGGTGTGGTTCGCTTTTTTGTCGATAGCGGTTCGTGCGCATGTCAAAACGAGATCTGTTGAGGGGACCCGGGCCCGAGCCGAATTAGTTTTCATGACTTGCAGCTACCATACAGGCCCGTCGATATCAAATAGGCCTCAACATTCGGTGGTACCAGGCCAGTGACATTTTCGCCCAACTGCAGCCGTAGGCGCACTTCTGTAGAGCTGATCTCGGGCAAAGGCACATCGAGTACGCAGATTCGGCTGCCGCTACGTGTGGCATACTGAGCCTGAAAGGGCGCCGGGTTGGCGAGCTCCATGGGCTTGAGCAAGCCGGCAGCCACCAGCTTGGAGAGCCGCCGGTTGAGCTTTGAGCGGTCGGAGTCGGCGGGCTGCTGATCCCACCCGGCCCGGGCGGCCACGACGTACGAGCAGGCCTCCATGACGTCCGGAAACGCGTGCCAGCTTGGCAGGTCGTTGAAGGCGTCGGTGCCCAGAATGAAATACAAGTCGCGCCCCACGTGCTGGCGGCTGAAGAACTCGATGGTGCGAATGGCGTAGCTGGGCCCCTCGGCTTCGAGCTCAAAGGTCGAGATTTGGGCACCGGGCACCCCCTCAAACGCCAGCTTCACCAAAGCCAGGCGATGCTCGTCGCTGACCTCGTAGGGCGGCTTGTGCGGAGGACATTTCGAGGGCACGATCCAAAGCGGGTCAAAGTTCAGGCTGCGCTGAATGGCTTCGGCCAGTCGCACGTGACCATAGTGCACAGGGTTGAAGCTGCCACCAAGAATGCCCACTCCGGCCATGCCCACGGCTCAGCCGCTCCTGGCTACTTGCTCGTGGCTTTGTGCGGTCTTGAGGCCGTCCGGGCCGAACAGCCGCTTGGCCAGGCGATCGACCAGCTCGTCGAGGCCGATATGGGCAGCGCCGGACATGATCAGCACGTCTTTGAGGCCTTTCTTTTTCAGATGCTTGCGCACGTCTTCGAGCACTTCTTCGGTGAAGAGATCGGCCTTGTTGAAGGCGATGATCTGCTCTTTTTCCGACAGCTCCGGGCTGAACGTGTAAAGTTCGGCGTCGATAATTTCTTTGTCGCGAATCGCGGCTTCGGCAATCGCTTTGCCGTCTTCTTCGCCAAACTCTTTGAGCAGCTTGGCGCCGTCAATCAGGTGTACCAGAATCTGGGTGCGTTCGAGGTGTTTCAGAAATTTGATGCCCAGGCCACGGCCCAGACTGGCGCCTTCGATCAGGCCGGGAATGTCGGCAACGACAAATGTCGGTGCGCCAATTTCGTTACCAACGCGCACGACGCCCAGGTTGGGCGTAAGCGTGGTGAAGGCGTAGTCGGCAATCTTGGGACGGGCTGCGGAAATTTTGGAAATCAGCGTGCTCTTGCCCGCATTCGGGTAGCCGACCAGGCCTACGTCGGCCAGCAGCTTGAGCTCCATCTTGACTTTTTTCTCTTCGCCTTCTTCACCGGGCTGCGAAAACTTCGGAGCCTGATGAGTTGCGGTGGCGAAGTGCGAGTTGCCCTTGCCGCCACGGCCACCTTTACACAGCAGAAAACGCATGCCGGCGTCGGTCATGTCGGCGATCAGCTCGTCGGTGTCCGCGTTGCGCACGATGGTGCCGATGGGCACTCTGACGTTGATCTCTTCGCCATCCAGGCCAGCCTTGTTTGCGCCGCCACCAGTAGCACCGTTGCCGCCCTCGTAGGCACGCTTATAACGGAAGTCGAGCAGGGTGGAGAGATTCGGATCTGCCGTCAACCAGACGTCGCCGCCCTTGCCGCCGTCGCCGCCTGCTGGGCCGCCACGAGGGACGTATTTCTCTCTGCGAAAAGAGACCGCGCCGGGGCCGCCTTTTCCAGAACGAATCGTTATGACCGCTTCATCGATAAATCTTGCCATACTGCTTGCTACTTTCGCCCGAGGCTTTGGTTAAAACTTCTAACGCTGGGCAACTATCTTAGCTGCAGCCAAGCTGCGCGATCAGGAGGCTTTCGGGTAAACCGAAACCTGCATGCGGCGTTTGTCGTAATGTTCAAAAGTCACGACGCCGTCGATTTTCGCGTACAAGGTGAAGTCCATGCCCATTCCGACATTTTTGCCGGGATGAACTTTGGTTCTAACCTGGCGAACGATGATCGTGCCGGGGCAAACTTTTTCGCCGCCGTACGCTTTCACGCCACGCATCTTCGGATTGGAATCGCGACCGTTTCTTGAACTACCACCAGCTTTTTTGTGTGCCATGGTTCTACTTAGTCTTTCTTGGTCTTAGTTGTGGTTTTTTTAGGAGCGGCGCTGGCCTTTGGAGCAGCAGCACTCGACTTCGGACTCTTGGGAGCGGCGGCTTTCTTGGCAGCTGGCTTGGCCGAGACATGCTTTGCTTCATGCTCTTCCTGGCGCTTCGAAAACGGAACGCTTGCTTTCACAAGCGCTTCTTTGCGTTTCGCGCCTTCAAGCGTGATCGGCTGGCCATGACCGTCGTCGATCTTGGTCACGAGCACTCGCGTCAGCTCTTGGCGATGGCCCATCGTGCGGCGATAACCTTTGCGGCGCTTGTACTTGATCGTCAGAATCTTTTCGCCGCGCGTGTGCTCCACGATCTCAGCCTGCAAGGCTGCTTTCGCGACATACGGGGCGCCAACCAAGGTCTGGCTGTCTGATTTGCCACCGATCAACAGAACTTTTTCAAAAGTTATCGTCGAACCGACATCACCCTTTAAGCTTTCAAGGGACACGACGTCGCCGGACGTAACACGATATTGCTTTCCACCAGTCTCGATAATTGCGTACATAGGCCGACCCTTTTACTTCCTAAGTCCTTGTTCGGTCAAGGACCTTTTCCGCTTTATTACGAAGTGGTGCCTCGAATTTCTCAGTAGCTTGTCGTTTTCGTGGTGGTTCGCTTGAGGTGGGGAAGTTGCCGAAATTGTGACAACCTTAATGCGTTGTGATTTCAGTGGCTTGCGACCGGCTAAGGCTTGAGAAAACTTGAGTCGAACGCTTCGGGCAGCAGCTGCGCCATCGTAAAAGTTTTTACGATGCCTTGGAGATTTGCGACGTGAATCTTGGTTTTGTTTGGATCCTGCGCGAATTCTGCAAGCACTTGCCGGCAAATGCCACACGGCGGGCAGCCATTTGGCGTGTCGGTCACGACGAGAATTTCGGTGAACTTGCGGGCGCCCGAGGCCACCATCGCGCCTATCGCATTTCTTTCAGCGCAAATCGTTGCACCATATGAAGAGTTTTCGAAATTGCAGCCGACATGCTGTTTGCCTTTTTCATCGACGAGCACGGCGCCCACTTTGAATTTTGAATACGGCGCATGAGCGTGGGCCATGACTTGGATAC
>JBBRLF010000435.1:0-3564 GCA_038231515.1 candidate division WWE3 bacterium
ATCGCCTGCGCGACACACCGGAGTCCTTGGGCTTGCCCTCGGTCGAAGATTATCGCAACGACCATGGCGCTGGCGGCAAAGAAGACAAAGCTGGCAGTCCCCATGCCTCGATGCCCATGCGCGAAATTCTTTTCAAGCATGTGCTGCGCAATCGCCAGATCTGGTTTCTGTCGCTGGCTAACTTCTTCGTATATCTTGTTCGTTACGGCGCAATGGACTGGGCACCGACGTTCCTCGTCGAAGTCAAACACTCCACGGTTGCCAACGCGTCTTATAAAACCGCGCTCTTCGAAGTTGCCGGTATCGCCGGCTCCATACTTGCGGGCCGCCTGACCGACACGCGTTTTGCCGGTAAGCGCGCGCTGCTCAACGTGATTTACATGATCGGTCTGATTTTCGCGGTTCTGGGCTTCTGGCTCATGCCCGAAGGCCATCCCTGGCTGGAATGCTTATCTCTATCGGCCGTCGGTTTTCTGGTCTACGGACCACAAATGATGGTGGGCATCTGCGCAGCGGACGCCGGGGGCAAATATGCCGCGGCAACGGCGACCGGGTTCACCGGGCTGTTTGGCTACCTGGGCGGAATCGTCTCGGGCATTGGCACGGGCTGGATCGTGGATCACTACGGCTGGAGCGGCGGGTTTATCTTTTTTACGGCCAGTGCTATCATTGGCGCGCTGTGTTTTCTTGCCACCGGCGATCAAAAAGTAAAGCTGACCACCGAACCTACTCCCACGCTTTCCGCCAGCTGATCCCCGTGTTATCTTTATCTCATGCCCAGGCTTACCGGCCCATCTCATCACCTTTATTACGCCTCACTGCACCGCCGGCGGTTGTGGCTCAGCCATCTGACCGAAGCTTTTGAACGCCGGGCGAACTCAAATTTTCCCGAGCTCCGCAAGCGACTCGATACCAGCTTTGTCCGAACGTTACGCCGTCTGTCCTCCGAGAACCATCTGGGAATTCAGCAGCCTCTGCCGCTGCACGCGGTGGTCGATGACACCCCGGTTAATTCTTTTCTGACCACGTTGGCCGAAGAGCTCGATGCCTACGAGCACAATCTTTTTGATCTCATGGGCAAACAAGGCTGCGACTCCGACCAGCTTGCCGCGCTCGAAGACGTTTCGACCCTCTGGGGCCGTGAGCTGGCTCAGGAAGCGCGAATCGCACTGGCCCGCGCCGATGCTCCTCAAGATCTAATGCCCTTGCCGGGCTCGCGGTCGCTGCGAGGACTGACGATGCTCTATCACTCGCTGCTACAGGGAGGCGACTTCGCCTGGAAGCCCATGCTGTTTCGGCGCCGCACCGACCACGAAGTTCAATATGAGCTGCGCGCGTGTCCCCATCGCAAACCCGTGGCCTCACAGGAAAGCGCCGACCTGGCTTGCCGGCTGGAGTCGATGGTTTTCAAAGGATTCGCGCAGGCATTTTTCAGCGACGTGCAATTTGAGCGGCGCTCCCCTGGCAGTTACTGCGTGGATGAATTAACGCTGCGATGAGCTCTGCTTTCAGGCGGATCATCAGAATGCAGCGGCAGATTCTGAAAACGATCCGGGCTGACGTGCGCAAGGCCATGGGGCCGCAAAGCCGTGACATCCGTCGGTACTACGAAGCCTATAAACGCGAGTTCCGGGGCACGGTTCGAAGCTCCAGCAAAGAGGAGCTGCTCAAACACTGCGCGAAATCGCAGATCATTCTCATGGGCGACTACCACACGTTTGCGCAGTCGCAAAAGGCGGCACTGCGCCTGCTGCGCGAGCTGGTCACGTCCGATCCCGGTATTGCGCTGGGCTTCGAGATGGTTCCCGCCGAACACCAGCCGGCGCTCGACGCCTTTCTTTCGGGCAAGCTCACCGAGACCGATTTTCTTAGCCGCATCAGCTACAAGTCCAACTGGGGTTTCGCCTGGGAGCACTTCAAGCCGCTCTTTGATTTTGCGCGCGAGCACAAGCTACAGATACTGGGTCTGAACTTCGACAGCGAACGCCTGGCGGTACGCGACGCTCACGCCGCTCAAATCATCGCCAAGTTCACCGTTGAGAATCCCGAACGCCGCCTTTTTGTCTTGTATGGTGACCTGCACCTGGCTCGCGGGCACATTCCAAAGTATCTCAAAAGCGAGCTGCGCAAGCTGAACGCTAAAAAGAAGATTCTGACCATTTTTCAAAACAGCGAATCCCTCTACTGGAAGCTGGCCGAGAATCGAATGGCGCACACCGTAGAGGTGCTGGCGCTGGGTGGTGAACGCTTCTGCATCATGAACGCAGCCCCCTGGGTAAAGCTGCAGTCTTATCTGGAATGGGGCGAGCGCAGCGAGCTGCTGTCCCAGTCTGACTCCGGTGACGGCGCCGACGACAGCACCGGCCCCAACCTGCACGAGATCGCCCACGAACGCTTGAAACACCTGACCGAAGCCTTGAGCCTCACCATGCCTGCGAGTCTGGACTTCACGATCCAGACCGTCAACGACCTGAGCTTCGTCAGCAACTCCCCGGCCCTGCGCGAGCTCAATCGCAGCGAGCTTAAAGTGGTGCGCTATCACATCATGGGTAACCGCGGGATATTCATACCCGGGCCCAACCTGATCTATCTGGCTTCTGCGTCGGTGAACTCGCTTTCAGAGGGGGTTTCGCTGCTGGTTCACTCGGCGCTGTCGGGCTCACCTATGATTTTTTATGACGCGCGCGAGCATTTCTTTGCCGCCATTTTAAATTCCACACTGGCCTACTTCGGCAGCAAGGTGCTCAACCACAAACGTAAATGTGATCTGGAAGAAGATCTGCGCCTGCTGCTTGAACGCAAGATACCGCGCGGGTCGTTGCCACAAGAGAAATTGCAACGAAAGGTGGCCAAGCTGGTTTTAAAACACTGCCGGGCACAGCGCGAATTTGCGCGGGATAAAACGTATCGCGCGCAGTTTCCGCAGCCGGGACCGGGGCGAGTGCCGTTGTTTCTCGAAACCGCGCGGTGCCTGGGCGGGATTATGGGTGAGAAGCTTTATGCCAGTTTTATCGAGGGGCGATATCCCGCGCTCAAACTGGAACGGCTTTTTCGGAGTCAGTTCACAGGCGGGCGCGAGACGCGGACTATTTATCTGAAGCTCGTGGCTGATCTGGAGCGGGTACCTTTGGGGCATACGAGCAAGCTGGATTTATTTTGATGCTTGGTTCTCAGGGGTAGCTGGCGGCTGCACTATTTGTGGAGCATGGATCTTCGGGGGCCAAGGTGGAAGAGGCTGGCCGGGAAAATGCCGGGTCTTATGGCGCGGGCCGTGGTCGTGTGCGGGCTTTGGCTTACGGCTGGCGGTGGAACGTAGAATCGCCGGCACCGGGTTTGGGCGACGTTCGGCACCTCCTTGAGGTAGACGCGTAAGCTCATTTCGAAGTACCGTGTATGCCACTGGCTGCTTTCCTTTCTTTGGGGTGGTGGAGTGGAAGTGGCCGATGACGTGTGGAAGGTACCGTCACGCGTGTAGGTAGCGTCATGCGTGCTGGTGCTCCATCTGATGGTGAGCCCGGCAAAGTGTGGTTAGATTTTCGAGCGTATCGCCGCCACCATCTTTAA
>JBBRLF010000436.1:0-3547 GCA_038231515.1 candidate division WWE3 bacterium
AAGACTTTGCCGACTCGCGAACTACCGTGCGGGGTGGTCTCGTTCTTCGACGATCAGATGGCGCACATTATAATGCTCCGGAATCAGCTTCCGGTAATAATCCGAACCTCGACGGCTTTTCGTCATCACGATGATTTCGCAGGCCATCGCTTTCGGCGCTATACGCCACACATGCAGGTCAGCCACGATAAGATCGTTTGTTTCGATCAGATCTTTCAGCTTCTCGCGATCAATCGACTTGGCATGGCCGTCGAGTAGCTCCCAGGCCGTATTTCGAGCCAGGGTGAAACCCCAGTTCAGAATAACGATCGAGCCCACCATGCCGACCAAAGCGTCGAGCCAGTAAATTGTGTAGATCTTGCCCACAACCAGGGCACCTATGGCGAGTACCGAGGTAACCGCGTCAGCCAGTACGTGCACGTAAGCGCTGCGCAGATTGTGATCGTGATGGTGGTCATGGTGGTGGTCGTGATCGTAATCTGGCGAGCCATGGTCATGATGCTCCGTTCCCAGAATCACGGCGCTGACAATATTGACCAACAATCCAATCGCGGCCACCGCGATGGCTTCGTTAAACTCAATGGGAATGGGCGAAAGCAGGCGACGGCCGGACTCGAGGAACATCAACAAGGCGATCATTCCCAGAATAACCGCGCTGGTATAGCCACCGAGCGGAATGAACTTGCCGGCCCCGAACGAAAACCGGTTGCTGGCATCGCTCGAGCGGGCAAGCCGGTAGGCCATGAAAGCGATGAACAGCGCGGTGGCATGTGAGGCCATATGCCAGCCATCAGCAAACAGCGCCATCGACGAGCTCATATAACCCACGATGATTTCGAGCACCATCATGGTGGCCGTAATAATGACCACGAGCAGGGTTTTACGCTCATTCCCCGCCAGATGAGAGTCATCAGCCACGAAATCATGAGAATGGGTTGCTGACGCGCCTTTCATGGCTATGGACTATAGTGAGCTATCGCGCGAATGTCCCGGGGAAAAAACAGCCCTGCAGAAGCAGCCTTGTTGCATGGCATTTACGCCAGTCTGCTGTAACATCACGACATGTCAGTGGACAAACAGATCGTTACTCAACAGCTCAGCGAGCTGGGGGATTTTCACCGGTTCTTCACGCGTAAAGAAATTTCGTGTCTTCACGAACTTCTTACCGATGGCGAGGTGGTGCATGCCGTTACGAGCGGGTTCTTCGACGGGCACACCTGGATCGTCGTCGTCAGCAATATCCGAATTCTGTTTCTGGATAAAGGAATGTTCTACGGGCTCAAGCAGGTCGACATGCCCCTCAACAAGATCAGTTCGATTTCGCAGAAAACCGGCTTCTTCTTCGGTGAAATCGAGGTCGCGACCTCGTCGGGGAGCAAGAAGATCACCAACATCCCGAAGCGCAACGTCATGAAAGTCTCGTCCATTCTTGCGGGCCTCATTCACGGGGGCACGGGCAAGCCGACAGCACCTCGCGAAGCTGCAGGCGATCTGGCCGCACAGCTCGAAAAGCTCGACAACCTTTGCCAGAAGGGCGCCCTTACCGACGAAGAATTTCGTCTCGCGAAGGCCAGACTTTTAGGCAACTGAATACACTGAATACGAAGAACACCACAGTGAGAATCGAGTTGCCGATTCCATACAGTAAAAATGGCCGATAGAAGACACTGAAGTTGCGGTCATAGCTATAGTAGCCGACCGCCCGGAAGCTGCTGTTAAGAACGGGCAGGGGCCCGACCTTATACAGGTGGCCCACCTCATCCGGAAAACCAGCCTGAACCCGCTTGTCGAGGTTCAGCACCGCAAAACGCGCGAACAGCCCGGTCTGTTCGAGGGCTTCGAGCCTCCGGGCAACAGATGTTTTATCGGTGGCCTCAAGATCGCGCGCCAACTCGGCGGCAAAGCCCGCAAGCGCGGCATTAACCTGGGAATGGTAAGTGCCGCGAACGGTCTGTAAAAGTGCCTGCTGCTGCAGCCCCACCACCACGGCGGCAAAGAGAAGCGCGAGAATCAATCGCCGTCTTTCAGTTCTTCCCATACCGGTTTTCATCACCGCCCCCTAGCTTCCCCGATAGGTGGAATACCCGTGCGCGCTGAGCAGGAGTGGCACGTGGTAATGCTCGGTGGGGTCAGCCGCTTCAAATACAATCTCGACCCGGGGATAGAATCCTCGGACGCCGATTTTTTGGAAATAGACCGCAGTTTCAAAGGTCAGACGATAGGTGCCTGCCGCGATCGGCGCGCCAGGCGGCAGCAAGGTTGCGAGCCTGCCATCGGCATCGGTTTCACCCCGTCCGATCTGTTTCCATTTGCCCGAGGTCGCTTCCCCACCCTCGAGCGAAACCTCAAGCTGGACGGGTACGCCAGCGGCGGGCTTGCCGCGATTGACGTCAAGAATGTGAGTGGTAATCGGGCTTCGTGCTGGCTTCGTCATCTTTATTCGGCTCGCAGTAATTTTTCCAGGCGCAGGCGCGTGATTTTGCCCTGTTCGGCAGCGGCCACGCGAATTTCAACTTCAGCATCATTGTTCATGCGTTTTCTCAAGAGAGCAAGCATCTCGTCGGCGCTCTTGCCGGTGGCGCAAACCAGAAAGATGTAACCAAACTTGCGCTCGTATTCGGCGTTTCCGGCCGTCAGCCCTTCGATCACTTCGGCCGAGGCGCCGCCCACGCCCTTTTGCTCGTTTGACGCCCATCTGTCTCTCAGCCCCTGGGCTCCTATTCTTGGGTGATGGGTGAAAGCTTCACGAAAGTCTTCGTTACCCAGCTCACCCCAGATGCGGTCAGCCGCTTCATAAAGTGCCGCGCGCGTTGGAAATGGCCGGCTGGCGTTCATTCTATCCACCCAGCGCCTCGAGCCGCAGCAACGCGCCAGCGCCACCCGGGCATCGTCCGGTGACAGCCCATTCAGGCCATCAAGCTCCGGCATCCGGGGCTCCGTAAATTCGCAAACGGCTGACTCCGCCATCGGGATAGATATTCAGACGCACATGGGTGAATTTCTTTCGGGCTTTAAGGTCCTTGAAAAAATGCCGTGTATGGGCCTCGAGCTTTACCCGCGGAAGTATCTCCTCCCAGCCCAGGTCAGAGCGGTCGAAAAAATCTGCCTGCACGAGGTTGCGATCTTTCAGCACCGCGCCGTCGATCGAACACATGTCCGGGTAATTTCCTTTGAAATGGTTGGTATCCACCTCGATCTTTTCCATGATGCCGGGCGCGCCCAGCTTTACCACGATCCAGTCATGCCCCGCACGGCGCTTGCGGCGGGTTTCCCAGCCGTCGCCCATGTGAATTGCGCGCCCGGGCATGATCAGATTGTCTTTTGGTCCGAAAAAATTATCGTTGCACGCCACCACCGTGCCGCCATGTTCGGCGGCCGCCAGATCAATGGGTTCTTTGCTTTGCAGCAAAGTCTTCCAGTCGGGGCGAACTTCGCCATGCACCCGGAACCGGGCAACGCCGCCATCGGGCTAAATATTCAGCCGAACGTGGGTGCACCGGCCCTCGTTGGCGATGGGAAAAAGATTCTGCGAGCCGCCCTGAAGCAG
>JBBRLF010000437.1:0-3541 GCA_038231515.1 candidate division WWE3 bacterium
ATAACGAACTTTTTCCAACATTGGGCCGACCCACGAAACACACGCGCGGAAGCTGGCTGCCGCGTTCACCTGCAGCATGTTGCCCACGTTTATTTGCCCCTGCCATAACCAAACCTCTCGACCCATTTCTGCTCGCGCGCCCAGTGGGGCGTCACTTTCACTTTGAGTCCCAAAAATACCTTTTTACCAATGAGCAGCTCGATCTTTTCACGCGCCTTGGTGCCGATCACTTTGATCTTCGAGCCCTTGGCGCCCAGCACGACGGCCTTCTGGCTGTCGCGTTCGACATGCAGGGTGGCTTCAATGCGGGTGATCTTCGGATCCTTTTCGTCAAAGGTTTCGATCTGCACCGCGACGGAGTACGGAATTTCGGCGCCCAGCTGCATGAAGCACTGTTCGCGGATGAACTCGGACGCGAACTCGCGCAGGTTCTGATCGGAAAGCGCGTCGTTATCAAATAGCGCGCCCTTTTCTCCCAAGGGAAGAATTTCTTTTACCGTATGCAGCCACTCGCCCACGCCTTCGCCGGTTGGAACCGAGATCCAGATCGCGGGCAGTGGCTTTTCGAAAAGTTCGGCAAACAGCGGCAGCACGGCGGCTTCGATTTCGGTGCGGTGCTCGGGTTTGCGAATCAGGTCGGCTTTATTGAAAGTGGGAATGACCGGCAGCTTGAGCGGCAATTTTCCGCATTCGCGTTCGAGTACGTTTTTGAGCGGCTCCAGGCCCAGATGCTTCTTGTCGCGCAGCCGGCGGCCGATGTCGGCGGCATCAATCATCAGGGCCACGATTTCGCCGCCTTCGCGGGCCAGTGAAACGGCGCGTGCGGCATTTTTGGAAAGTGCGGCGTTCAGCGCCGTCGTGCCCTCTTGCAGGCCGGGCGTATCGGTAATGACAGCTTCCATGTCGGGCTGCACGATATAGCCGCGCAGCAGCTGGCGGGTCGTCTGCGCCTTGGGCGTAACGATGGCCAGCTGCTCCCCTACCAGCTTGTTGAGGAGACTCGATTTTCCTGCGTTAGGCAGGCCCAGAAGTGTGATGAAGCCGGACTTTAATTTTGTCATAAGAAGGTGTCGCGTCCTGTACCACGCGCACGCGTACGGAAGATAGGTCAAAGCGGGATCTTAACCACTCCAAATTGGACTTTTTCGGCCCTTTTAGGGTGCCCGAGAGCTGCTCTGAGACCTCAATTTCGGCGATATGGGCAGTCGAGCCGGCGGTGGGCAGCTCTTTTGCCAGCAGGGCTTCGATAAGACGTTCGGTCTGGTTGCGCAGCAGCCTGCCCCGAACCAGGTCTCCAAAGGCGGGATGATAAGGGCCAGCAACGACAGATTCGCCTAAAAGCTCGTTGGGTTGCAGCCCCAGGCGAATGACGCCGATCGCCCGCGCTTCGAGCTCGAAGGTCAGCTGAGCGGCCCGGCGCACGGCTGATTCCAGGTCCAGAACCGCAAAACGGCCCTCGCGCCACAGCCCTTCCAGGGCCGTGTCTTTGAGCACCAGCAGGGGGTGAATCCGCACGAAATCGGGCTTGAGGCGCAGCACCTGTTCAAGGGTCTCGCGATCTGCGTCTTCCAGCTCGTCCGGGCAGCCGATCATGAGATGCAGGCTGGTGCCCAGACCGAGCACCTTGAGCACCTGCATGGCCGTGACCACGCTGGCATTGGTGTGGGAGCGTCCCAAGGCGCGCAGCACCTCTTCATCAAAACTTTGTACGCCCAGCTCAACGGTGGTCAGTTGGTAATCGTCGCGCAACTTTCGAAGCCAGTCCTCGTCAATGGCATCGGGGCGCGTGGCCACTCGCACGCCGCGCACTCGCCCGGCTTTGAGAAAGGGCTGCACGGCCGCGAGGTAGGCCAGCTGGCGTTCACGTGGCATGGCGGTAAAGGTGCCGCCATAAAAAGCGACTTCGCTCGCATCGTTGCCGCTGGCCAGATGGGTTTCGATGGTCGCCGTGACTTTGGCGGCTGCTACGGGAGTTCCGCCGCTGACACTTTGATCGCAGAAATGGCAACGCTCGGGGCAGCCCCCGTGCGGCGTGAAAATGGGAATGATCATTTCGGCGCGAGCTTATTGATCATTTTGGTTCGAGCTTATCGAGTGCGATTTTGGCCGCGCTTTGCTCGGCTTCTTTTTTACTTTTACCCGAGGCCACGGCCATGACTTCGCTGTTGATGATCAGCTGGATGTCGAACGTCTTGTCATGATCGGGCCCCGAGGAGTTGATCACCTCGTAGCGCGGAGCATTTTTAAAGCGGGCCTGTACGACCTCTTGCAGCCTGGTTTTAAAGTCTTGAAGCGCGCTCTGGTCGCGGCAAAGTTTAACTCGTTCGGCAAAAAGCCCGCGCACCCAGCCGTCACAGGTGTTAAATCCGCCATCGGAATAAACCGCGGCAACAATCGCCTCAAAGGTGCTGGCCAGAATGCTGTCTTTTTCGCGGCCACCCGTGTGCTGCTCACCTTTGCCCAGCAAGATGTAATCGCCCAGCGCCTGACCGCGCGCAATTTTTGCGAGGCTCTTTTCATTGACCAGGCTGGCGCGCAGCTTGGAGAGATCGCCTTCGGAACAGTCGGGAAACGACTCGAGCAAAATCTGCGAGACGATCAGGTCCAGCACGGCATCGCCCAGAAATTCGTAACGTTCGTTGTCGCGTACGCTCACAGGTTCAGTGGAACGATGCTCGTTTCCATAAGACTTGTGAATGCACGCGAGCTCAAGAAGTTTGGGATCGTTGAACTCGTAGCCGAGCCGCTTGGCCAGGTCGGCAACAGGTTTGGGTAAGGTCGATGGCGTAACTTCTGGCTGCATGGTGTTGAATCCTAACAATGCCCGTGCAATGCAGTCAAGCGAACTAAAGCTTGCCGATCGGTGACTTGCCCGCTAGCCCTTTTATATACCTTGGGGGGTTCTATGGAACGACGGACGTGCGTGGCATTCGCAGTTGGAGTTGTTTTAGCGACTTTAGGCATCTCGGACGTGGGGCAGGCGGCGCAGATTCCCCTGACCATTCTCCACACCAACGACGTGCACTCGCACTACCGGCCTGACAAAGGCCCCTTCGGTCTGGGCGGGATAGCCCGGCTGGCCACTGAAATTCGTCGCCAGCGGGCTTCGACCGCGAACTCCTTGCTGCTTGACGGCGGTGACTGGTCAGAGGGCAACATCTATTACAACCTCGATGCCGGACGCACCTCGCTTGAGGTCATGAATGCTCTGGGCTACGATGCGGCCGTAGTGGGCAACCATGACTGGCTCAGCGGTCCCGATCAGATGCTCAAGCTCTTCACGGAAGTGAAGCCGACCTTTCCAATTCTGGCCGCCAACCTGGACTTCGCGAAATATTCCCGGGCCGCCGATATCTCGAAATACATCACGCCCTATCAGATTCTCACCGTCGGCGGCATCAAGGTGGCCGTCATGGGCATCACGACCTACGAGCTGATTTACGACAAGTACTTCGCCCCTGTTGAAATCAAGGATCCGTTCGGGCTGACTCGCAAGCTTGCCGCCAAGCTCAAGCAGCAGGCCGATCTGGTCGTGCTGATC
>JBBRLF010000438.1:0-3516 GCA_038231515.1 candidate division WWE3 bacterium
CAAGGTGAATCAGCTGCGCGAAGTGGTCGAAGAGATCCTCGATGCCGGCCTTCCCTACCAGCATGGGCTTGAAGCGGGCAGCAAGGCCGAGCTCATTGCCAGCATCGCGATGAACACGAATCCGGACTCGCTGATCCTGTGCAACGGCTACAAGGATTATTCGGTCATCAAGACCGCGCTCCAGGGCCTGAAACTTGGCAAAAAAGTCATCATCATCGTCGAGAAGCTCAGTGAGCTGACTCAGATTTTGAAAGTAGCCAAGGAAATCGGCGTTCGTCCCCTGATCGGCATCCGCAGCAAGCTGCAAACGCGCGGCAGCGGCAAGTGGGAATCCAGCGGTGGCGATTTTGCGAAGTTCGGCCTGACCACTCCCGAAATCCTGCAAGCGATCAAGACGCTCAAGGACGAGGGCATGGTGGACTGCGTAAAGCTGGTGCACTTTCACATCGGCTCGCAGATTACCGACATTCGCACGATCAAAGATGCCGCCAAAGAGGGTAGCCGCGTTTACTGCAAGCTGCGCAAGATGGGCGTCGACATCGAGTATATGGATGTGGGCGGGGGCCTGGGCGTCGACTACGACGGCAGCCGCACGTCTTTTAACAGCTCGATCAACTACTCGCTGCAAGAGTATGTCAGCGACATCGTTTATACGATTCAAGAAGTTTGCGCCGCCGAAGAGGTGCCCGAGCCCAACATCGTGAGTGAGTCAGGTCGCGCGCTGGTCGCGCACCATTCCATGCTCATTATCAATGTTTTCGGCAGCATTGAAGTCGGGACAACTCCGTATCAGCTCGAAGAGTCGGCGGATGAAAACGATGTCGTGCGCGAGATGCGCGAGGTGCTGGCCAACGTCAGCCCGAAGAATCTGCTCGAGTCCTATCACGATGCGCTTCAGCGCAAAGAAGAAGCCTTCAGCATGTTCAAGCTGGGCTTTCTCGATCTTGAGGACAAGGCAAAGGTCGAAAACCTTTTTTGGAAAACCTGTTTAAGCCTGGCCAAGCTCACCGTAGGGCAGAAATACGTGCCGGAAGATCTGGCCAATATGGTGAAGCACCTGTCTGACCAGTATCTCTGCAACTTTTCGGTGTTTCAGAGCGCGCCTGACCATTGGGCGATTCAACATCTGTTCCCCATCGCCCCATTGCATCGTTTGAATGAGGAGCCTTCAAGGCATTCGACACTGGTCGACATTACCTGCGACTCTGACGGCAAGGTCGACAAATTCATCGATCTTAAAGACGTGAAAGACACGCTGCCGTTGCACAATCTCAACGGCTCGCCCTATTACATCGGTATGTTTCTGATGGGCGCCTATCAGGACATCATGGGCGACGTGCACAACCTATTCGGCCGTGTGAATGAAGTTCACGTTTTCGAAGACGCCGAAGAGCCCAATGGCTATTACATCGAAGAGACAATTACCGGACACACGGTCGGAGGAATTCTTTCCACGATTCAGTACAATCCGGCCGAGCTGGCCAAGATGGTGAAGATCGCCATCGATACGCAGGTCAAATCAGGCGCGCTGAAACCGCGCGAAGGCGTCGACCTGCTCAACGACTACGAGCAGCGCTTGAACGAGTACACGTACATCGACTCCGATCCGAAGTAAGAACTCCGTTGCGCTGGCCTGAGCCTTGCTAAAGGGCTGGGTATGGGAAAAATCGTTGTCCAAAAAGCAGTCGCAGGAACAGGAACCGTCGGCACCAGAACTACAGGCGCCGGAACTACGGGCACCAGAACTAGCCCGCTACTGGAACTGGAACTGGAACTGGAACTGGAACTGGAACTGGAACTGGAACTGGAACTGGTACGGCATACAGCTCACCGTTCACAGCTATCAGTACTTGGACGGCGCCCGTTCCCAGATGGTATCCACGGCGACTCAGCCGGATTATACCGGCATTTGGTATATACCAAGTACTGGTATAATCCGGCAGAGGCCCGCACCCCCTTGCGGCTCCCCGGGGTCGCACTGCAGGAAGAATTATAAATGCTCTCGCTAGCTTCGGATCGGAACAGAATCCATATTCATGTTGGGGGTGGAGTCTATCGGTACAAAGACCTTCCCAAGGACAAACTCCTTTCTTTTATGAGCTTGCTTGTGGCCTACCAAATGCCATTTGAGCAGTTACCAAAGTGCGATTTCAGCGAGCATCGGGTGGCTCGGCTGGTTCGTTCGCGGCGACTGCAGCTTTTTCTCAGGCAGTGCGAGCTGGCTGAGCTGGCTCAGGTTCCGCAGCCGCATATTTCGCAGATTGAGCGTGGCAAGCGCATCGTGGGCCTCCGCATCGCCAAAAGGCTCGCGGCTGCGTTAAATACGGATTACCGCGCCTTCCTTTGAGTCTAAATCTAACGGTTAACTGACAAGAAAAACGGCCATCGTGCCGATTAGTATTGCTGAGATGGCACGAAGACCAAGGCACAATTTACCTACCCACCATGCCAAACCCCGGCGCTTTCGGCGCGTGCGCCGTGGCGTGCGGCGGGCCGTGCGTTTGGAGATCGGCTTCGTGAAGTTTTTTCTGCTGCTGTCGGCGCTGGGCTGGATCGCGATCAGCGTGTTTGAGCCTAGCTCTAAGAGTCGATCCCTAGCCAACGACCCAGCTGTTTCGCTTGAAAGCGATCAGGAACTTGAAAGCCCTGATCAGCAGTCTGATGATTCCCCCAGTTCACCAGCGAGTAAAATCGGCTCCGAAACCGACTGATTTTGCCGTGGGGGGCATGGGCGATGCGAAGCTTGAAGGCGCTGAGTGCTTTGAGATTCCAAACCGAAAAGGCCAGGGCGTTGCGGGTTTCGGCGGCCAGATCGACCAGCGCGCTATCGTTAGAGGCGGTGCGAATCCATTCACCCAGGGAGTCCACGACGCGAACTCGGCTTTGAGGCCGCTGCTTTTCGATAAGGCTTCTCAGCTGGTTGGCTAGCTCGTGCTGGGCGGGGGTTGTGGCGTAAATCACGACATTCGACCACTTGCGAGCAGCTGCAGCCAGCGTGGGATTTGGCGACCAGGCACGGCCTGCGTTAACGCGCGCGTCATATGGAGTGGGGTGGGTGCCCCAGTACCAGACCAGGTTCTTCCAATCCAGATTATAGGCCTTTTCAACGGCGATGCCGTGACTGTCGCCGTGCCAGAAGCGGTGAAAATACCGAATTTTTTGCGCCATCACCTCGGGCGCGCGCGCATGCCCATAGTGAAAGACGTGCGCGTCGAGCAGCTGCGTTTTAAGCTCGCGATCTTCGCCATTCTGGGGAATGCGAAAAGTCTGGGCATCGCCATAGCTGCGCGCTCCCGAAGCTTTACGAATGACGCGAATTTCAGAGGGGTACCAGTTCCAAGGCCGCTGCACCAGGCCGTAGCCTCCGTAAAAATGCAGGTAGCGCAGTCGCAGGCCATCGATGGCTGGTTCGGAGTCGGCCTGTTCAACTGCCCGACGAATCAAGGCGTGCTCGTCCTGGTGCAGGGCTTCGTCGGCTTGCAGGTACAAGGCCCAGCGGCCACGACAGGCCTCGAG
>JBBRLF010000439.1:0-3498 GCA_038231515.1 candidate division WWE3 bacterium
AGGGAATGAAGGCGCGCTGCCCATCGATATAAACCCACCGACCATGACCGATCAGGCTCTTGTTGTAATCAAAAGCATCATTGGTCGGATACTCGTCCGGGTCGCTGTACGACGTGGAAGGTGGCACATAGGCTGGCGTGTAGCTGGCATTGGAGAGCGTGATCTGGTCGTAGCTACCGTCGGCGCGATTCTGCACGGTCAAAACGATGCTTTCGCCGATGGAATCCGGAACATAAAAGTTCACGCCAAACTGCGTGACTTCGAAGTTCGTGCCGGTGCAGTCGAAGTTGGGATCGCAGCTGTCGCTGGAGACCGAGTCCGAAGCAAAGGTGAAGTCTTCGACGTTCTTGTTCTGGGGGACAAGGTTTCCGTCGTAGTCCGTATCCACCTCGTCAGCGGTCAGGGAAATGGTGTCGCCGGGCTGAACCGTGATTTGAGTTTCATGACTGGTGGAATAGGTTCCATTGATAGCGGTGATGCGGGTTTGCAGATCGGCAAAGGCAGGGGTCGTGGCAGTCAGCAGTAAGGTGACGGGAAGAAGCCAAAGGCTTCTCCGTGTGCGGGCTACTTGGGTCATGGTTTCTCTCTCCTAGAGCAAGCGGGCGTTCGTTGGTGTGAAGTCCAGTGTGTGAGCACTTACGACGACGAACGGCCATAACGCACGAACTGTGCCGTTTTTGCCTAGTGCCATTGATTCTTTGCGTCACCCAAAATGATTAGGAAATTCGGAGAGAGTCCGACTAAAATATTCAGTTATAATTTGTCCCTGCGGAGTCACACTGCCACCGCGACCATGCCGATTCTTACTGAGCCACGTCGCCCGGAAGTCTTCCCTCTGGCACTGGAAGGTTGGGCATGTCGGGAAGAAGTCCGCTGTTGCACTTCGAGCCGTCACGGCCCGTTGGGGTAACGGCGAAGCTCAGGTCGGCAAGCCCCAGACGACTCGACGGCTGGCTGTGCTGGACGAGGTAAGCCTTCATGCCACTTTCGTAGATCTGGTACTGGGCCACATAGGCGGGCATTTCGACTTCAAAGATATGGCGCTCGTTGGCATACGTTTCGTCGTCTGCGGAAAAGCAATTTCCGTGGGCCATCGTTTTTGCCTGATTCAGGTACTGCACCCCGTATACCCAGTTGTTGACGCCGCCGGCTGTCAGCTCGCCCAGCTCATCGGGGTGGTCATGCATCCACTTCACGGTGGTAATGGCCGCGTCAATCTCGTCGCGGGCGCGTTCAATCGGACTTACCCAGCCGTAAAGCAGCGCGCGTTCTTCGCGGGTATAACCTTCGGCCAGTGCCGACGCCCCTTTGAGAAGCTCAAACCCATTGTTCCAGGTCGGCTTGCGGCCGGTCAGCGCGCTCCTGGCGGCTTCGCAGGCGCCACCGCTACCCAGCCAGGTGGTACTTTGCCTTGCTCGCTGCGCCACATGGACGAACTCGTGCAGCACGGTTGAGACGAACAGGCTCGGGTCCTTCCACAAGAAGGTGTCGCCCTCGCGATTGCCGTCACGCACGTAGACCTGCATCCAGGGCAGCGTCACGCCCAGTGTGGAGCGTCCGAAGATGCGACCGAAGTCCGCATCGGCGACCACCTGGACTGAGCCGCAGGCGCCATCACCGAAGCGGTCCAGATGCGCGCGGGCCCAGCCCAGGGTATCGCGCAGGGAAGCCAGAATATCGGGAGTGGCTTCGGCCATATGAGCCTGCACCCGTCCGTAGAGTCCACCAATGGAGCTGTTGGCAGGCACGTCGTGTACCGTGCCAGGATCGGTGAGCTCAGCGGGAGGCGCGGGTGGAACCTCCTTTGCACAGCCAGCCACGGCCAAGAGTCCTGGAATCAAACATAGGATGAAAAACCTGTGAGTCGTCCGCATCGCCCGTCCCTTCGTTCCCCATGATTTGCCTGGGGGTGCTTGATTTCTTACAGGAGGATTCCCGAAGGTGAAGCCCCCGGGAATCACTTCACAATTGGCCGCCAGTTTGGGCTAAAGTTTTTGCCGGGTATAGCCGATAAGGTAGGTATGAGACGCAACTCTGTATTGGTTCCACCGAAAAAAGAATCCAACAAAAAGTCCGACAAAAAGCATGTCTTCTCAGACCTGCTGGCGACTGACACTCGCGTAAAGGCGGCACCGCGCCACCTTGAAGTCGTGCATCAGCAGAACGTCGGAAAGGGCGAAGTACTCTTCATGATCAAGATCTACGCCGTGGTGGATACCCCGGGTGGTGAGCTCATGACTATTTCCTGCGTCGACTCCAATCAGGGGGTCGAAGTCGAGATGCGGTTTGACGAAAAATTTCCGATCTCCATCCAGTTCAAAAAGCAGGACGACGTCCAGCGCACGCTTGCGGCCAAAGAGCAGATCGTACGCTCGGGCGGCTTCGATAAGCTGCTACAGACGTTTCTATCAAACTTTCCAAAATTCGGCATATAGCCGGGGAATTCCGGCTTCCACGCGAGTCTGAGGCGTGATGAGTTCGTAGAGCGCCCCGCCCAGGCCATCTGCCGTGCGGGTTTCGAGTCTGCGTGCGGCCGTGGTGGTCAGCGCAATCTTGCCGCCGCCTTCAGGAATATCCAGCACGTAGTGGGGTAAGGCTGGCCCTGATAGTCTGCCCGCAAGCCGGGTCCACAGCGCCTGACCTGTCGCAATCGGCAGGCGAAAATCAAACGTTCCGGGCGTCCAGTCGGGATGATGCAGGTAAAAGGGCGAGACGCCAAGCTCGAACAGCTCCTGAAACAAGGTGTAGAGCACGTCGGCGTTGTCGTTGATGTCTTTCATCAGCACACTCTGATTGTAGAGTGCAACGCCTTGACTGCGAAATAGCGCCAGACGCGCACGCGCCGTCGCGGTGAGCTCTTTGGGATGGTTGAAGTGCGACACCAGGCTTACCGTAAATGAACGATTCGTCAGGCAGGCCGCAAGCTCAGGGGTGAGACGCGCGGGCAGAGTAACGCTCATGCGCGAGTGCAGCCGCACCTGCTTGAGGTGGGGAATGGCTTCGAGCTTCGAAAAAAACCGGTCGAGCCAGGCGTCGGGCAGCGACAGCGGGTCGCCGCCGGTGAGAATCACCTCGCGAATTTCGGTGTGCGCAGCCAGATATTTCAGCGCCGGCTCCAGACTGCCGTCATAGAGCGTGCGCTCGGCATCATTGAGATGGGATTTGCGAAAGCAAAAACGACAGTACAACGCGCAAAGCGAGCTCAGATGCAGAATCGCGCGATTGCCATAACGATGAGTCAGGCGCGGGGCCGCAAGCTTGGCCACGTCACCAATCGCGTCACTGGTCCAGGGCTCGGGCCGACCAAAGGCAAGCCGGCTCCACTCCTGCGCCCAGGGGGGCAGCACGGGATCTTCCTCGCCCAACGCGGGCAAGGCCTGGCGACGAATTGGGCACGACGCGCGGCCCTCGGCGCTTGAGTCCATCAGACTGGCATAATAGCGGGGCACACGAACGCGATAACGCTCGCCCAATGCCGTAAGCTTCGCGGCTTCATCC
>JBBRLF010000440.1:0-3449 GCA_038231515.1 candidate division WWE3 bacterium
CGGGGACTGAAACAGCACGATGCTTTTGATAAACGGCTTGAACTCTGCCTGAAGCTTCGGGTCGCTGAGTGAGCCCATGATCATCATGCCGCCCATGCTGTGGCCAAATAGGGTGATGCCCAGCTTTTTCTGGGCGTCGCTGGCATAGCCGTTCAGGATATGGCGCAGATGCGCGGGAAAGTCCTTGCGAATGATTTCGGGCAGCCCGTTGCGAGCGCCCAGGCCACGCATGCCGTCGGGCAGCTTGGCCGAGCCGCGCCAGTTGCCGATAAAAATATCATAGTCGCCGCGCAGAAACATGGCAGAGGCGGGTATCTCAAGCGACAGGCCCTGCGCGCCCAGGCCGGGTTCCATCAGCAAAATGGGCTTGCCCGGATTGCGCAGGTGGATCTGCTTTTCGGCCACGCCGTCGTCGGTGGTGACGAAGACATCTTCGACCTGCCCGGCTGGAATTTTGTCGAAATTCCGGGCCCCGGCCAGGGAGGCCAGGCACAGGAAGAGGATGAGGAAGTATCGAGCAGCCGATCTAATGGTGAGAATCATACGCAAGGAAAACCATAACAAATTCAACGCTATGCGTCAATGACATTCGGCCGCCTCTCAGGTCGCGGTAGGCTGATCTTCTTTTAACTGCTTGATAAGTTTCTTGAAATGACCCGTCTGGTAACGGGCGTCGGCATCCACAAAAAATTCATCCATTGAGGTGTTCTGGGGCCGCTGCGACATGAAGTGCATGAGGTCGTGGGCGATGATGAAAAGCGAGGCCAGCGGGCTGATGTATTTGTGGGTCAGGCTGCGGGGAAACCCCGTGCCGTCAGGGCGTTCGTGATGCTGCAGCAAGATCTGGTCAACATCGGCGGGAATTTCGTCAAACTGCCGCGCATATTCTGAGGCCTTAATGGGGTGTAGCTTGAAGCTCATGAGTTCCGCATCGCTAAACTTGCCAGAGGCCTTGGCATCCTCAAGTGAGGTATAGGCGGCCAGAACATTGTCTTTGAGCGGCAGATCGTGCAGGAACGCGGCGAGCGTCAACTTGAGATAAGTCGCAGCCGAGTTCCATTGCATCTTGTAGGCCAGCGCGCAGGCGATCTTGCCAAGGGTAAGGCTGTGGGCTGTGATGTACTTGCCTTCTTCCTGCTTCAGACGCGCGAGCACCGCAGAGAGTTTGGGACGCGCGCCCAGCAACTTCAGTGTGATATCGACGCTGGTCTTGGCCAGCTTTTGAGCCTGCGGCGTAAATCCCATGCGGTCGACGACGTCGCGAAGGGCGTCGAGCGAAGCGCTGGCGGCCTTGTCGGCCTCGGCCTCGGTTAGCGTGGGGGATTCGGCCAGCTTTTGGAGGGCGTTGGTTTGCCGATCCAGCAGCAGCGAAGCTTCGTCTTTGCGCAGGAAAAGCGCCTCGGCTTTTTTGACGTCCCGAATTTTTCTGAGGTCTTCGGCGTCGAGCTCTTCGCCCTTTTTGATAAGCTTGATGTAGCGGTCGGGGCCCAGTCTGATGTAAACGTCGCAGCGAAGCGGGCTCACTCCGATCAGGGCTTCGGTTTTGATGGGCACGAAATCAGCATCGGGCGTGCCCTGATCGCCGAACTTGCGTTTACCCGCAAGGCGCTCAAGCGCCGCCAGCAGCGTGGTGGCGATGTTTGAGCGAATCGCGACATCGAATAGCATACCCGGCGCCTCGAAGGCCCCACGGCTTGTGTTGTCGGGCGCGCACATGACGTAGGCGGTGGGTCCGCCGTATTGGATCAGGCATTTAACGAGCGCCTGGCCCGTGCCGCTATAGGCGAAGACGATGAGATCAAAAAGCTGATCCTGTTTTTCGAGCAGCTCGATGCCCTCTTGCAGCAGGCGGCAGTGGACGATGGTGGCGGGCTTATCCGACGTCGAGAGCCGCTGGTCGATCAGCTGCTGGATGATGTTGCGGGCTTCACCCTCGTCTTCAATTACGAGTATGTTCATGTGGTTTTCAGCAGCCAGAGGCTGACCCAGTTGTTGTGGCACAGGCGCTGGTGCACGGTAAAGCCCAGCTGTTTATAGTGAGTCGTGATTACCGCTTCCTGCTCTTCGAGCAGGCCCGAGAGAATCAGAAAGCCCTTGGGCTTGAGCCATTCCTTGAACGAAGCCGCAAAATCAAGCAGGGTGTTTTTTAGAATATTGGCGACGATGCCGTCGAGGGCGTCGAACTTGCGGGGGCCGAGATCGGTTTCAATCATGACGCTGTTGCGTTCGGCATTTTGCCGGGTGGCATCGATGGCGAGAGGATCGATATCGACGCCAAACACGCGGCCGATACCCAGTTTTTTGAGTCCGATCGCCAGAATTCCCGACCCACAGCCGAAGTCGAGTACCACTGCAGCGGCTCCGAGTTTGGCCTGGCGGCAGGCCAGCGTCATGAGCTCCAGGCAGGCGCGGGTGGTTTCATGAGAGCCGGTGCCGAAGGCCATGCCGGGTTCCACGATCAGTTCGAGCTGCTCGGCTGGCGGGTTGGGTTCGGGCGCGTGAAACGTGGCGCGCACGAGCCAGCAGGGTTCGACGTGGATGGGATGAAAGTTGTCTTTCCAGAGCTCGGCGTAATCTTTTTCCTCGACCTCATGGATGTCGAAGATGGGTTTGAGTTCGAGTAATACGGGCTCAATAGCACGCTGGGCATGTTCGGCATCGCGACGGTTTTCGAAGTACGCACTGAAGCGATCGGGGGGCGACAGCACGCCGGGCTCGAGCGCGTGTTCGAACTCGTTGGCCGCATGCAGGGCGGCTTCGCCCGTGGGCGGCGGCTCTTCACCCTCTTCGATGCCCTGGGAATGAAACTGGTAGAGTAATCCCGAGACGAGATCCCAAAGCGCGGCCGAGGGGCGTGCGGAAAGCGCGCAGGTCAGGGCGTACATGGTCAGGTACCCTTTTTCACGCCGTCGGCGGCCGACTCTTCCTTCTTGACCGTGATGAGCTTGAAGGTTTTGTACTCCGCGGAAGCGGCCGTATACATGACCTTGCGCAGAACTTTGTAGGCGATCGTTTTATCGGCGTGAATGATCAGAGTGCCGTTGAACTTCGGAGCCTTGGTAACGGTTTCGATCGGTTTGCCGTCCTTGTCCACGCTCTTGGTCACGAAATTCTGCGTGCTTTGCACGAACTGCAGCTTTTCGCGCGACTTGACTAAGGCGTCAAACAGGGGCGTGATCAGGCGGTCGCCGTCGCGCAGCTGATGTTTTTCGATTTCATAGGTGGCGTCGGCCGCGCGAATCATCGGCAGGCCGCCGTCGGCAGCGGGAATGGGCGCTGGCGGGTTGATGAAGTCGAGAATCTTTTCGCCGTCCAGCACCAGGCCCGTGGGCTCGAGAATCAGGTTGGCCGCGTCGGGTGGGGCTTCCATGGCCATGGAGTTGGGCAGCTGGATGTTGTTTGAGGTGGTGAAGGCGATCGCGCTGCTCGAGTAGCTCTTGAGCAGGAAG
>JBBRLF010000441.1:0-3444 GCA_038231515.1 candidate division WWE3 bacterium
AAAGATCTCGAAGAAAAGCTGGTGGTGCGTCCCACCTCGGAAACGATCATCAACTCGATGTTCTCCAAGTGGATTCAATCCTATCGCGACCTGCCCATGCTGCTCAACCAGTGGGCTAACGTCGTGCGCTGGGAAATGCGTACTCGTCTTTTTCTGCGCACCACTGAATTTCTCTGGCAGGAAGGCCATACGTGCCACGAAACTCAAGCGGAAGCCGAAGAAGAGACGCTTAAAATGCTTCGCGTCTACAAAGACTTCGCTGAAAATTACATGGCCATGCCGGTAATCTGCGGCATCAAGACGAACTCTGAAAAGTTTGCCGGCGCCGACCGCACTTATTGCATCGAAGCGATGATGCAGGACCGCAAAGCGTTGCAGGCGGGCACTTCCCATAATCTGGGACAGAATTTCGCCAAAGGCTTCGAAACGAAATTCCAGGACCGGCAGAGTAACTGGCAGTTCGTCTGGCAGACCAGTTGGGGCGTCAGCACCCGTCTGGTCGGAGGCCTCGTCATGACCCATTCCGACGACAAAGGCGTGGTCATTCCACCACGGCTTGCCGGCATTCACGTCGCGATCGTACCGATTTCCAAGGGTAGTCCTGACGATGCCAAATTGTTCGAA
Source organism: candidate division WWE3 bacterium (assembly GCA_038231515.1). Lineage (GTDB taxonomy): Bacteria > Bdellovibrionota > UBA1018 > UBA1018 > UBA923 > JACQAX01. Next base: position 625 of record JBBRLF010000441.1, read on the forward strand.
GTGGCTGATAAGCTGGCCTACGAGCTCAAGAATCCCGAATATTCGGGCACGCTGGGCTACAGCATCAGCACCAAGGTTGACCGCGACACTCAGCACAGCCCGGGCTGGAAGTTCCACGAGTACGAGCTGATCGGTATTCCGATTCGCGTCGAGCTCGGCCTGCGCGACCTGGAAAAAAATCAGGTCACCATCGTCCGGCGCGATACCGGCGTGAAGCAGTTCATTCCCATTGCCGATGCCGCCAAGACCATTGCGCGCGAGCTGGGCCAGATGCAAAGTGACCTGCTCGAAAAGGCCCGCGAAATGCGGAAAAAATACTCTTTCGTCGTCGACGACTACGAAGACTTCAAAAAGAAGCTGGATGAGCCCGGGGGCTTTCTCCATTGCCATTGGTGCGAAAAGGCCTCGTGCGAAGAGCAGATCAAAAATGAGACCAAGGCCACCATCCGTTGCATCCCGCTGGATGCCGCTGATCGCCTGACGCCGGCCGTGGAGCAGGGTCGTTGTATCAAGTGCGGCGAAAAATCGATGACCCGCGTGATCTTCGCGCGCAGCTACTGAAGATGGAGACCGCCAAACGGCCACTGCCGCAGCTGATCATCGCTCTCGACAACTGCACGTTGGTTGAGGCCCGTGAGCTCGCGCGCGAGCTGGGCCAGGCCGGCGTGAGCTGGTTCAAGGTAGGTCTCGAGCTCTACACGCAGGCGGGCCCGTCGCTGGTTTCAGATCTGAAGAAAAACGGTTATCACGTTTTTCTCGATCTCAAGCTCTACGACATTCCCAACACGGTCGCCAAAGCCGTGAAAGCCGCGTCTTCGACAGGCGCCGATCTGCTGACCGTCCATGCTTCGGGTGGCACCGAGATGATGATTGCAGCACAGGACGCGGCTAAAGGTTCCGCTTTGTCACTCCTGGGCGTCACCGTGCTGACCAGCTTTGGCGGGGCTTCGTTCGACGCGCTTTGCACGGCCTGGGGCGCACGGGCTGGCGGCGCGATTCCACGCGCGGCTGTCGTGCTGCGGCTGGCGGAAATGGCAAGCACGGCCGGGCTGCCTGGAATTGTTTGTTCTGCGTCTGACTTGCAAGACGGCGACCTGCGAAGAATTTCGTGGCGACAGCCACCCCTGTTCGTGACGCCCGGAATTCGCAATGCCGCCGACTCCCGCGATGATCAAAAAAGTATTGCGACCGTCGAGCAGGCCGTGCGTCTCGGCTCTTCGCACCTTGTTGTTGGCCGTCCGATCACAGCGCCTGCCAAGGGCACTCGTGCGGAAGCCGCCTCGGAATTTTTGCGGCAGATCAAGGAAGCCCATGGCATCTCGAATCATTCTTAGCGGCTTTCGCAGCATCGAAGAGTGTCTGCGCGCGAATCCCGATCGCATTGCAAAGATCCTGGTACCGGCCGGACGTACCTCGCCGCGCATTGCCGAACTCCGAGAGCTGGCCCAGAAGCGCGGTGTTCGGGTCGAGACCAACCCCAATAAGGCCGACGCTGAAGAGGCCGTGGCAGTCCTGAACGACTACGAGTATGCCGAATTTGATGAACTGCTGGGCGAGCTGGCCGATTCCGTCAAAGAGGGTAAGCGGCCCGTGGTGCTGGCCCTGGATGGCATAACCGATGTGCATAATCTTGGAGCCATGCTGCGTACCGCGGCTTTTATGGGCATTTCGGCTGTAATTTTGCCAAAAGACCGCGCTGCCTTGATTAACGAGACGGTCTATCGCATCGCCTCGGGCGGCCTCGAGTACCTGCGCGTCACGCAGGTGACGAATCTGGTCACGGCGCTCGAAAAGTTAAAAGAAGTCGGCTTCTGGAGTGTGGGTTTCTCCGAGCACGCCAAGCAGGACCTCGCGAAGCTTAAAAATGACTTTCCGCCGGTAATTGTCATCGGAAATGAAGAAAAAGGGATGCGCCCGCTGGTGAAGGATAACTGCGATTTTCTCGTCAAGCTGGTGGGACGCGGTGAGTTGCATTCGCTAAATGCCTCGGTTGCGGCGGCCCTCGCCATGTCCTGGGCCAGCCAGGACGCCTGACCCCAAAAACGAGACTTCAAACTCCTTACAATTCCTATTGCATTTCCGTTCTTAAAACATATATTACAGCGAATTCATTTGTGAGATGCCAAGGCTCCCGATTTAATGCTTTGCCCGAATTCAGCGGAATTCAGGGGAAGATTTAGGGATGTCGTGGCTTTTTGTAGTTTTTTTTGAAAATTAAATAGCGGCTAAGCTGGTGTAGCTCAATTGGTAGAGCAGCTGATTTGTAATCAGCAGGTTGCGGGTTCGAGTCCCATCGCCAGCACCAGTTTTCTGGCTGGAGGGGTACCCAAGTGGCCAAAGGGAACAGACTGTAAATCTGTCGGCGTTAGCCTTCGAAGGTTCGAATCCTTCCCCCTCCACCACAATTTGCTCAGTCTTAGCCAGACGGAGCAGATGAAGGTTTTAGTAGTTAGGATTTTGCGGGAGTAGCTCAGTTGGCTAGAGCATCAGCCTTCCAAGCTGAGGGTCGCGGGTTCGAATCCCGTCTCCCGCTCCAATTTTTGCCAATTTATTTTTCGCTGATGTAGCTCAGTTGGCAGAGCACACCCTTGGTAAGGGTGAGGTCAACGGTTCGATCCCGTTCATCAGCACCATGTTTGAATTTCAACGTTGGAGGATAGACAAATGTCTAAAGAGAAGTTTGATCGTAGTAAGCCCCATTGCAATATCGGAACGATTGGTCACGTCGACCATGGCAAGACCACTCTGACAGCGGCAATCACGACGGTGTTGGCAAAGGCAGGCCTTTCGGTCGCCCGCGCTTACGACCAGATCGACAAT
>JBBRLF010000442.1:0-3436 GCA_038231515.1 candidate division WWE3 bacterium
CCGATGAAGAGCTGGGCCGTGTCGACCTCATCACCGATGTGTTCGGCGCCGTTTCTTATAGCGAGCGCGTGGATCTGGTGCTGAACAAATACCTCAGAGTGTTGAATGACGGTGGTGCGATTTATATCCACGGTATTTCAGAGCACACAAAAATATTTCGCAAGGACGGCAGCGAAGTATCGCTGGCCCAGTGGCTGGAAAGCACGCCGGGGCTCGCCGTAAAGGTCGATGCCGTCGCGCTGACGATTACTCCCGAACGGACTGGCATTGTCCTGCCCGCGTTAAAACTTATCGGTGGCAAGGCTGATGCACCGCCGCGGCGCGAGTTTCAAGAGATCTGAGCGCGCGTGAAGCGTTTCATTTCCGAGATCAGCTTCTCTTCAACGGGCTTCTCGCGCGCGGTATGCCCCGCCGTCACGATGTGCAGCTGACTGTTGTGTAATGCTTCATGCAGGCGAAACGCGGCTTCGGGCGGACAAACCATGTCGTAGCGGCCCTGAATAATCGAGACGGGCAGGTGTGCGATGCGTTTTACGTTTTTAATAATATAATTGTCGGGCAAAAAGCAGTTCTGCAGAATGTAATGGGCTTCGAGCCGCGAGAGCGCCTCAAAGGGAAAGCTCCTGATCGCCTTGGTCGTGGCTTTCTCGGTGGTGTGCAGCTTCATGATCGAAAATTCGTAAAAGGCCCACTCAAAGGCGTAGGCCTTGCGAATCGCGCGGCTTCGCGAATGCATCTGCTTGCGGTAATAGGCCGCCGGATTGCGACGTGAGCTGGCCGGCACATGGCTCAGGAAGCGTTCCCAGATCTCAGGAAAATAGAGCCGCACGCCGCCCCGCAGATAGTAGTCGTTCTCGCTTTTTGTCCCGAGAAATATTCCGCGCAAGAGTAAGCCCATCACGCGTTCGGGGTGTCGAATGGCATACACCAGCGCCAGCGTCGAGCCCCAGGAGCCGCCAAAAATAAAGACGCGTTTAAGGCCAAGGTGATCGAGCAGCTGGTTGATGTCGCCTACGAGGTCGTCGGTGGTGTTGTTCTTCGTGCTGGCAAAAGGCCGGCTTTTGCCTGCGCCCCGCTGGTCAAAAAAAGTGACCCGTGTTTTTTTGAAATCAAAAAAGCGATGGTCCGCCTTGCTGCAGCCGCCGCCGGGGCCGCCATGCAGGTATAAAACCGGCATGCCGTCACGATGCCCCTGGATATCGTAGTGCAACTTGTGGCCGCCCGGAACTGTCAGAAATGGCATGAGTTACCCCAGTAAAAATGAAAGCATGGACAGATTCCCGTACTGAAAGCTGTCGTGAAACACGCGTGGCTTGTCGCCGGCAAGGCTGGCGCCGATGGTGAAAAAAATCGGCACGAAATGTTCGGTAGTAGGGTGGGCCAGCGCTGTCTGCGGGCCCTTGGTTTCAAAGGCGATGAGGTCATCGATTTTGGCGCCCAGCAGATTGCCGCGTACCCAGTCGCGGTACTCCAGCGCCCAGGAGTCGGGCTGGCCATTCTTCTCGTTCCATTTCAGCTTGCCCAGATTATGGACTGCGCCGCCACTGCCGACGAGCAGCACCCCTTCGTCTCGCAAAGGCGCAAGGGCGCGGCCTACCCGCATCAGCTCGCGCGGGTCTTCAAACATGGGTAGCGAAATTTGCAAAACCGGGATGTTGGCTTCGGGATAAGCATGCAGCAGGGGAGTCCACACCCCATGGTCGAGGCCGCGCTTGGAGTTCAGCTGATTTTCAAACTGCTGGGCCGAGAGCAGCTTGGAGATGCGATCGGCCAAGGCGACATCGCCGGGCGCCGGGTATTTTAGCTGATAAAGCTCCTCGGGAAAACCCCCGAAATCATGCATCGTCTCGTTCTGCGCTACCGCCGTGATCTCTATCGGTGGCGTATGCTTTTCCCAGTGCGCCGACATCACGACAATGGCCTGAGGGCGCGCCGTCTCGTGTGCAAAACGCACCAAGGCACGGGTGTAGTCGTCTTCCTGAACGGCTGCCATCGGTGAGCCATGGCTGATGAATACGGCCGGAGCACGGGTCATCGCTTTATCCTGTCACGAGCGGCGCGATGTCATGCGGCAGGGTGCCGCGTGGCGAGCGCAGATACGCGAAGGGCGTGGTCATTAAAAAATTCGAGACCCGCGACGTATAGATGTCGGCATACCGCTCAAGCTGAAACGCCAGATAGCTCTTGTCGTTTCCCGCGCGAAGCAACAGGCCCCAATCGGGATTACTCAGCTCGGCAGCCTGCTGGGCAAGCGGCCCGATCTTGACGTCCAATGCGTCGATGCGCGCGCGCAGCTCGGCCGTGCGTTTGACCAGTACCTCGGGGGTTGCGGTAAGCGGGGGCCCATAGTGGAAGCGATGACGCTGCAGCTGGCTACGGAGTTCGCACAGCACGGCTTCAATCTGTTCTTTTTCGCGCATGAACTGCTCAAGCTTGTTTTGAGTGTCACGAAAGCTCTGCGTCGTTTGAATCTCCTGCTCGAGCTCGCGCAGAATCAGGGCCGTGCGCCAGCGCAGCACATTTTTCGTGACGTGCACGTCGCCGAACATGTGATCTCCCACGTAAAGAATCTCGTCGCCCGACAGGCCCAGATGCTTTTCAACCTGTGCGGCGCTGCCACCCAGATAGGCCGTGCCCTTTTTAAGAGGGCCGGCCTGGGCCTTGAGCGTGCCGCCGTCGTCGACTATTTCGAAAAATGGATTTTGCGTGGTAAAAAACTGCGGCTTGCGCGCGCTGACGATCACGAGATCGAAAAGGTCGCGCCACGTGGTGCCCGCCGGAAGATAGCGGTCAAAGGCATAGGCCATCATCGGCACGGTGTACGACCATTCCGAGTTGGTGATCAGCATCAGCTTTTTACCGGCATGTTTTTGGTCGAGCAGCGCCAGGGGCATCTCGGGGTCCAGGCTGACGAAACGTTCGGGGTCGGCGATAATCTCGGCCTTCAGGCGCCCTTCCATGTGGGCGGCGTCGAGCACCTCTTTCATGTGCTTGTAGAGACCGGCGTAGCCCAGTACCTCGGGAATCTTGCGTTCGTCGAGCAGGTCGACGAGCTGCGCATACATGCAGCCCTCGGAAAGCGAAAAGAGCGTATTGAGAAACACCCAGCGGTTTTCATTGAGGTCGACGATCGTGCGGGCATAGGTTTCGCGTTGCTTGTCAAAAGGAACGACGCGCGTGCCATGCATGGCATGCTTGACGAAGCCGAAGCGATTGGCTTTGACCAAATTGCCCTGCTCGGTGTCGATGACCAGGCCCCGACACACTTTTCCAGGGTCAAAGATCAAATTATCGACCGGCCAACCCTGTACCAGCAGCTGCTGTTTGAGATGCTCGTAAGCACGCCGTTCCCATTCCGCTTCCTGGTAGTGGATCAGCGTATAATCCATGTCGTAGCCAATCGCGCGGAGCGATCTGAAGTTAAGTGTGCGGTTAC
>JBBRLF010000443.1:0-3429 GCA_038231515.1 candidate division WWE3 bacterium
AGGAGTGGCCTTCGGCCATGAAGTGACCCAGCTTGTCGATGCCGATGACGTGGCCATTGAGGCGAATCGAGTTGTCGATGCCAAATTGCATGAGTGGGTAGCGAAAAAAGCTGACCTGGTCATAGATACTGTCGGGGCCGTTTTGGTCGTCTTGCAGCCGATCAATCTCATTGGTGTCGCTGGCCCAGGATTCGACCTGACCCACGGGCGTGGACGCAAGCCTTGAGGCCAGCTTGTCGTACAGACGCTCGCGGTCGCAGGCATGCTTGCCGTTATTGGCTTTGACCACGGCGGCGTCGATCATTAAATTGGTTTGGTGGTCGACCGCTTCTAGGGCATCGCGCACCGGACGAAAGCGATTCGTAAAATTATCGCATTCGCGGGCCGCGGCGAACATGGGAAAGGCGAAGACCAGCATCGAGCTGAGCACAAGTTTCGATTTCATGACGGGGGTTGGACTCCAAATATGAAGTCGCCATTACCATGAATGACGCATGGCGGCTAGTTTGATCGTCTCATTCTTGCCGAATCATTAGCCGTTGGCGTCGCCAATTCCCGCGAAAAAGTCGTTTCCTTTATCGTCTACGACAATGAAGGCCGGAAAGTTTTCGATGTCGATCTTCCAAACCGCTTCCATTCCCAGCTCGGCGTATTCCAGTACCTCGACCTTACGGATGCAGTCCTGGGCAAGCTTTGCGGCCGGGCCGCCGATTGAGCCCAGGTAGAAGCCCCCGTATTTCTTGCACGAATCGGTCACGGCCTTGCTGCGGTTGCCCTTGGCCAGCATGATCAAACTTCCGCCGTGGGACTGAAACAGGTCGACGTAGGCGTCCATGCGTCCGGCCGTCGTGGGGCCAAATGACCCCGAGGCCATGCCGGCGGGCGTTTTGGCCGGACCGGCGTAATAAACGATTCGGTCTTTGAGGTACTGAGGCATGCCTTCGCCGCGGTCGAGCCGCTCTTTTATTTTGGCGTGGGCGATGTCGCGCGCCACGACGATGGTGCCGGTCAGCTCGAGGCGAGTCTTGACTGGGTACTTGGATAGAGTGGCGCGAATCTCGCTCATCGGCATATTGAGATCGATCTTCACGACGTCGCCGGAGACTTGTTTGGCGTCATCAGATCCGAGGATTCCCGGTTCGGGCAGGTACTGCGCCGGATCAGTTTCCATCTGCTCGAGAAAGATGCCATCTTTGGTGATCTTGCCCAACGCCTGGCGGTCGGCCGAGCACGAAACGGCGATGCCCACCGGGCACGAGGCGCCGTGGCGGGGCAGGCGAATAACCCGCACGTCGTGACAGAAGTACTTGCCGCCAAACTGCGCGCCGATGCCGTTTTTGCGCGAAATCTCGAGCACCTTTTGCTCCATTTCCAGATCGCGAAAGCCGCGCCCCAGTTTGTTGCCAGTCGTGGGCAGGTCGTCCAGATAACGGGCTGAGGCCAGCTTGGCCGTCTTCAAGGTGGCCTCGGCCGAGGTGCCGCCAATCACGATGGCCAGATGGTAGGGGGGGCAGGCGGCCGTACCCAGGGTTTTGATCTTTTTCTCGATAAAGGCGGCCAGCGCAAACGGGTTGAGTAGCGCTTTGGTTTCCTGGTATAAATAACTCTTATTTGCAGAGCCCCCGCCCTTGGCCATGAACAGGAAGCGAAACTCGCTGCCCTCAGTGGCATAAATGTCGATCTGGGCGGGCAGGTTGTTGCCCGTGTTTGCTTCCTTATACATGTCCAGGGGCGCGACCTGCGAGTAGCGCAGGTTGGAGGTCTGGTAGGTGTCGAAGACGCCGCGGGCAATGGCCTGCTCGTCGTTGAAGCCGGTGAAAACGTTCTGGCCTTTTTTGGCCATGACAATCGCGGTGCCGGTGTCCTGACACGAGGGCAGCACGAAGCCCGAGGCGATGTTGGCGTTTTTCAAAAGCTCGAGTGCCACGAACTTGTCGTTGGGCGAGGCCTCCTGATCGTCCAAGATGCTTCGCAGTTGTTTGAGATGTCCGGGGCGTAATAGATGGGCGATGTCGCGCATCGCCTGGCTGGTGAGCAGCGAGATGCCCTCGGCTTCGACTTTCAGGAAGGTGTGCGGCCCCGCCTTGAACTCGGAAACGAAGTCTCCAGTCAGCTTGCGATACGGAGTAGTTTCAGGTGCGCCGGGGCTTGAGTGCGCGTGCTCGAGAATCTCTTGAAATTGAAAATCGCTCATGAAGGGTATTGAACTGCGGAATCGATCATCTGTCCACCAGCTGTACCGAGTAAACCGACCGATTTACTATTGACGCACCGCGTTTAATGTCGTACTTGCTCCAAACCCTATCAATGTTTATTTAAGGAGCAGAGTCATGACCCCTGGTTTTCGCGTTTCTTTGGCTATTTCTGTAACGGCATTTGCCGCCATTTTCTCGGGCTGTGGTCCGGGCGCCGACGGTTTCACCGTTATCGAAGCCCTCGGCAATTACGATGTGGCACTGGATTCCAACATCGTTCTGAACGCCACCTATCACAATCATGCTGCTTCGACGGCAACCGTGACCTTCGCGCAGCTTGGCCAGGCCAGCACGACGGTTTCCGGCACCGCAGTCGCATACGACGCGGCCACCAACGTCTTTACGGTTACGCTTTCGCAGGGCTCTCCGTCAGCGCCCACGATTGTTAAAATCGATGGTTCGGCTGTGCTCGCTATCGATTCCAATGACGCCGTGGTTGCCTTTACCCCGACGACCAAGAATCTCAAAAGCGTCAAGCTCACGATACCAGTGGCTGGCATTAACTCCGTAACGACGGTCAGCACGGGCTGCGAAAAGTCGCTGAATGAAGATCTCGTGATCACCTTGACCGCTGATGGCCTGGACGCTTTGGTTAACGTCACCGAAACCTATGAAACGGTCGGCTTCACGGGAACGACTCCCTACGTATCCTGCGCCGACTACCTTGCTGGCGTTGAAACCATTCTGCGCGCGGCAGGCACCGACACCTCGGGGCTTCAGGTTTACGTTACCAACAAAGGCATCAACATCGACTTTCTCTCGGACTTAAAGACGTTCGGCGAAGTGCTGCACATCTCGGGCAAGAAGTCGGTCATGGCTTCGGCTTCGAAGTCGCTCGTGATTCAGAGCGGCCCGATCGCCGACATCCAGATCCTGCGTTAAGTCTACTGTCCTTTGGCCTGCGTCTCGAGGGCGATGACATCTTTGAGCGACTGGTGGTGAAATTTCACCGAGCAGTCTTCAAAGGAGAGTCGTACCTCGGGATTCATGGCCTTGTTTGCTCCACTCATGTCGAATATCAGTTGAGGATAACGGGCCAGGAAGGCCTCGAAAGGCTCATCGATCACGAACTCGACATGTTCCAGGCCGCTGCGATACGGACTTCCGGGCTTGGGTGAGGGCAGCTCCAGAATTGAAATCTTGCGCTGGATTCCTGAGCGCTGATAGTGGATCG
>JBBRLF010000444.1:0-3423 GCA_038231515.1 candidate division WWE3 bacterium
GGCCCGGCGGCGATGGCGCTTACCCCGCGTCCGCGTAACTTTACGTCCAATGAAGGTTGGAAGTTTGGCCGGGGCGTGGCCACGATGTTCCACACGGTCACGAACGGCAGCCCGGGAACGGGCATGTCGGCTTTTGGGGCGATGAAGCCCGAAGATCGCTTTGCAGTGGTTCATTACGTTCGCACGATGATGGCCGATACGCCTGCCGATAAGCCCGAAGATGTTGCGACCTTGCAGAAGGAATTGGGAACGGCGCCAAAGCCTCGCATCACTGTTGAGAAGGCGATGGATAAGGTTTCGCAGGAGTGGGCTGCCGGGCATCCTGAAAAATAAGCCTGACTTTATCAGGTATATTTTCTTATTCGGAAGCGGAGCGTCGGTTTAATCTATTGATTTTATTCGGTTTTATTTGGTTTCGTTGCCGGCAACACGGACTAGTTACCCAAAGAGGTGTGCTTTTCCGATTTAAAGTGTATTAATTCTATCAACCATAGGCTATGTGGTCTCCTCAGTTAATATCTTCGAGGAGTTCACGATGTTGCGGTTGCCTTCCAAAGTGCTTTTTAGTCTCGTCCTGGGGTCCAGTCTATTCGCCATTTCGTGTGGGCCCGGCGATGCCAGCACCTTTTTAGTGACGCCCGATCAGAATCCTCTGCAGCCCCTGAAGGTGGTCACCCTCACCTCAGACCTGACGGGACCTGAATTTGATTCGGCGACGTACACCGGCACAGTCGGCACAAGCCCGATCACGTTAACCAAGACCGACGCCCATCATGTGACGTTTCCGGCCCCGAACACGTGCGGCCAGCACTGCCTGATTCAGTTCGAAGGCGATGGCAATATCTTTGCGTCGACCGAGGTCACCATCTTGCCATTCGAAGTCACCACTCCTGTCATCAATTTGATTGAAGACCCTGGCTTTGAGTCAGGCGTAACCGCACTCGTGCCCTCGAGTGCCGCGGTTTCGATTGTCCAATCGCCGATTCAAGCGATCGAGGGAGCCGCAAGTGCGGTTGTTTCGATTCCCGAGTGGGAGAGCGCCGGCTGGGTGCTGACCACCGGGGGCACCGTGGGCGTCTCCTATGCCGTGTCGGCAAAGGTTGTCGTCAATGATGCGCCCGACGGCGCGCTGATGAATATGTGTGCCAACGCCTTGTACATCGGCGAAGCGGCCTACGTGGGGCAGTGCACTCCGATCGTCAACACCGTGGGTACGGTTCAAGACTTAACGGCCACCTTTGCTCTGGACCCCACCAAGCAGATCGGTGCGATCTATCTGCAGTTCACGCAGAAGGGCGCCTCGTCGGTGAGTCTCACCATCGACAGTATGTCGGCTAAATTGACCTTCATCAAGCCACCGGCTGGGATTCCCGGCACCTGCGCGACTGTCGGTCCGCTTTCCGGCCTGCCTTACTGCACTTACGCGGCGAATTCACCGTGGAGCCAGCCGTTACCTGCCATTCCATTGATGGTTTCTGACTCCCAGAAGATGTTTGATGAACTGTTTCGCAACTACGAAGGCAAACTCTTTGTTGACGGCAACCTGGGTGAGTTCCCACATTTCTTCACCAGCGCCAACGATCCAACCGTGAAGCTGAAATTCACCTTGCCGTATGGGCCGAGCAATCTGAATGGCGCCAACGTACCGATGCCGGCCAATGCCGTGGCCGCGTCTGGCGTCGACGGTCATCTGACGGTACTCAACTCCACGACTGGCGACGAGTATGACTACTACCTCTTTCCGCACAACCAACCGATTGTCTCCGGCAGCACGATATCGGTAGGCTACGGCAGCTTTACCAATTACAAGACAACCAGTGGCTGGGGTGGAACCACCACGGCATCCGGAGCTTCGCTGCTCGGCGGACTGGTGACGGTAGACGAGTTCATGAGTGGCACGATCCATCACGCGCTTGCCGTGGCGCCGGGCTGTAACGATGTCGCTGGAAGCGTTTATCCAGCCACGCGTTCGGCGTCATTCGCCTGCCCTACCGGCAGCGGCACTGGAATTCCACTCGGCTCCCGCATCTGGAGTGATCTGACTGCCGAGCAGGTGGATGCCCTGGGGCTGGACCCGGTTTCGTCGATGCTGCTCAAGGCGATGAACCAGTACGGCGGCTTCGTAACCGATACCAACGGCTGGAAAGCGTTTGACGTGCGCAACTTGATGGTAGCGCCGGTCATTGCCCAAGGCGCGAAGTGGTGGGCTGAGAACAGCGGATACGGCCCCATGATGAATTTTCTGCCGGCGTCGTTCTACACAACGCACTTCCATGTTTTGCAAGCCTGCGTGACCCAGGGAACCTGCAACTAAAGCGGCGGAAGGCCACCAGAGTTGCTAAACGAAACCGCGTTCCATTTTTTCAAGAGGGCTTCGATATACGGGTTGGCCGCAGGCAGGCTGTCGCCAACCAGCGGGCCATTCTCGTAAGCAGGTCGTGAGACGAGATACATCTCGTAGGCCGTGTCGATTGCGTCGTGCAGCGGCTCGGCGCAGCCCACCTTTTCGATCGGCAGCGTGGCCTGGGGGCCGTAGTAGAAGTTTACGGCGATGGAACCACCGCAGCGACCTATCCAGTCGGTGTAGACGGTTCCGGCCAGCTCGGGCACGCGTCCTGAGGCGCGGGCCAGCCATGCGACAGGACGGGCTTTGAGACACTGTTCGAGCTTCTGGCAGTTTCCGCCGGTGGGCGACTCGCATTCCTTGATCTTGATTGCGATGGCTCCGTCACGGCGCTCGACGAGGTACTGGGCTTTGGTTTGCAAGTTGCGGTTAATGGCTCGGCACGCTGGCTTGGCTTTTTCGGCCAGGTCGAGCAGTTCAAGCAGGGGATAAAACTTCTGGCCATCGGTGCTGGCCACGAAGCCAGCCCGGTAGGTCAGGCGTGGCGCAATTTTTTTTTGGCCAAGTGCGCACGCTGAAACCGTGAAAACGAGAGCAAGCACCAGACATCGTGAAGCATGGCTCATAGAACTCTATTATATCGACAGCAGGCCTTTGGCGGCAAGCCAGGGCAGAAGAATATAAATCGTCAGGTCGCGGATCAGATAGTAACAGAAAAATGCCGCTACCAGCTTCCAGCCGTAGGCTCGAACCAGGCCCTTGAAGCCCCGGGACCGAAAAGTTTTGGTCGCCTCTCGAATCCAGGCATTCGAACCCAGCCGCCAGAGCGTGGCCGCCCAAAAGGCCAGCGCCATCGTGCCAGCGGCGATCAAAAACGGGACCTGGACGCCGAAGCCGTCATAGGCCCAGCCAGCGATGGGCGGGCCCACGACACGAGCAAGGCTGCCGGCAGACTGATAGATACCCAACGTTGCGCCGCGGCGCTCGGGCTTGCTGCCCAGTGAGGCCAGGCTCGAAAGCGAAGGATTGGTAATACCATTTCCGATCGCCACCAGGGTCAATGCCAAAAAAACAAAAAC
>JBBRLF010000445.1:0-3420 GCA_038231515.1 candidate division WWE3 bacterium
CATCTCGCTTATCGTCGGCGGCATCGGCATTACCAACATGATGCTGGTATCGGTAAGCGAGCGGTTCAAGGAAATCGGGCTACGCAAGGCGCTGGGGGCTACCGATTTCAGCATCCGGGTGCAGTTTCTGCTCGAATCCGTTATCCTATGTGCAGTTGCAGGCGTGATAGGAATGTTTTTGGGTTTTTCAGCCTATGAGGTCATGATCTATGGCGCCTCAAAATTTGTACCCAAGCTGGCGTTTGAATGGGTTTTTGAGCCCAGTGCATTTGCACTTTCGGTCGTATCCATTCTGGCCGTAGGCATTGCCAGTGGAATGATTCCAGCAGTCAAAGCTGAAAAGCTCGAAGTGATCGAAGCATTGCGCAGTGAGTGAAACGAGGAGATTCCGGCCATGTATGCTCTAATGAATCAAATTTCGAGGTATCTGGTGCTCCTCGTTGCTATCGAACACGTGTGGATCATGATCGTCGAAATTTTCATGTGGAAGTCCACCATTGCCAAAGACCTGTTTGAGTTCGATGCCGAAGAAGCAGAACTCACCGCACCTTTGGCAAAGGTTCTCGGCCTCTATAATGGTTTTTTAGGGGTCGGCTTGATGTGGGCTTTTATGGCAACAGGAATAGAGAGCTACAACCTGCGCATCTTTCTATTCAGCTGCGTGCTGGCCGCCGGGTTAATGAGTTCCGCCATCTTCAATAGAAAATTTTTCGTCATTCAAGCCGTTCCAGCGGGCCTGGCCTTGCTTCTCATGACCTTGAACTACTGATCCGTTTTTATTTACTGACGCGTCCTGGATAAATCTTGGACTTGCTTTGCCAGCTGCCTTCAGTCGAAACCGGAATCCGGGTAAACGGTGGCACGCCAGCCAGCGGTGTCGAGGCCTTCAACGGCGCCTCGTAGAGCTGGTGATTGAGCACGGTCAGGACGTCGGTCAGCTCCTGATAACGTGCGCCACTGCGCCTGACCAGGCCAATATTGGCAGACGGTCCGCCGGCAACACCATCGCGGTAGCTGGACCAATGGGCTCCAATGACGTAGGGCGTGTTATAAAGATCGGTAAGAAAATGTGCGACCTGGGTGGCGCGCGCCTTTTGATCGGGCACCGAGTTCCAAAACGTGCGATCGAGACTGCCAGCGTTGTCATAATATCCTGAATCCCGGGCCGCAAGCGTAGTCGAAGCGATCACGATGGGCTTGGCAGTGGCACGATACAGCAGCTCAAGCTGACCACGCTGTGCCAGCGTCATGCCCGCCTGCACATTCTCAATGGGCAGATCCAAGGCCAACGCGTCAAAGCCGGTAAACAGATCCAGATAAGGCAACGCCTCGAGCAGCTCAGGTCCGCTCGTAAAGCGATTCGAGAAGATGAGGTGATTCGGATCTTCCTCACGAATAATATTGCCGGTAAGCAGCACATAGCGTTTTACGATCTCACGCGCAAAAAGCGCGAAGTCGCGCTTCATCGCTGCCCCGCCCGACTCAGGATCAGGCTTTTTCTCGGCCAGCGCTTCGAACGACGAAAACGTGGTACCCCAGAGCTGATTTAGCCCGCCAATCATGCCGTATTTGACGAGCAGAAAATGGATAAAGGCCTGCCCCGCGTAGTTCGACCAAACTCGCCGGGGCAGCTCCGCAAAACCCAGGCCCGAATCGGCGTAATATCCCACAAACCACGGCGTATCTTTAAGAAACTGCGCCACCACGCGTACGCTGCCGCGATAGAAATTCGCGAACTTCGGATCGAAGGGATCGGGAAAAGAGTGCTCCGCACCCTGTCCCGGCACGGTCGAAATTTCGCCTTTTGCGGTCTGCAATCGATCAAAGGCGCCGCTCTGCCGTTGGGCCCACTGCGAGGTATTCAAGGTCTGAAACATCCACAGTGCTTCAGTCGGATGCAGCGTATTGCCCGCGGCCCAGCCTTCAAAACCGATATCCGTGCTGATCGAGTTAAAACCCAGCTGCCTGTACAACGCGTACTGATCGGCAGTCGAGCTCGCCGCATCCGCCGCGCTGGTCGCCACGCCCGTTGAGTAAACCGGACGGCCATGAGGCGTCACCAGCCACCAGGTGCCTTGAATATTCTGCACGCGAAAAAAACCCGATGACTGAAACTTTGCCTGGCTCTTGGTGCGAGTGAGTTGCGGCGGATCCATGCAGGCTCGCAGCGGCCAGCCTTCGGCTTTTGAAAAGCTCAGATTCGCGAAAAAAGCCTTACCCAGATTTCTCTGCGCCACGCCCAGTCCCAGGCCTACCGAGTCAGTGCCCGGCGGTGAAAAACGCAATGGAATCTGAAAGTAGCTCCAGGCCGAAACAGGATCAAGATAAAAGTCCTGCGTTCCCAGGTTTTTGGTGCCCTTGTAAAAGCTGGCGGTCACGACCGTGCCGGCCGGAAACATGTTTTCGGTACGATAGAGGCCCCGTAGCGTTCCTGACGAGTTCGGAAATTTTTTAACGTACCGATACTCGGCGTGCCGATGGCCCGCAGTCCACGGCCCAACTTCCAGCGTGGCGCCGTAGGGGCGCTCCACATCCATCAAAAACGCGGCCGCTGCGCCCAGCGCCACATCACTGTCCAAGCCCAGACTGACTTCCTTGGTCCATTCGTCGGCAGTCAAAGGCAGGTGAAACGGAAACGACTCCAGCACCACGGGAGCGGGCGGCGGCAGGCATACCGCCGCATAGAGCAGGACCAGCGAAGTTGAGCTTCGAAACGAGTGCTTCACAACCTCATAATTCTACGTGGTCAAACCACTTCTCGGCAAACACATACTGCTGCCAGTTGCTGAGCGGATCCTCGACCAAATTCAAAGGCGCGCCGCGCCGGGTCGCAAGCGTCTTCAACGCCTGACTCTGGTACCGGCGTTGCCACACCAGATTTGTGCCCATGAGGAAGCCCTTATTGAGGTTTCCGGCACGTTGCACTGCACGTTCAGCCAACGGGGAGTTGGCATAGAGCTGCGGAATCACCTGGGCAATCAGCTTGTCGTCATAGCCTTCGAGCGCCAGATAGGTGGCATGCAAGCAGGCTTGTAAATAATTTCGGTAAGCGCGCCGTCCAAGCTTACGTGGTGAGACCGCCGAGCCGGGGTCATAAAGCACACCAACTGTCTTGTAGAGCCCTGCAGCTTTGACTCCCAGCTCATCGCCCAGAGCCATATCGGTCACGATGACCAGGGCCTCGGCAAAATTCAGGTACCGGCGCAGCCCTGCTGCCTGGCGCGGCGCTGGCGGTAGCAGCCGCCATAAAATGCGGTGGTTCTGCTCGTGAAAAACGCACGAAAGCAAGGGCTTGAGTTCGAGTAAAGAAGCCGGGTTGCGACGTTCAAGCGGATTGGTGGCCCGCCACACCAGCTCGCGTTCAAGCGGCGAGTACTCGATGCGCTGCTCAAGCAGAATCGGCGACGAAAGGGTTCGGCC
>JBBRLF010000446.1:0-3409 GCA_038231515.1 candidate division WWE3 bacterium
ATTCATAGAAGCACAGGGCGCCCTGATTGGGGAACTGATTTTGAGCATTCGGCAGCGCGTCGGTTTTCCAGGACAGCGCGCCCCAGCTACCAGGCGCCATCTCGTTGCCATTGACGATACGATTGAGGTGGTTGGCAAAATCAAAGACGTGGCCAAACTCGTGCGCAATCACGAAGTAAAGAAAATCGCTCACCCCGGGCTTCGAATGCGTGCGAATCACGGGCAGCCCCGGCGTGCTGGTGTAGGAATCAATGACGCCACCGAACGACAGCTGCTCTTTCCACGTGGCCCAGGTTGCGAGATCCAGATGTTCATCGAGCACCGATTTGCGAATGCCAATTATGGCACCAAGTGGGTTACCCTGCGCATCCTGACGTACACCGCCATAGGCGGTACCAAAGAAATTCTTTTCGATATTTATGGTCGTCAGCGAGCAGAAAACGCGCTGAAGCGTGGCAGGAAAATTATCGTAAAGCTCTTCGAAATAATGCGCGTATGACTCACCACCAGGCAGGCAAGCCCGCGGACGCTCATTCTCACCTGGTGGAACCCCATCAACGAGGCACACCACGTGTGCAATATGGGCTCGGCAGTCGGTCACGGTTTGGGACTTGGCAAGCTGGGCTGGCTCGGAGCCGCGTTCGACGAAGAAGTCAGGACTGACCCAGCTACGGGCGTGGGCCGGCACACTGATCAGCAAAACGAACAGCAGCAAGGATGTTTTCATAGGAAAAACACCTACACCCGTCATATATATGTTGTCATGAAAAAGGTAGCACCCCATCTTGGACTGGCCGCCGGCGTAAAAATCGCGAACTCCTGGCTGCTCACGGATTCGCAGGACCGCCGTTTTCTCGTCGACACGGGTTACTTCACCGATCGCCCCGCTCTGCTCGCGCATCTCTGGCTGGCGGGCGTGCGCGACAAGCACGACCTGACCGCGGTTTTGCTCACGCACCGGCATAGCGATCATGCCGCCAATGCGGGATGGCTGCGCGACAAGTTCGACTGCCCGGTTATCTGTCACGAAAACGATGCGCCTTTTTTGCGCGGTGATAAAACTCCGCCTCGCATGGCCGTAGGGCGTGCGCCGGTATATCAGGAATGGCTTAACCTTTTCGAAGACGCTTATCCTGCCCGTAGCCGGGTCGATGAAGTCTATGCCGAGGGGGCCTGGAAATGGGGTTTCAATATCGTGCCTACCCCAGGGCATACCGAAGGCAGCGTCATGCTTTTTCACGAGCCGACGCACACGCTTTTTTCCGGCGACAATATTCTCGCGGGCCTTCCGCCCCTGCGTTTCATCGAACATCTCAGCCTGGCGGCGCCCGGCTTCAGCCAGGATACGGAGCTGTGCAACCGACACGTGGGAAAATTTCTACGCGACCTGCCGCAAGTCGAAACCCTTTGCTCAGGCCACGGCCCGATCGTGGTTAAGAACACGAGAGAGAAGCTCAAAGGACTGATCGCAAGATGCGGCGACCCTTGCCAGGCGCACTCATCGGAGAGAGTCTGAAGGCATGCCGATCACGAAATTTCCCGACCCTCGCCAGACGGACGCCGACGGCATCGTCGCCGTTGGCGGCGACTTGCAAGTGGCGTCTTTACTGCTCGCTTATCGGCAGGGAATTTTTCCGTGGCCCGACCCAAGCTTTGTCGAGGTTATCTGGGCCTGTCCTGCCCAACGCGGTATTCTCGAGTTCGACCGCCTGCACGTGCCACGCAGTCTGAAAACGGCACAGAAGCGCACCACCTTTCACTTCACTATCGACAAGGCCTTTGACGCCGTTATCGCACTATGCGCCGGGCTGCCACGTCCCGAGCAAGACGGCACCTGGATTACGCGCGACATGCTGCGTGCCTATTCGCGCTTTCACAAGCAGGGCCATGCGCACAGCGTGGAGTGCTGGGATGGCGAAGAGCTGGTCGGCGGCGTATACGGCGTCGACATCGACGGGGCGTACGCGGGCGAGAGCATGTTCTACCTCAAACCCAATGCGTCGAAGCTCGCACTCTTGCACATGATCGAGCATCTCAAAGCTCGTGGCCTTGATTGGATGGACATCCAGATGGTAACGCCGCATCTTGAAGCGCTGGGCGCCCGGGCAATTCCCCGCAACGAGTTCCTGGATCGACTCGAAAATACACGCAAACGCGGCCTGAAGTTATTCTGACCGTGGTCAGCTGACCGGCTCTGACTTCGAACCGGCAGCGGCACGTTCAGCTTCGCCGCCGGCTTTGCGCGGCTCGTATTCAAAATGAATCTCGCCATCTTTCAAGGTAAGGCCCGCCCAGCCGCCATTCTCGAGCTTGCCGAAAAGAATTTCTTCGGCCAGTGGCTTGCGAATCTTATCCTGAATAAGCCGGGCCATGGGCCGCGCGCCCATGGTGCGGTCGTAGCCCTTTTGCGCGAGCCACTCCCGAACTTCGGCCGAGATATCGATCTCAACGCTCTTGGCCAGCAGCTGCGACTCCAGCTCGACGAGCTGCTTGCCCACGACCTGCGCAATCGTTACCATATTGAGCGGATTGAAATAGATCGTCGCGTCCAGGCGATTGCGAAACTCAGGCGTAAAGGCCTTTTCGACTTCCTTCTGCGCGGCGCCGCTTGGTGCTTGCTGCGGCCCCATACCCAGCTGACGACGTTCCATTTCGCGCGCGCCAACGTTGCTGGTCATGATCAGCACGATATTGCGATAGTCCGACTTGCGGCCGTTATTGTCGGTAAGCGTGCCATGATCCATCACTTGCAATAGAATGTTCCACACATCGGGATGCGCTTTTTCAACTTCGTCGAGCAGAATCACGCTGTGTGGATGTTTGCGCGCGGCTTCGGTAAGCAGACCAGCCTGCTCAAAACCCACATAGCCCGGAGGCGCGCCGATCAGACGCGACACCGTATGCTTTTCCATATACTCGCTCATATCGAAGCGCTGGAATGGCACTCCCATCGAATGCGCGAGCTGCTTGCTCAGCTCGGTCTTGCCCACGCCGGTGGGTCCGCAGAACAAAAATGAGCCCACAGGCTTGTCGCCCGCACGCAGCCCCGATCTGGCCAGCCTTATTGCAGTGGTAAGAGCCTCGATGGCGTGGTCTTGCCCGAAGATCGCCAGCTTTAAATCGCGATCGAGAAGCCGAAGACGGTCCTTCTGGTTGCTCGACACCGAACGTTCAGGAATACGCGCAATCTGCGCCACGACCTGCTCGATTGCGGCGGCATCCACGGTATTTTTCTTCGACAGCCGCGCGCGCGCGCCGGCCTCGTCAATCAGGTCGATTGCCTTGTCGGGCAAAAATCTTTCAGGCAGATGTTTCACCGAAAGATCGACGGACGCACGGATTGCGTCTTCGGAGTATTTCACCTCATGATGTTCTTCAAATTTTGTCTTAAGCCCACGCAGGATCTGCA
>JBBRLF010000447.1:0-3375 GCA_038231515.1 candidate division WWE3 bacterium
ATTGTCGATCTGGTCGTAAGCGCGGGCGACCGAAAGGCCTGCCTTTGCCAACACCGTCGTGATTGCCGCTGTCAGAGTGGTCTTGCCATGGTCGACGTGACCAATCGTTCCGATATTGCAATGGGGCTTACTACGATCAAATTTCTCTTTAGACATAAACTCTCCTTAGGTGTCGCTCCGGCTTATCTCATCAGCCGAACATTTTCGATAGAATTTTTTGGGATACGTTAGGCGGCACGACGTCGTAGTTCGAAGGCTGCATCGTATAGGTCGCTCTGCCCTGACTCATGGAGCGAAGCTCGGTCGAATAACCGAACATCTCGGCCAGGGGAACCGTCGCCTTGATCGACTGAACATTGCCTTTGGGAGTCATGCTCAGAATTCGAGCGCGACGGCTGTTGAGATCACCGATCACGTCGCCCATATTGGTTTCGGGACAAACGACCTCACAGGACATGATTGGCTCCAGCAGCACCGGAGCAGCCTTTCGGCACGCGTCCTTGAAGGCCATACTGCCGGCGATCTTGTATGCGAGCTCGGTGGAATCCGTGTCGTGAAACGACCCGTCCACTAGCCGCGCCATGATGTCGGCGACAGGATAACCCACGATAACGCCACCAGTCATAGCTTCCTGAATACCCTTGTCCACTGAGGGGATAAAGATCTTGGGAATCTTCTCGGGGCTGACCAGGTTTTCGAATTTATAGCCCTGGCCGCGTTCGAGCGGTTCGAGCTCGATGACCACATGGCCATATTGGCCTTTGCCACCGGCCTGCCGAATGAATTTGCCTTCAGCTGATCCATGTCCGGAGATCGTTTCTTTGTAAGCAACCTGAGGACTGCCGACATTCGCGCCCACCTTGAACTCACGCAGCAGGCGGTCGACGATAATTTCAAGATGCAGCTCGCCCATGCCCGAGATAATGGTCTGGGCCGTTTCAGGGTCGGTTTTTACGCGAAAAGAAGGGTCTTCAGCCGCAAGCTTGGCGAGCGAGGAACCGAGCTTTTCCTGATCGGCCTGGGTCTTGGGCTCGATGGCGATACTGATCACGGGCTCAGGAAAATCCATCTTTTCGAGGAGAATTGGGCTATTTTCCAAACAAAGCGTATCGCCGGTGGTGGCGAACTTGAGACCAACCGCCGCGGCGATGTCGCCAGCTTTCACGCCTTTGATTTCTTCACGCTTGTTGGCGTGCATCTGGAGCAGGCGCATCACTCGTTCTTTTTTCTCTTTGGTTGCGTTGTAGATCTGAGTGCCCGCCTCGAGCGAACCGGAATAAACGCGGAAGAAAACCAGCGTACCGACAAACGGGTCGTTCATGATCTTGAACGCGAGAGCCGAAAAGGGTTCTTTGACATCGGCCTTGCGAGTCAGCATTTTTTCGTGATCGCGAACGTCATGCCCCTGAATAGGCGGAACGTCGAGCGGTGACGGCAGATAACGGGTCACGGCGTCGAGCAGATGCTGGACGCCTTTGTTTTTGAACGACGACCCGCAAATCACCGGCGTGATGCTCAATGAGATGCAGGCTTTTCGCGCGGCCCGTATGATCTCGTCGTCAGAAAGGGTTTCACCACCAATATATCGCTCAAGCACCTTTTCGTCGTGCTCGGCCACGGACTCAATCAGGTGATCGCGTGCGGCTTTGGCTTCTTCGAGCAGGTCGGCTGGAATTTCGACGGCTTCGAAGGTCGCACCCAGATCGTCGCCCAGCCAGTGTACGGCCTTCATTGCAATCAGGTCTATAATGCCCTTGAACGTATCCTCGCTGCCCCAGGGCAGCTGAAAAGCCACGGGATTGGCCCCGAGCTTCTCCTTCATCTGCTCAAGGCAGCCGCGGAAGTCAGCGCCGACGCGGTCCATCTTATTGACGAAGGCGATGCGTGGCACATGATACTTGTTCGCCTGGCGCCAGACGGTTTCGGACTGAGGTTCGACTCCACCAACCGAGCAAAATACCGCGACAGCTCCGTCTAAGACACGAAGACTGCGTTCAACCTCAATGGTGAAGTCGACGTGGCCCGGCGTATCAATCAGATTGATCCGATGATCCTTCCAGAAGCACGTGGTGGCAGCGGACGTGATGGTGATGCCACGTTCCTGCTCTTGCGGCATCCAGTCCATGGTAGCCGTGCCATCATGAACTTCGCCGATCTTGTGCGTCTTTCCGGTATAGAACAGAATACGTTCGGTCGTCGTCGTCTTACCCGCATCAATGTGGGCCATGATGCCGATATTACGCGTCGTCTCTAAACTATACTCTGCCATGATATTTTTGGCGTAACTGACCGCTTACCAGCGGTAGTGAGCGAAAGCCTTGTTGGCTTCAGCCATCTTGTGCACGTCTTCGCGCTTCTTGACGGCAGCACCGCGGTTAGCGAGGGCGTCAAGGCACTCAGAGGCGAGCTTCTCTTCGAGAGACTTCTCTGGGCGCGAATGCGCGTATTCGATCAACCAGCGCGACGCCAGGGACTGGCGGCGGTTTGGCTTCACTTCAACAGGCACCTGGTAGGTGGCGCCGCCGACACGGCGTGATTTCACTTCCACGACAGGCTTGAGGTTTTCCAAGGCTTTCTTGAAAATCTTCAGCGGATCGTCATTGGTCTTCTTCTGAAGAATGTCCAACATCGAGTAAAGGATGTTTTCTGCAACGCTTTTCTTACCGTCCTTCATCAGCGAGTTCACGAATTTCGCGATCACGAGATCGTTGAATTTCGGATCAGGAAGAATTTCACGTTTTACGATTACTTTTTTACGTCCCATTTGCTCTAAATCTCCTTAAAAACTTTTATCAATCAAGCTGGTTTGCTTGGGCGCTTGGCGCCGTACTTCGAACGACTCTGCATACGGCCCGCTACGCCTTGCGTGTCGAGTGTGCCGCGCACGGTGTGATAACGAACACCGGGAAGATCCTTCACGCGGCCGCCGCGGATAAGGACGATCGAGTGCTCTTGCAGATTGTGGCCGACGCCCGGAATGTAGGACGTTACTTCAAAGCCGTTCGTCAAACGAACGCGGCAAACCTTGCGGAGTGCGGAGTTTGGCTTCTTTGGCGTTGTCGTATAGACGCGGACGCAGACGCCACGCTTCTGTGGGCAACGTTCCAGGGCTGGTGACCCCGTTTTCCACTTCTTTTTGTCTCGTCCGTTCCGAACCAACTGATTAATCGTAGGCATTAATTCCCTCTGTCTAAATAGCTTAAAAGTTTTAGCTTTGTACTCGATCAAAAAAGTCGAGTCAAGTCCTTAGATTGCTGATGCGTCTGCGCTCGCTGTAAGCTCTGGAGCAGTGCTTGGCAGCTGCTCAATCGGTTCAGCGGTCGATTCCACAAACAGGCGTTTGTACTTGGGCAACCCGGTTCCAGCTGGAATCAA
>JBBRLF010000448.1:0-3369 GCA_038231515.1 candidate division WWE3 bacterium
ACGCTTGCGGTCCGACAACGCGGGTACGAACTGCACCTCGAAAAGGCGATAAAGTGGAATCGTGCTAACGACATGTTTGGCGCGTACGACGCCGGAGTGGTTCGTGGCCTGATCCAGATACGTGACGAAAACCTCGTTGCCTTTGGTTTCGATGCGATTCACGCGCGTGTTCACGCTGATGCGGTCGCGGCCCACCGTTTTGGATAACGCGTCGGTGAACTTCTCGTTGCCGCCCACCACTCGATAACTTGGCTCGCCCTTGCCCAGGAAGATATGAAACTCGGCAATGCCATCGAGGGCCGAAAGACGATCCCAACCCGTACCGATTTCACATTCGATGGACACGCGAATCCATTCGGCCACGCGCTTGGGCACGCCCTGGCTGGCCACCCACTGCGAAAAGGCGACGTCTTTGAGCTTCATCAGCTCAGCCGGTATCGCTTCGCCGCTGCGGATCCGTGCGATCATCGGCGAGACCATCGTCTTGAAAGACTCAAGCGCCGCGAGATCGGCAGTCGAAAAAATCCTCTTCAGAAAACTTTCCGTGTCCTCGCCGGCACCAAGAATTTCGAGTTTCTTGTCCAACATTAAACTTGAAGCCGCAAAGTCGCTGCGGGTTTTCAGGCCCAGCTCTTTGAGCAGCTTGACGGCGGGATTGCTTTCCCAATACTCCTCCATGCCCGAGTCGGCATAGAGTTCAGGCTCGCCAGCGCGCTGGTAGCGCACGGTGCGCACGCGGCCACCAATGCGCGGTGTGATTTCGAGAATCTGAAACGGCACGCCCGCTTTTTTCAGCGCATAAGCCGTCGCCAGGCCACTTAAGCCCGCGCCGATAATTACCGTGTCCACGTTGGTCGGAACTTTGGCGAACGCGGCAGGCGCGAGCGCGACGGAAATCGAAATTACGAACGAGACAAAAAAGTATCTCATCGAACCCCCACTGCTAACGCCCCACACGTCCCCACGCGTCCACGTCATTATGAAGAAGAAAAACCCCTGATAAATGCTGTGCCCCCTTATCGAATAGATTCCCGCCCGGGGCAACAAGGAAACCACCTAAACCTCAAAAATATTGAGCCATTACATTGACTCGGTGTGTCTCAAATCCTGTTAACTCTCAGTGGTAATGCGAAAGAAATCGGCTAAGGTGCGCGCATGACATCTTCGACTTTGGCCTGGCTCGTGCCCTCGCTGCTTGCGCTTTTTCTTTACGGAATCGGCCAAGGGCTCGTGAAACAATGGATCTCCGAGATCCCACCGGCACGCTACTGCCTTTATTTTATCTTCGCAAAAGCCGCGGTAAACCTGGGTTATTTCTTCACCCAGCCCCATCCGGCGCTGATCACTCATGAGAGTTTCAGATTCGCGCTGACGGGCTTTGGTGCCTATCTGCTGGACGGCATTGGCTGGGCTTTTTACTTTGAAGCCATCGTTTCGGGGCCCATCGCGATCATCGGCACGCTGTCGGCGGCCTATCCGGCAGTCGTCGTGCTGCTGGCCCGGGTATTCCTCTCCGAGCACCTGCTGCCGTCGCAAAACATCGGCGTGGGGCTGGTTATCGCCGGCTGTATCGGCCTTTCCTGGGCTCCGCGCGATCCTTCCGCCAAGTTCGACGGCAATCGCTGGATCATGTTCTCGCTGCTGACCGTGCTGTTCTGGGGCGTGGATCAGACGATCGTGAAATACTCCTACAGCCTGCCCGGCGCAAACGACGTGAACCTGGCCGCCTTCAACACGATGGGTGAAGCGATTGCGCTGGGACTTTATGTCATGCTGAAACGCCGCGAGAAGGGCCACTCCGTAAAAGAGCTGACCCGCTCGGCGCTGCCCATGTGCATGCTCGCGGGCGGCGATCTGGGCGTGCTGGTCGCCTCGAAGGCCGGCCCGATTTCGATCGTCTCGCCGCTAACCGGCGCCTATCCCGTCATTACGCTGATCTACGCGGCCACGATTTTGAAAGAGGCCATCACCAAGGCGCAGTGGCTGTGCCTGGTGCTGATCGTGATTGGAATTATTCTTTGTCCTAGTCTTACCTAACGCCATTTGAAGGAGAGCGAGATGGATTCGAAGGGAACGCAGAAAATACTGATTGGCGGCGAATGGGTGCAGGCCCGCGCCAAGGCCACGCGCGAGATCAGAAATCCGGCGACACTCGAGCTGCTGGGCACCGTACCTGAGTGCGATGCCGAAGATGTGAACGCGGCGGTAGCGGCCGCGGCCGCCGCCCAGCATGCGTGGTGGAAAACGCCAGGTGCGGAAAAAGCCAAGCTGCTGCGCGAAGTGGGCGCACGTGTGCGCGCGATGGAACATGAGCTGGCGCATCTGATGACGCTCGAAACCGGAAAGCCGATCAGCGAATCGTTTGACTGCATCGAATGGGTTGCGGCATGTTTTGAGTATTACTCTGAAGTCGCGCGCCGCAGCTATGGCAACTCGGTGCCGCCCGTGGCTCCTCATCAAGTTAACTTTACGATCAAGGAACCTTTCGGCGTCGTGGCGGCGATTGTGCCGTTTAACTTTCCCCTGCTGCTCATGAGCTGGAAGGTCGCACCCGCGCTGGCCGCCGGCAACACGATCGTGTGCAAGCCGCCGCATCAGAATCCGCTGACCAACTTAATGCTGGCCAAGGTGTACGACATCCTGCCACCCGGCGCGGTGAACGTCATCACGGGCGCCGAGGTTACGGGCGAAGCGTTGATCGCACACCCCAAGGTCGATCTGATCGCGTTTACCGGTTCAACCAAGGTGGGGCGTCGCATCGCTTCGGTGGCCGGTCAGCATCTGAAGAAGGTGAATCTGGAGCTGGGCAGCGTGGACCCGTTTATCGTATTTGCCGATGCGAACCTTGAGGTTGCCGTTCCTGGAGTCGCGTGGGCGCGCCTGCTCAACGCCGGCCAGGTGTGCACGTCTTCGAAAAGAATTTATCTCGTCAAAGAAATTGCCGACGAGTTCGTCGAGCGTCTGCTCAAGCACGTAAAAACCGTGCGCGTGGGCGACCCGGCCCGGCCCGACACCGATGTGGGCCCGCTTATCACCGCCGAGGCGGCCGAGCTGGTCGAAAATCAGGTGGCACAGGCCGTAAAAGAAGGCGCCAAAATTTTACTGGGCGGCAAGCGTTATCAGCCCTCGGGGCTGAAGGGCCATTATTTCGAGCCCACCATCTTGGTAAATGTGAAACACGGCTCACTGCCCACCACCGAAGAGATCTTCGGGCCCGTGCTGTCGATCACCGTGGCCAAAGACGCCGACGAGGCCATCTTCATGGCCAACGACTCCAAGTACGGCCTGGGCGCGTGCATCTACACGAACAACCTCGAAATCGCGATGCGCGCGATGGAAAACATCAAGGCTGGCACGTTCTGGATCAAC
>JBBRLF010000449.1:0-3343 GCA_038231515.1 candidate division WWE3 bacterium
GGAGCGATTCCATGAGTTCCAGCTTTTCGGCCTCGAGGTCGCAGATGCGCTCATTGAGGCTGGCCGTACTGGAGGCGTCGGCCTTGCGTTCGGCCAACGCGCGATGCGGCTTTTGAAACTTTCCCACACTCTGCAAGTGCGGTTTCTGGAGAGTTTTATCAACCATAATGTATCAGCACCGTAGCACAAGGGCCCGCAAATGGACCGGGCGATTCGAATCAAATAGCCGGAATACCGGAATTTGCCCCTGAAAGAGACCGGTCAGCTGGCCGGGCATCCCGCCGGGGCCTGGCCTCGATGAAATTCAGCTCCGCAAACTCCCAGTTGGTAATATGCCTTATATTCTCGAGGTACTGCACGCGATCGTTTTGATAATCGAGGTAGTAAGCATGTTCCCAAACATCGATGGCCAGCAGCGGCTTCTTACCCAGCTTTAGCGGTGTATTCGCATTGCTCGTCGCCAGTACCGCCAGTGAGCCGTCGGTATTTTGAACCAGCCAGGCCCAGCCTGAGCCGAACTGCCCCGAAGCGGCCTGAAAGATTTCTTTTTCCAGCTGCTCAACCGAGCCAAACTGTTTATCGATGGTGCGCAGCAGCTCGCCACGCGGTTTACGACCAAACGAGGTCAGGCTCTTCCAGTAAAAATCATGATTCCACGCCTGAGCTGCGTTATTGAAGATCGGCCCTGGTGGCGCGACTTGAATTATATCTTCCAGTGAAAGGTCGGCATAATCACTGTCCGCGACGAGCTTGTTCAGCTCATCGATATAGTGCTGATGATGCTTGCCATAATGGACGTCAATCGTCTGGCCAGAGATATACGGTGCGAGCGCGAATCTGGAGAAAGGCAATTTCGGGAGTTGATGTGTCATATCAACTCGCTAAAGCAAAACCCGTGCCGTTACAGCGGAGCAAAATCCCACTCCGACGTTGCGTCCATATCAACTTGCTTGCCGACCAGATGTCCGGCGGCGTTGGCCTTATAAAACTTCGTCGTGTACCAGCCCAAGACATACTCGGCTTCGGAAAAAGATTTTCCGTCGATGCAATGATAGGTCACCGGAATCGGCATGACCTGGCTGCTGTACAAAGACGCATTATACGATCTCGCGTTAGAGGTCGGAGAAACGTGGTGGGGATAGAGCCCAATCGAATCGCCGCGCCCCAGCTTGGGATCAAGTGTGAACGTACCTTCGGCATGCGCGGTGCAAGTGGTATTGGGCTCATAACGGACACCATCAAAAACATAAGTACCCGAGCCGCCCTTGAGCAGAAAACGACCGGAAAAATGGCCTTTTACGTCCTTATCGCGTTCAAAGGTTGCGGTACTTGTAGCGACCAGGGTTTTTTTCTCCTTGGGCTTGTCCACATTGCGGGTGACGGTCAGGCGACCTTTCCAACCTTTGCAAGCCAAATTCGAGGCCTTGAGGCGCCCGCGAACTTTGATGATCTTGCTCTGATCGTAATCAGGGGTGAATTCGACGTTCGAAAAAATCAGCACCAGCTCTTCAAGCCGGGAGTCGGGCAGGTCCTGGCAAAACTCTTTGTCTTCGCCAAGGTCGTTCCAGTCTTCGATAACCCAGCTCGTGCCCGCGCGCTTGACCAACGCGCGCAACCGGATCTTTTTGGAAGGCTCGTAGCTGATCGGCGCTTCGAGACCGATGGAACGGGTGGCGGTGTCGTCGAAAACATAATGAAAATATTTACGGGTCGTTGGCGCCAGCTCGAAGTTGAAGTTATCGGAGTATTCGCCTTTGTCCGAGATGGTGACTTTCTTCTTTTCGATCGGCACATAACTTTGATTGTCAGCACTCGGCTCGAGCGGCACGTCGTTGAAGTCATCCCACTCGCGAAAGTCAGAATGATTGGGCAGCTGGTTCCACTCGGCAGTCGTATATTCGGGCCACTGCTTGTTGAAGCCCCCGTCGATCGCATTGTCGATCGAATCGTAGGCGGATCTCGTGGCGTTGCCCTGGTATATGCGGCGAATCATGTCATCGCCAAAGGTCTTGGTCAGATAAAGGTAAAAGGGCCAGGTGTCATAATGGTTGTGCACAAAGCTGGTGAAGCCATGAGGAAAGAAGTAATTGTAACCCCGCTCGAAGTTCACTTTGGGATCAATATAGTTGGCGGCCCAGATCGCCACGCCTTCGTCGACGCGGTGGTAAGACAAGCAATCCCCGGACTTCTTGAAAGCATACTGCATCACATGCATGAACTCGTGGGTCATGACGTTTCTGGCCGCCTGATGCGTATCCAGCGCGGACGGAGCGACCACGATGAACGAGGGCGTTTCGCTGCAGCTTGGCGGATAGTTCAAAGTCACGGCTAAATTGCCAGGCGCCCGAAACAGATACACGTCAAGCTTGCCGTTGCCGCCATCGCCCCAGACATGCTCGGTACCTTCGAGATCGACAAAAGGATGTTTACCCGAATCGTCGAGAATTTTTTTATCCATCAACGTCATCAGGCGAGTGGCCACATTATTGAGCGCATCGAGGGCCCGCCGCGCAGCACCTTCGTGGGCCGGATAGTCTTTCTGGTACCAGACGCGAAAACGCGCATCTTCCAGAATCATCAAGGGCACGTCGGGAATGAGATCAGGACCTGGCACGGGAGTGGGCGTGGCGTCGTCAGCGTAGTCGTCAGCGGCATTGTCATTGTCGATTGGTAGAGCCGGTTTCTTCTGGCTGCGCAGCAACGCCGCGATCGCGCTTTCAGGACTGACGGGCGAAACCAGAAATGGAATGAGCGCCTTCTGCGCCACGATGGAAAGGTGCGGAAGTTGGGCCGAGGCCGATCTCAAGATCAGCTCGGTGCCGGAAGCCAGCTCTTCGACTTCGCCGGCAAGGGGGCGCAGCGTGGGCTCGACGATACGTTCGGGGTAGAAGCGGGCCCAGGTGCCATAGATGAGCTCCTGCTCGGCAGTGATTTGACCGGCCTGGACGGCGTGATGAAGGCGCGTGTCATAGGAGCCAAGTGGGGAACCAAGTGGGGCAGCCAGAGCGAGAGTTGAGCTCAGAAGCAGAAACACACTAATGATAGATCGCATGGAGCTTGCCCTAACACTTTCCGCGCGCCACGTCATATGTTAGAGCTGAGAGCAATAAGAACGCTGAGTTAGGAGAAAATCCTTGAAGACTATCGCCGCCGTAGCCTGGGAAGCCAAAAAACCGCTTGTCATCGAAGAGATCGAAATCGAAGGACCCAAAACCGGTGAAGTACTGGTGCGAATGGTAGCCAGCGGAGTCTGCCACACCGACGCCTTCACTCTATCGGGCGAAGATCCCGAAGGCGTATTCCCCTGCGTGCTGGGCCACGAAGGCGGCGGCATCGTCGAAGA
>JBBRLF010000450.1:0-3339 GCA_038231515.1 candidate division WWE3 bacterium
CAGCGACAGGCTCAGACCCAAAAGCAGGCGCCCGGGCAGCTGATATAAAGCGCCGGCAGTCGTCCCAACGGCGTATGAGGTCGCGCTGCCCCCCGTGTCGGGCGACGACAGGGGATTCACCAAGGCATAAGACCTACCCACGATCAGGTCAGCGCCCAGAGAAAATTTATTTTCGGCAAAAACGCGCGCCACACCAAGATGCATCTCACGAATATGCACGGCAAGCTCGACTCCCCTTTCGGGCCCATTGGCTGGGGCGTAGGTCATGCCCTCGTTATACGGCGTAACGTAACCCAGACTCACGCCCCAAGGGTAAACACTCATGCAGGCGCCGGCGTTGCCTGTTTCGGTTGGACTCGCATAGTTCTGAACCGCACTGTCGTGCACCGTCTGGCTGGCAAAATTCGCGTCGGCATTGTCCAGGCCCATGGCCAGACCGGCTGGATTATAAGTGCCGGCAATAAAAGTATCGGCAAGCCCCACCGAGGCGCCTGCCATACCTACCGTGCGAATATCGCCATGGACGGCTGAGCCATAACCGCTGAAAGACTTGGTGCGGCTGGCATAGGGGATTCCAGTGTCGGCCCGAACCCCAGGGGTCAGAACCAGAGACACCAGCCCAATTCCGACAAGTTGTAGAAGATGCTTCTTCCTTCGCGCCACTTTCGGTAGACTACAACAAAGGAGTTAAAACATGAAATTCTCAGCTCTCAGCATTTTCATTATCTTTGCCACCGTGCTGGCATCCGGATGTGCCCACAAGTCCAATGCCCCGTCACCATCCGGCGACGCTACGGTAACCGCCCCGGCCGCTGCGCCAGCCGTTGCCTCAACTGCCGAGTACGAAGGACACTGCGCCATGGGCGTCTGTACCGGCAAGTTCGCCGACAAGGGCAATCCCGATATCAAGCTCGAGCGGGATGGAAAGACCTACTACTTCTGCACCGAAGACGACAAAGCCAAGTTTGAGAAAAAACTCAATGCCAACGTAAAGAAAGCCGATCGCCGCTGGCGCGCTTTTCTGCATCGTGGCGGTTCGCACGCACTCTGAGGAATTGGCGCACTCCCCCGGGAGAAAAACTCCAAGGGGGTGCGCCACCTCGTTCTTACCCTATTCCAAAGCCCGCAGTACGTTGATGCGACCACCGCTGACCGTCTTGCCCTCGAGCACCGGCAGCTTATCGACGGTTTCGATCAGCCGAGCTTTGACCTGCTTATAGCTCCAGTCGCGATGCGCTGACCAAAGCAGCGCCGCCGCACCAGCAACGTGCGGGCAGGCCATCGAGGTACCCGACATCTTTTCGTACTTGTTTGCCGGCACCGAGCTGTAAACGTCCAGCCCTGGCGCACCCACATGCACGGTGGTTTTGCCATAGTTTGAAAAATAGGCCATCCCATCTTTGTTGTCGGTTGCCGCCACGGCAATCATATTGGGCGTGTTAAAGCCCCCCGGAAATTCCGGCGTCGTATCGTTGTCGCTGGAGTCATTGCCGGCTGCCGCGACGAAAAGCACGCCCTTGGCCTCGGCACGCGATACCGAATCTTTGAGTGCCTGCATGTCGCCACTGCCACTGCCGCCCCAGCTGTTGCTCAAGACCGTCGCGCCGTGAGTGACCGCATAATCAATGGCGCGAATCGCACCCGCCTCGTCTCCGCTACCCTCGGCCGAAAGAAATTTCACGGCCATGATCGAAACGCGCTGGTTGACGCCGCTAATCCCCTTGCCGTTCCCGCCCACTGCGCCAATCACGCCCGAGCAGTGTGACCCATGGGAATGATCGTCAAACGGCAGACCATCATTATGAACGAAGTCATAGCCAACGAGGTCAACCGTCTTGGCATCAGGCTTCGGATTGCGCCACATATTGAAGCTCAGATCTTCGTGATTGTAATCCACGCCGGTATCGATGACGGCCACCACCACGTCTGAAGATCCTGGATGTTTGGCCCAGGCCTTATCCGCACCGATTTTCGAAATACCCCAGGCTCGTGCAAGCTCGGGATCGGCCACCGGCGGAACCACGTCGGCCGGCTTGTCGGCAACGGGCGCACGTCCCGTCGTATCAGGCGGCTGCGTCGGATCAGGTCCAGGTGCAGGCGCGGGCGTGGGCACCGGATCACAGCCTGGAATAGGCAGCCCCGGAATGCAAGGCAGGCCACCACCCGGCGGGGTTGCCCTTTGCTCGGAGCTGTCGGCATCGACGACGGGCAGCACATGAAAAATCGTATTGGGTTCCGCGTAATCCACATACGAGCTGTGCTCGAGCGCCTGGATAGCTTGCTGGACGTCAGACCCCTCTCTGAGCACAAGCTGTTCAAGCTCGCGCACGCCCGCAAATCGTCTCACCTGCACGACGCCTACCGCGTCGTAAATTCGCTCCATCGTCTTGCGGTCTCGCCGCAGCCCCGCTTTATATTTGACGATTACTTCCGCGGCCCGATAATCCGCGTGCGCAACCGCGCTCATGACAACAATTCCCAACACAACTGCAAAACCATTGAGCAGCTTCATGGAATCCTCCCGTTAGGCAACGAGGACTGCAATTCCCATGTCGGTCCGAGCCACTAACTTTTATTTCTTATTCTGCTGTTCAAGATAGGACAAAAACCGCAACATCGCGCCACCGGCATGCTGCGGATAATCGATGCGCAGCCAGTAATCCACGACACTTCCGGGCATGGCACCAAGCGAAGCTTGTGGGTTTTTAAAGAGCTGTGTGCGCCCCGGCAACAGCTGCTGACCGAGTAGATACTCCATGGCGTAACGCAGCTGCCGCTCAAGCGCGTTTAAGATGGCAGGGCTTACATTCGTCCGCGCGGCCACGCTCAGAGCCGCAATTCCACCCTCGGCGTGAGTTGCTGCCTGGGTAATACGCGCGCGTGCCAGCGGATCGATCGCCGTATAACTGCCGTCGTCATTTTGAAGCGCCTGGTTAAATGAGCTCCAGCGCAGACAGAAATCAAGGGTGGCCCGATCGGGCGCAACCGGCCAAAGCTCTTCGAGAGCCTGACAAGTCCAGTGCTCAGCGTCGAAATAATAGCGGCTGCCAAAAAAACTCCAGTGCCCCGAAATATAACTCAACGCTCGACTTGCCGCCCCCAGCTCGCGCGCGTCATGAGTGAAACGTTGGGCTCGGGCCAGCGCAAAGGCCGCCTCACCCGTGAAGTAGCGATGCTGCACGTCAACGGCCTGCGCATTCATCCGATCATACTCGTGTTTAAACTCGCCGTCGGCGCGCTGCATGGAGCGCAGAAAAGTGCTCAGCTCCAGTGCCCGGTCTCTGAAAAAAATCCGGTGCGCTTCGGGGCCATACTGCGCAAGCTCGACATAGGCCAGCA
>JBBRLF010000451.1:0-3318 GCA_038231515.1 candidate division WWE3 bacterium
CGGCCATCTTGTGTTCGGTACCTTGCATACCAATAGCGCGGTCCAAAGTCTGCATCGTATTATCAACGTCTTTCCGCCGCATCAGCAGACCCAGATCAGGCAGCTGCTTGCCTTCGTATTACAGGCGGTCATTTCGCAGCAACTTATTCCGAAAAGCACGGGCGGTGGCCGGTGCATGGCGCTTGAAATTCTTATACCCAATGGTGCTATCCGAAATCTGATTCGTGAAGACAAGATGCATCAGGTCTATTCATCCATGCAGGCCGGTCAAAATGATACCGGTATGATGACCATGAATCAGTCTCTGACCCGACTGGTTCAGGGCGGTGCACTTAATAAATCGGATGCCATCGATGCCAGCATGGTGCCCGATGAGCTTACAAAAATACTACAGTCGATAAAATAACGTTTTAAATGAAGTAATAAAGGATCGGCGAAATGCCTCAGTTCAGTTACGTGGCAGTCAACAAAATCGGCGAGCGGATAAAGGGCGTGGTCGATGCGCCCAATGAGGCTGAGGTGCGCGTCGTATTGCGTGCCCAGGCTTTGAGACCCGTGCGGATTTTCAAAGCTGGCGCACTTAACTTCGATCTGGCCGCCATTGGGGGCAGTTCGGTAAGTGATCAGGACGTACTGCTTTTCACGCGACAACTTTCGATTTTAATTTCATCAGGAATTCCGCTGGTACAGGGGCTTGATATTATCGCCGGGCAGATTACCGCTGCCGGCATGAAACGAATCGTTCTTTCGATCAAGGAAAAAATATCAGGCGGTGCTTTCCTCTGGGAATCCATGAAGCCGTATAGCGATGCCTTTCCTGATATTTACATCAGCATGGTTCGGGCAGGAGAAGCGGCCGGAGCCCTGGATTTGATATTGAAGCGACTCATTAAATACATGGATGACGCTTACAAGTTAAAAAAGATGGTTAAAGGCGCCATGATCTATCCAATCGCGATTACCGTGGTCGGGATCGCGGTTCTTATAATCATGATGGTTTTCGTCATTCCAAAATTTGAAGATCTTTTGCGCGGTGCCGGTCAGGAGCTGCCCGCACCGACACAGTTGGTAATCGACATGAGTCATTTCTTTCAGCGAAATATTCTCTACATCATCGGAGGAATGGCGGGTGCAGTTTGGGGCGCTGGCGCCTACTACAAGTCCGAAGAGGGTCGCTCTTTTTGCGACTACTATTCGTTGAAGCTGCCTATGTTCGGCCCGATGTTGCTAAAGGTGGCAGTCGCCCGTTTTTCACGTACGATGCAAACGTTGCTCTCGAGCGGGATTAACCTGCTTGATGCGTTGGACATCTGCAAAGATGCCATCGGCAACAAAACCCTGGCGGAGACACTCGGAAAAATGAGAACCGAGGTCGAGACCGGTAAAACAATGGCCGCGATTATGGCGAAGATGCCGATTTTTCCGAGCATGGTGGTGCAGATGATCACGGTGGGCGAAAATACCGGTAATCTGGACAAGATGCTTGACCGCATCGCGGAGTTTTACGAAGAAGAGGTCGAAGCGTTGATTGGAAATCTTACGAAGCTGATCGAACCTTTTGTGCTGGTTTTTCTGGGCGGCATGGTCGGCGGCCTAATGATCGCGATGTACCTTCCAATTTTCAAAATGGCCGGAGGAGCCTGATTGAATAATCAGGAGAAAGACATCCGTCTTTACATGTTCCTGCGACTGGTGCTGCTCTTTTCGGTGCTGGTGTCACTGGTTGTTTTTCAGCGCACTGGAATTTTGAGCCGTGACACGATCGTAAAAACCTACTTCGTGACGTTTTTCACTTTTTTCGTTACTACGGGTTTCATCTTCCTTTACGAAAAAGCAAAAAACGTCAGCTATTTCCTTACCAGTCAGGTGGCGTATGACATTCTGTTCACCACCGTTCTGATCTTCTACACCGGCCCCTACGAGTCGATGTACACCATTTTCTATCTATTCAATATCATGTTCGCGGCCCTGTTGTTTCCCCGGGTCGGTGCGGTAATTGCCGCCATTGCCAGCTCGCTGCTCTACTGTTCGATTGCCTGGATAAATTCCGATCGCACCACCGACGATAAGGCGTTCAGCATCCTTATCACCATTACGGGCTTTGTATCGCTTTCGCTTCTTGCCGGGCAGCTGGTCGAGGAGCTGCGAAAGAGCCGCCAGCACATCAGCCGCCTTGAGGAGCTGAGCGAAGAGATTGTCAATTCTCTCGATACCGGGTTGCTGGCGTTGGACAGCCACGACGTCGTTCGTAAGGTGAATCGAACGGCGCGCGAGATACTTGCGGTGGTTGATGAGACTTTTATATTGGGACGAACGGTTCGCGAGGTATTGCCAATGCTTGGTGACGTCAGTGGTCGTCTTAGCGAGATAAAAGAGGTGAACGTGCGTGAACGGATGAGGCGTATGCTCATCACTCGTGTCGCTTTGCCCGAAAAGCACAGTATGATCCTGCTGCGTGATCTGACTGACGTGCTGGACCTCGAGGAAAAGGTAAGACGCCAGGAACGTCTGGCCGGTGTTGGCCGGTTGGCAACTGGTGTGGCCCATGAGATACGCAATCCGATTGCCTCAATCTCTGGCGCGGCCCAGATTTTGAGTGGCGATAACAGTGATCAGGAGGAGCGCGGGCGCCTTACCGCGCTTATTGTGCGCGAAAGTGAGCGGGTTGATCGGCTCGTAAACCAATTGCTGAGGTTTGCGAAGCCACCGGTTGAGCAGCGCAATTCGGTGCGGCTCGATGAAGTACTTCATGAGTGCGTCGAAGCCATTCGTACACGTCCTGATTTTCAGGAGCTCGACATCGAACTTGAGCTGGCCGTTAAGGGGTCGCTGCCGGTGCTGGGCAACCGTGATGAGCTGAGTGAGGTCATAAATAATCTGTTGGTTAACTCGATGCAGGCTTTTGTCGAATATAAGTCGGCGCAGCGGCATTGGATCAAGGTTGGCGCGCGCAAGGCAAAAGGCCAGATAGAGGTCGTTGTCGAAGACAATGGGCCCGGTATACCGAAGGAGTTCCGCAGTCGCGTATTTGACCCGTTCTTTACGACTAAACCGACCGGTACGGGACTCGGTCTG
Source organism: candidate division WWE3 bacterium (assembly GCA_038231515.1). GTDB lineage: Bacteria > Bdellovibrionota > UBA1018 > UBA1018 > UBA923 > JACQAX01. The sequence goes on from JBBRLF010000451.1 coordinate 3,076, forward strand.
GCTCAGGTACATAAGATTGTACGCGACCACAACGGCGAGGTTGATTTGAGTACTGAAGAGGGTCGGGGCACGTCCCTGACGATAAGACTACCAGCATGAATATATCTCAAAAGGAAGTGGCTGATGGCTGAGTCAAAGGCGATTCTGGTGGTGGATGACGAACCCAGCATGTGCGAGATGCTGGAGGTAGCTTTGAAAAAGTGGGGCTACCGCGTGAAGCTGGCCAAGAACCTGCGCGAGGCA
>JBBRLF010000452.1:0-3278 GCA_038231515.1 candidate division WWE3 bacterium
GGGCTTATTCTGGAACTTTGGTCAAAAAATCTTTTACGAGTCGTACCGACTCCGCGCAGGTTCTCTCGTGCTGCAGGGTCATCGAAAAGGGCACCAGATTTCCCAGGCGGCACACCATTTCGCCGGTAAAGCCCGCAAGCTGACGGGATTTTACAAACCGGTTGGTGGACATGAGTAAAAAACGGTACTGAAAGGCGAACTCGTCCGAGGCCTTTTGATTCGCTTTCGGCGCCGAAAGAATGCCGGGCAGCTCGAAGGCGCGCAGTGAAGCCTCCATCTCGTGCAGCTCGGCGAGATTCTTTTTATAGACGATAACGTCAGCCATGAACTGTCTGGCCAGCGCCACCAGACTTTGGGGACTGAGCTCCAGGCCGTGACGCGCCATAAGCATTTTGAACTTTTCGTTGGCAGCGGTTTTTACCGGCGTGTCTTTCAGCGCGACACTTGCCAGCTCGTCAAGGTCGGCCAGAACACGAAGCAGGGGCACCTTGTCTTTGAGCGGTGCAAGGGCGGGGTCGGCATTGAGTGCAAGCCGGTACAGCTGCTGATTCTGATCGCAATGGGTGATTTCGTGCGCCAGCAGGCTGACAAGATAACGGGCGCTCTGAAAGCCCGTCTGTCGGGGATCGAGTACGACGATCTGATCAAGCTGGGTATGGGCGATGATCTCATTGCCGGCTTCGTCGCGGGTTTCGATGAAACGGGTGTCGATACCTCTACAAGCGCTGGCATCGATGTTAAAGCCGCTCAGGGCTTTGCGAATCGCTTCGGTGTAGCTTTTCTTTTCGATTAGCTGGCTGACCTCAGCCAAGCGGGCGTCGAGAATCGCGTCGGCCGAGTGCGGCGGCACCGGTGCGGCGATACTGGAATGTGCGCAGGTTATTACGGCAAGCCATGTCAAAATCATAGACACAGCTAGTACGATAGAAGACTTATTTAGTCAATTAAGAAATGGCTCATCGAAGGCGCTTAACTGGCAGTGCAAACCTGGTTACGACCGCCGCCCTTGGCCTGGTAAACCGCTTTATCCGCCAATTTGAAGAGGGCGGTATGGTTATCCACGTCCAAGGCCTGCTCAGCCACACCGATGCTGGCGGTAACCGGCATGCGTTTGCCTTCGTACATGAACTGGCACTTTTCAATCGTCGCGCGAATGGTTTCAGCCACTCCGGTTGCCGCTTCAAGATTGTGCCCTGGCAGTAGAATCAGGAACTCTTCGCCGCCGAAACGTCCGAAAATCGCTTCCTTAGGCAGGGTCTTGGTGCGTACCAAGTTTACCATTTCTTTGAGGACGAAGTCGCCGGCATCGTGGCCATGCGTATCGTTAATCTTCTTGAAGTGGTCGAGGTCGAGAATGACGATCGAAAAATCGGTGTGCAGCGCCTTGGCGCGCTTGAACTCAGCTTCGAGTGACTCCGAGATGTAACCCTTGTTGTAAATCTTGGTCATCGGATCGGTGTGCGCCGCGCTTTCCAGCGTGCCCAGATAGAAAATCTCGAGCTCGCCTGCGGGCAGGAACTTCATGATCGTGCCGCCGATTTTGATCATGTCTTCTTTGCGCAGCTGCACTGGCTCGGTGATCTGCTTGTCATTGACGAAGGTACCATTGGTCGAGCCGTTGTCTTTTAACTTGTAACCAGTGCCATCGCTGTCTTTGACCACTTCGGCATGCTTGCGGGACGCGTTTTGATCATTGATGGCAATTTCGGCAGACACGTCGCGACCGATGAACATGCTCGGCTTGGTCAGCTCGTAGCGTTTGCCCTGGGGGGTGCCACGGATAATGATGAGACACGCGTTCTGGTCTTTCGCGGCTTCTTTTTCGACCTTGAGAGTATCGGAGTCACCTTTGAGTACGACTGTCCGGTCGCCGGAGTCTTGTGTCATGCTCTATAGGCTATGCCATTGAGCTTTTTTTGCAAGCGCGGATGCGCTCCTGAGTGAGCTTCTTGCCTTCCTCGACACCCGGTTGATTGAAGGGGTCAACGCCGAGGTAATAACCGGCTAAAGCAGTCAGAACTTCGAAAAAATAAAGCAGCTGACCAAGGCTGTTCGCGTTCAATCTGTTGACGACGATCGTGAAGTTTGGACGTTGATTATTAGTCAGTGCCTGACGAGTGGCGTTGAATTCCGCGTCCATGAGCTGGTTAAGCGTGATGCCTGAAATTCCATCCAGGGCGTCGAGCTTTGGCCCCTGCCACTTTAGCTCAATGACGTGGTTGAAACCCGAGACCTCAATGAACCCGACCACCTTGTCGTTGGGCCCGTCGATCAGCATTTGTAAGATCGAGTGCTGGTCCGTCGCACCAGTCGCGGGTACCGGTGTGATGCCCTTGGAGTTCTTGCCCAGACTTTCGGCCCAAAGTTGAGTGAACCAGGCGCTAAACGGCTTCAGGCGCTGGGAATAAGGCATGAGCACGGTGATGTTGCGCTGGTTAACCAGATAATGTTGGACAAGCCGATAGGCAAGATCTGCAACCGCGGGCAGCTGACCTTTGCTGACATGTTCTAGGATATGCGACCGATATTCTGCCGCACCTTTAAGCAGGGCTTTGGCATCAATGCCAGCGACAAGCGCCGGAAAAAGTCCGACGGCATTCAGTGAGGTGAAGCGGCCGCCCAGATTGGGCGGAATGCTGAATGTCGGGATGTTCCACTGCTGACCCAGCTGGCGCAAAGCACCTTTTTCGGGATCGGTGCAGAAGACGAGATGCTTTTTTGCTTCTTCCGAGCCCAGGGCCTTTTCCAGCCACTGGTATAAGTAGGCGAACTGCGCCAGAGTTTCCATGGTCGTGCCTGATTTGGTCACGACGTAGATCAAAGTTTTCTGAGGTGAAATCTGCTCGAGGATCTGCCACAGGTAGTCGGGATCGATATTATCCAGAAAATAAAAATTCGGCGCAGTAGTGCCAGCCAGGGCGCGTACGATAGTCTCCGAACCCAGCGAAGACCCGCCGATTCCCAGATGCAGAAACGTGTCTACCTGAGGGATGCGCGCGGCCAGCAGCGGCTGAATCTGGGCAAGCTCGCTCTCCCAGGCCGATTTTTCGGGGAGATGAAAAAAGCTGGAACGATCTGCGTCCATGTCTTTCATGAAATTTTCGAGTACCGGCCACGCCGCATCACGGGTGGTCGCAGGATGCAGGATGTTTTCGGCTTCCAATCGTATCAGACTCATTGTTGCGCTCCTTGGATGCTGCGGCCGATGACCATGCGTTGAATCTGGTTCGTGCCTTCGACGATTTGCAAAACTTTGGCTTCGCGCATGTAGCGCTCGA
>JBBRLF010000453.1:0-3229 GCA_038231515.1 candidate division WWE3 bacterium
GACACCGACACCGACACCGACACCGACACCGACGCCGACACCGACACCGACACCGACACCGACACCAACGCCGACACCGACACCAACACCAACACCAACCCCAACCCCAACCCCAACCCCAAATCCATTCCCAATCAATGGATTTGACGCTGTGATGACTTCCACATCAGCTTCAGTGGTTTGGTTTACTCCGGCAGTGCCCTCGACCACGATGGTGCGCTGGGGCCTGACGGCGGCGCTGGAATTCAACACTCCGCTGAATTCGAGCTTGGTCGTAAATCACTCGGTACCCATTGCAGGCTTGCTGCCCAATACCACTTATTTCTTACAGGCTGTTTCAACCGATGCAAACGGCGCCACGTCGTTTGGTTCAGTGGTAACGAAGACGACGAAGCCCTGACCGAGTCTAGTGCGCAGGTGTTTCGCCCTGAGACTTGATTCGCTTTTTGTCGACTGCCGCGGTGGCTGAGGCGGGAACCACTTTTGCGTCACGCGCTTCTTCGATCTTGTGTTGGGCGACTTCGGCCGCCTTTAGTTTGGCGTCGTCGATCTCTTTGAGCAGCACGGCCAGCCGGGCCCGATGGTCAGACACCGATTCGACATAGGAGCATTTTGGCGCGGTGTTGAGCAGGTTGGACGCCAAGGTCTTGATATTCTTTTTTGCTTCGCGGGCAATTGCCCGTGCTTCGTTTGAAGCTTTTGCGGCTTCGCCCGCTTCACCCACGCCACCCAGGGGCAGCAGCAATACGGTAAGCAGGCCACCCGTGGTGTCGACGGCCTTGTTTCTGACGATGATCGTGTCCAGCTCATTGCGCTTTTTAACCAGCTCGCCATACGTGAAGCCTTTGCCCTGGGGGCCGATCCAGACGCAGTTGGAATCTCCCTCTGAACAGGCCTGAAACTGAAATTTCTTGTCGGGGCGCACGCTCATTTTGATGCGCAGGCGGTCGCCGTCTTTTTGACAGACGTCAGCGCGCGACAGCGGTGCCAGAAATAGCGCGAACATAGATACCCAGAGCAGGCTTGAAGTTAAATTCATGGAAACATTCTCCCGGGGCATAAGAGTGCAACCCCGATGCCGCTTAGCTGCTTGATATCAAGCAGCGTAAGCGGCTCGCACGCGTTCAGGAATTCGCAGCTGTCATCTGTGGAGTTTACTTGGGGGGTTCAAGCCTACTTTGCAGACCACTGCCCGGCGGTGACCGGTGTAAAGAGGCTGGGCAGGATCGGGTACCGGTGCGTAAACCGCTCACGGGCAACCTTTCCCGTGTTTCTTACTGCCGCGGGCATGGGCACTGCGTGCTGGCCGGCGTACGAGTGCCACCGCCATATTTTTGCGGCGCCTTTTCATATGCTGCCAGCGCGCTGGGAAGCTGCCGCTGCAGGGCCGCCACGCGCTCGCTGCTGGCCGGATGGTCTGACAAGAATTCGGGCGGCTCGCCCGGCGACGCCTTGATCATCCGCTGCCAGAACGCCACAGCTTGCCGGGGATCATAGCCCGCCTTGGCCATGAGATCGATACCCAGCTGATCGGCTTCAGCCTCCTGCGTGCGAGAAAAGGGGAGCAGCACGCCGACCTGCGTGCCCAGGCCCAGCGCCGACATCAGCGCATCGTGAAACTCGCTCGTACCCAGTGCGCTCGAGGCTATGGCCAGTGCGCCCTGCGCGGCCAGCTGGTGTGAGGCGCGCTCGTCGCCATGTTTTGCCAGGACGTGTCCGGTTTCGTGAGCCAGCACCGTGGCCAGGCCCGCTTCGTCCTGGGCGACGGGCAGCAGGCCGCTGAACACTCCGATATGACCGCCGGGTAAAGCAAAAGCATTGACTTGTTTTGAGTCGAAAAGCACCACATCCCATTTTTCTTTGGCCATGGGGCTGGCGGCGATGACCCGTTTGGCTACGTCGTTGACAAACTTGATGTCGGCGGCGTTGGTCGAGCGTGGATATTTTTGCAGAATCTGTTCCCAGGCCTGCCCACCCATCACACTCATCTGGGAGTCCGGAATCAGGTGAAGTTCTCTTCGACCAGTCGGGCTAGTGGCGCAGGCGAAGGTAAACAGGAGCGTCATAATGAGCAGCAGCTTGAGCATTGTTCTCATGTCATGAGCTGTTTCAAGACGCATGCCGTGGCACAAGTGCTGCAGCTCTTTGGCGGGGGAACGCAAGAATGGCGACAGGAATGGTTATCGAGATCTTGTTTTGGCTCGGTCTGGCAGTTCCGGCAGGATTGGTTTTGCGCGGGCTGCTGCGCAGGTTCATTAGCAGGCAGGACGAGCGGCACATGGATTTGGACTCAAGCTTTGAGAAGCATCGCGCGCTTTATGACGAGCACGCAGCCTGATTTGATGTGACTAGTCAACTATGCTAGAACGGGTCCATGCGAGTTCTGCTGCTCACGCCACCGATGACTCAGCTCAATACGCCTTATCCCGCGACAGCCTATCTTACTGGCTTTCTGCGTTCGCGCGGCTATGAGACGCAGCAGGCCGACCCTGCCATCGAGCTCGTGTGCCGGCTGCTGTCCAGGTCCGGTCTGGAGCGCATTCGCGCGCAGCTCCCCAAAAAATCCCGCAAGCTGCCAGACAGCGTCCAGTTCTTCATCGAGGCGTATGACGACTACCTGCGCACGGTTGAGCCTGTGGTGGCGTTTTTACAGGGGCGCGACCCGAGCCTGGCCGTGCGACTGGCCGCGCGAACTTTTGTGCCCGAAGGACCTCGTTTTGTTGCGCTGGCCAGTGCGGCAGCCACGGGCGAAGAGCAGCTCACCTGGGCTTTTGGCGCTCTGGGCGTGCATGATCGCGCAAAGTACATCGCCAGTCTTTACATCGACGATCTGGCCGATGTGGTGCGTGAAGGGATTGATGAGCGTTTTGCGCTTTCGCGTTATGGCGAAAAGCTCGCGGCAAGCCAGCCTACGTTTGAGCCCTTGGCGCGAGCGCTGGCCAGTCCGCCGTCGCTGGTGGACCAGCTGCTGGGCGAGATTACCGAAGAGCTGCTGGCCAAGCACCGCCCCGACGTGGTCGGACTGACGCTGCCCTTTCCGGGCAATGTGTACGGTGGTTTGCGGATCAGTCAGACGATTCGCCGGGTTTTGCCCAAGACGAAAATTATTCTTGGCGGCGGCTACGTCAGCACCGAGCTGCGCTCGCTGACCGATCCTGGGATTTTCGATTTCGCCGATTTTATCACGCTCGATGACGGTGAGCGGCCGTTTCTGGCGCTGCTCGAGCAC
>JBBRLF010000454.1:0-3218 GCA_038231515.1 candidate division WWE3 bacterium
ACGTCGACGTCGTAGCCCAACGCATTCGCTCGGCCATTGGCCCCAGCTTCAGCGTCGACCGCCCCGAAATGGCATCAGCCCAGATGGAGCGCATGGTCGAATCATTCCAGTTCATGTCGCATTTCTTCAGCACGTTGGCACTGATCGTCGGCATCTTTTTGATCGCCAACTCGGTTTCGATCTCAGTGGCGGAACGCCGTAAAGAGATCGGCACGCTGCGCGCCCTGGGTACGAAGCGCATTGGTATTCTCATCATGTTCGTTTCTGAAGCCTTTGCCATGGGTACGGTGGGCTCGCTGATCGGCGCACTCATGGGCCGCGTGGTGGCCTCGTTCATGGTCGACGCGGTCACGCGCGCGATGTCGCAGCAGACGATGCAGAAGATTGAAGCAAGTAATTTGAAATTTACCGCCGCCAACGTGGGCGGCGCGGTGCTCGTGGGTTCGATCGCCTCGATCATCGCGGCTCTGGTACCGGCGCTCAAAGCCACCAAGGTTGCTCCGATCGAAGCGATGAAGCGCAAGGATACGGGCGAAGAAGATAATAAAAAGGGCATCCGCCGTTTTAGCGGCTTAATCGGCCTGGGACTCGTCGCGCTTTCGGCTGCTGGTTCCTTTTTGATTACCGACTCCGACCACAAGCTGATCCAGGTCATCTCGCAAATTTTCGCCATTCTGGGAGCGGCTCTACTGGGCCCCGCGCTGGTACTGCTGGCCGTACGAATGGTCCGCCCGCTTATCGTGCGTAACGAAAAAGTCATGCACCGCCTGGCCATTGACAATATTCTGCGTAACCCCAAGCGCACGAGCACGAACGTCACCACCTTGATGGTGGGCCTGACGCTCGTGATCATCATCGCCTGCGTGAACGTCAGCTTCAAGGGCACGCTGATGCACTTCTTTGGGCGCATCCTGCACGCCGATCTCATCATCAGCACCAGCGGCCGCATGCAGTCGCATGAGTCGCAACCTTTGGACGAAAGCATCAAACACCTCATTGAAAAGAATCCGGGCGTGCTGGGCGCGTACGAGCTGCGTGAAGTAAAGATGGCCTACGGCCCCGTGGGCAATCAGGATAAACTTCTGATGAAGTATTACGGCGAGCCGCCCCTGCCAGACGTTGCGGGCGAACCTCGTTATCCGATTTTTGACTCGGTTGACCGCGACTCCGAAGACGCCGGCCGCGACCTGTTCCATTCGCAGGAACCCACGATTCTCGTTTCGGAAAACTTCGTCGTCCACTACCACAAGAAAACCGGCGACCAGATCGATCTGATGACGCCCAAGGGAATGAAGCAGTTCCGCATCGTGGGCGTGGTTAACGAGTACGCAAATCCAAACGGCACGCTGTTCATGGCGCGCTCGACCTATCGCGGCTTCTTTGACGATCGCCTCGTCAGCGGATTTGCAGTGAAGCTCAAGCATGGCCTGGACCCGGTCGAAGTGCGCAAGCAGCTCGATAAGGAATTGTCCAAGCAGTACAAGCTCACGATCATGCTCAACTCAGACATTCGCAACCAGGTTTCGACCATCATCGACAACAGCTTTTCGTACACTCGGTCCATCGAGGTCGCGGCATTGCTCGTGGCTCTGCTGGGACTGATGAACACGCTGCTCATCAGCGTCATGGAACGCACCCGCGAGCTGGGCCTGTCGCGTGCCGTGGGCATGACCAAGTCGCAGGTGGCCCGCATGATTCTGCTCGAGGCCGCCGGCCAGGGCACGCTGGGCGCCATCATCTCGATGGGCCTGGGCACCTTTCTGGGCCTGCTTTGGGTGACGCAGAATCTGGCTCATAGCCTGGGCTGGGTTGTCGATTTTTACGTGCCATGGAACGCGCTGTTTAACGTGCTGGTGCTTGGCCTGATCGTCACGCTGGCGGCTGCCTGGTACCCGGCACGGCGTGCCGCTAGCCTGGATATCGTGGATGCTTTAGACTATGAATAAATCTTTACCCCCATTGGAGACCTGTCATGAGTAATGCAATCGTTGAAGTTAGAACGCTGAAAAAGATCTACACCCAGGGCGAGACGGAAACCGCCGCCCTCAAAGGCGTGTCGCTGCAGATTCTCAAAGGCGAGTTCACCTCGATCATGGGCCCCAGCGGCTCGGGCAAGAGTACGCTGCTGCATCTGGTGGGCGGCTTGGATCGTCCGACGTCAGGACAAGTCCTGATCGACGGCCAGGACATCGTCACCTTTTCAGATGATGCGCTTTCGGCCTTTCGCCGCAGACGTCTGGGTTTCATTTTTCAGTTCTTCAATCTGCTGCCTACTCTTACCGCAATCGAAAACGTCGCGCTGCCGATGCTTATCGATGGCCAGTCGATGTCGAAGGTAAACAAAAAAGCTTCCGAGCTGCTCGACTTCATGGGGCTGTCTCAACGCATGAACCATCGTCCCGACCAGCTCTCGGGCGGTCAGATGCAACGTGTGGCCATTGCGCGCGCGCTGGTGACTGACCCCTTGCTGATCCTGGCTGACGAACCCACGGGCAATCTGGACTCGGAAACGGGCTCTTCAGTATTGGCGATGTTGGCTCGTCTTGTGAAAGAACGTGGGCAGACCGTGGTGATGGTGACGCATGATCCGAAGGCTGCTTCGTATGGCAATCGCCTGGTGCGGTTTCGTGACGGCTTGATTGAATCGGATACTCAGCTCAATGCGCCTGAGCCTTTGCCGATCACGTCGGGCAATAAAAATGCCGCGGCTCAGTCAGCCCAAGCTATTGCTCAAAACAAGAAGAGCTGACATTCAGATTCCAAAGCACCGCTTTGATGTGCTTTAAATCCTGCACTCGTAAACTACCTTTAACATAATCTCCAGCACCTCAATTAGATTGAGCAGTTGGAGTACGCCATTTTGGCCTCGCGGAGCTGGGAGTGAACTCACCATTATGAGATAATGTTTATACAAAAATTCTCCTCGGAGCCAGCCAATGGAAATGAACGTCAGCAACTCTAGTCGGCATATTCTGGCTTTTCTAGCCACCTTTGGCGGCATACTCTTTCACCTGTCGCTCGCAGTTGCCCAAGTGCCACCGCCACCCCCCGGCCCGTCAGGATCCAGCGGATCGTCGGGCTCCAGCGGTTCTGTGCCACCCTCGACGATCACCTATGGCCCGCCCGTGACCATTACCATTACACCTTCCATACAAGAGGGAGTCGCAACCATCGACTCGGCAACGAATGCCCAGCTTGCCAGCTATGGAATAATTGCG
>JBBRLF010000455.1:0-3217 GCA_038231515.1 candidate division WWE3 bacterium
ATTTACAAAGCGTATTTTTCCAATCCAGGGCAGCTTGTCGCACACCAGTTCGGCCAGCTCAAGCGCGTCCGGCTGAGCTGAGCCATAAGACCAGCCACGCGTCAGCGCTATCGTGGCGGCTGCGCGAAGCTCTTCGTCGCCATGGCCGAAAAGGATACTGCCCGCGGCCATGCTGAAATCAAGATAGCTCTTGCCGTCGACGTCGACGAGCTGCGCGCCTTGCGCCGAGCGCAGGCAGAGCTTTGTGTTTGCCGGAACACTGCTGATGGTCACTCGCTGGCTGCGTTCAAAAAATATCTCAGTCTGTGACTTCATAGGGCGCCCAACACGTTTTCATTGCGTGTGGTTTGCGTGGCGCCAAGGCCCAGCCCGTCGGCGCAGCCTTCGACCCATAAGCCATCGGCGGCAAGCTCAGTCCAGCGCTGCGCATTGCAGGTCCACAGGCGGGTTGGACTCAGGAACAGCCCGTCGGGGTGTTGATGCGCGGCCTGCAACTTTTGGCGGCTGTGCGGTGTCTGGGTCCAAACTTCGCTTAGCGGCGCGCCGTCGGGCCGCACGCCTCTGAGAAAAAGCACGTCGCCACAGTCGTCCGTGCAGAGTGCCGCGGCGCCGAAACGTTGTGGATTCATCTCGCTCCAGTGGTGCAGCACCTCGCGCTCCATCGAAACCAGGCGCGCGGTAAGCGGATCGTGCAGCTTTTTCAGCCTTGGCAGCGTTACGCCGTCCGAGCTGCGGCACTCCAGTGCCAGGGCTCCTTGGCCCGGGGCGCCGGGGCATTCGCTTAGCGGCAGCACCATCCAGCGCAGGCCACTGAGTAGCGGTCGCAAGTCGTTGCGCATGGCCTCGTCGCGCCACAGGCGAATGGGTGCGGCAAAGGCAAAGATGAGGGCGTCGAGCTTCAGTGGGTCAGTGTCGGCCAGACGAATGCAGCTCAGGCGCGTGTCGATGCCGCCGCGTACGTCGGCCCAGCGCAAACGGGGTGCGGGCCCCACCTTGGGTAGCGCGCGCTCGAGAAAGCCAGTCACGTTTTCCAGGCGTCGTGGTGAAGAGCCGCCGAGGCGAATGGGTAAGCCCTGGCGCAGACGTTCGGTGATGTCGGGAGAAAAAAGCACCACGTCGCGCGGGTCTTCGCGCTGGGGAATGGCTGCCAGTCGTATTTCACGGGGCCGCTCAAAGCTAAGGTCTTTCATGGCATGTACGGTAAAGTCGACGCGTCCCGATAGCAGAGCCTCGTCGATCAGGTACAACGAAGCATTAGGAGTGCGGTCATTTAGCGTGTCGATGCCAACGAGCTGTACGCCAAGCCCCGGGTTGCGACTCTCGAGCTGTCGCGCGATCCAGGTGCTTTGCGCGCGCGCGAGCAGCGACTTGCGTGTTCCGAGCTTCAAAATCATTGCGGCCCGTTGTGCACGCTTTGTGCCGCAGCGTCGTACAGCTAGTGGGGCGGGCTGATATTTCAGTTTTAAATTGCATTCCGCAGTGGTGATATGAATTTTGCAGTTGGAGGTGTGCGTGAAGCCCATCGTGAGTTTGCTTAAACAGTCGGCAAGGGCTTGGTCGGGCGATGGCATGTCGGTACAATGCGCGGCGCTGGCTTTCTATACCGTGTTCGCCATCTCGCCCCTGCTGCTCGTAACGATCGCGATTGCGGGTTTTTTCTTCGGAACGCAAAGCGCGTCCAATCAGGTGTTCAGTACTTTGCGCGAAATATTGGGCGAAACGGGGGCCAGAGCTGTCGAAGCCATTGCGGCCAGCGCCAACTCGCAGCCGGGTTCAGGAACGTTCGCAACCGCGATTGGTATTTTGACGGCCGTCGTTGGCGCCTTTGCGGCCTTTAATCAGGTTCAAGATTCCTTGAATCTTGTCTGGAAAGCCCAACGCAGCCGAAACTGTCCGCCGCGCGTTGTGGTTCGTCGTCGAATGTTTTCCTTTCTGATGATCGGACTATCCGGTGTGCTGTTGCTGGCCATGCTGCTCATCAGCGCTGCATTGGCCGTGCTGGGCCCGGTCTTCGCCACCGCGCTGCCGGGCGGCGCTATGCTCTGGTCTATCGTGAACTTCTGTCTTTCGTTCGCGCTATTAACTCTGCTCTTCGCCGCCATCTTCAAGCTGCTGCCCGACGTGTGGATTGCCTGGCGGCAGGTTTGGGTTGGCGCCGCCGTGACCGCCTTCCTGTTTAACGTAGGCAAGTTCGTCATCGGACTCTATCTGGGGCACAGCAAGATCGGCTCGTCCTATGGAGCCGCAGGCTCGCTTGTCATTCTACTGCTGTGGGTATTTTACTCGTCAGCTATCTTCTATTTTGGGGCGGAGTTTACGAGGGAGTTTGTCACTCGGGAAGGTGGGCGAATTGTTGCCAAGGATGGATTCGGAATTGAGGGGAGCTAATCTGGTTTGAGTTTAATGTTTCAAAAACCCCAGCCTAAACGTCCAAAGCTTTCTCTATCGTCACCATACCCTGGCATTTAGCGCACATATCAGAAAGCGGCCACTTATCCGGCCCTCGAACAATATCCAGCACCGCAAGACAGCTGGGGCAGGTGCCCTTACCGCCCAGCACTACGCTTTCCTGACTCGAAATCAAATAAGCCCCGACCACACCACCAATTAAAAGTCCCGGCACCAAAACCAGATGCACGATCGGAAAAGGCACGGCGCAAATCGCCCCCAGCCAGCAATAACCCAGGGTTTTGAGCGCGCGTTTTGTGCGCGTTTTTTTATCCCAGGTCTGTACCCGCACTTCACCTTGCGTCTGCTTGGCGTTGCGATCGATGATCGTGACCTTGAGCACAAGGCCGTTCGTCAGTAAATCTGTTGCCATTTGGTTAGGAACCACCGATGTTGGCTAGCATAAAGATATTATGAAGCTCCACGTTATTTTACGATTTACAATAGTTGTGCTCTTTGTGCTCTGTTTCGTCAAGCGCGCCGACGGCCCACCGCTGGCAGACGAGATTGACTTCATCGGGCCAATCCAAAAATGGGTAAGCGACGGGCCTCAGCGCGTTGGGGTGTTTCACGCGCCCTTTTATCCGTGGCTCCAAAGCATGCTGGGCGGTTTGTTTTCGGTTAAGCCGGCGGTGCTGCGGTTGCTTGGAATGGCCTCTACGCTTTTCGGTTCGATTGCTTTGGCTTCGGCCGCAGTTATCGTGCAGCCGCAGCTGGCACCGTGGCGACTCACCATGCTGCTGGCGCTGTCCTTGCTTGCACCCTATGC
>JBBRLF010000456.1:0-3189 GCA_038231515.1 candidate division WWE3 bacterium
CAGCTTGAGCTCGCCCAGAAACTGACCCCAATCGCCCGCCTCGACGATGTAAGCCGGCTGGCCGGCGTTGGTCACCACCTTGGGCTGCGGCGTTTTGACGTGCGAGTGCCCGCTAACGACCACGTTGACCCACGGCACGTTGCGCGCAATCTGCGGCTGCTTCGAGATGGAGTTGTGTGAGAGCAGCACGAAGACGTCGGCAGCGCCAGCGTCGTGCAGCCGCCTGGTAAGCTCCGCGGCTTTCTTGATTGGATCGGTGATGATGCCCGGTTTGAAAAAATGGGAATACAGCAGATCCTCTGTAAGCAGGCCAATCACGGCCACGCGCACGCCGGCGCGTTCAAAAATCGCGTAGTCTTGCAGCTGCTGCTCAACACGTGCACGCCCCGGCACGGCCCGCAGATCCTTGTTCGCGCCCAGCACCGGAAAATGCGGCTGCGCACGTTCGATCGTCGAAGCCAGCTCGGCCGGACCATTGAGCCAGTCGTGATTGCCGGCCGCGACGGCATCGTAGCCGATGGCATCGAACACCCTGAGCATATTGGAACCGGCATCAACCGTATAGGCCAGGCCCGCTTCGGCCCAGTCGCCCGCGTCGAGCAGCAGCGTATTGGGATTTTCCTTTCGAAGGCGATCCACCAGCGTTTTGATCCGCGCCAGTCCGCCCAGATTATAGGGATTGTGCTCGCTGGCACCGGGTTCGGCGCGCAGGCGTGAGTGGATATCGTTGGTGTGCAGGATGGTCAGCTCCACGATGTTGGCATCGGCTCCCTCGCAGTAAGTCGCGCCGGACATTACGACGAAAAGCAGACCCAGACCGATTCCCCAAGATAAATAGATTCGCTTCATAGCGGCATTCTTGAGCGTTTTACTGCACCTTGTCAATAACCACGCCCCCGGTCAGCCCTCAGTGTTGGCCTAGTCTTCTGGCAAGTCGATGCGGGGCTTGCGTTAGTTGCAGGTCGTGTTGTCCTGAGGCGCCGGCACGGTCATGTTTTGCAAAATACTTCGCTCGGTCCGTAGATCTGAACGCACCAGCTCGTCGTCCGTCACCAGTGCCTGACAGGCTGCCAGCGCTTTAAGCGCCAGCTCGCGCGAAGGCGGATAGCCAGGCTTTCCCATACCGTGTTCGATCTGCCAGGTTACGAGCTGCACGCCCAGCCCGCTGAGCTGAGTTTGCATATCGGTTTTGTAATCAGTCAAATACTGTTTGGGATAATAGTGCAGCAGATACGCTTTACGATACTCTCGCCCCACGCTGGCAATGCGCTGGCGCAGCAACGTACGCAGCTCGCTTACGCGGTCTTCATGCAAAGTGAGCGGCCGGGGTTTGAAAACTCTGGGATGTGCAAGCTGACCGTCGTAAAACTGATCGCACGAAAGATGTCGCTCGGTGCCCGCCTCGAACTCATTGGTCACCACGCCCCAGTAAACGGCGCGAATCGGACTGCGATCGGTAAGCCGCAGCTCCAGCGGAAAGGTGCGTAGCGTCGAGTCAGGCGGATCCAGCGCTGGAAAGGGCTGAAAAAAAGCGTCATTTTCGGTATAGAGCCAAAGTCCCGGCACGCGACTCGCGTTGTGGCCCGCGAAGGCCAGCGTGGTTTTACCCATGGGGCGATTTTCGCACACCGCCACATCTTCACCGCGGCCAAACGAGTAGCTCTGCAGTTTTTCGAGACAGCTCAAGTAAGGAGTGAACTCACCCGCTGCCACTGGCATGGACGTAGATATCAAGCTGAGGGCAATCAAAAAATTGAAAGCAGGGCCACGAGTGAGTTTCACCATTCCATTATAGGAACACTCGAATGACATTTAAAGTTATAGAATTTGCGCGATTAGCCCCTTGGATTTAAAGGACTTTCACCAGTCCGACGGCGCATAATCTTTCAGAAATCGTCCCGAAACCGGCGTGCCCGAGATAAGTCCGGAAAAGATCGGATCCAGAATACGGGCGGCGCCATCGACGATATCAAGCGGTGGCTGAAAGTCGTGTTCGGCTTGCTTGCGGTCGACTAGAGCGGCCGGGTCTTCGTCGGTCACCCACCCCGTATCGACAGCGTTCATATAGATGCCGCTCTTGGCGTAATCGGGTGCCGAGGTGAGGGTCAGCATATTGAGCGCGGCTTTCGCCATATTGGTATGCGGATGTTTGTCGGTTTTATTTCGCCGCGAAAAAATACCTTCCATCGCCGAAACGTTGATGATGTGTTTTTGCTCGGCCGTTGACCGCAGCAGCAGCGGCTTGAGCTGACTGCAAAGAATAAACGGCGCTACGGCATTTACCAGCTGCACCTCGAGCATCTCGGGCGCGGGCACGTCGGCAAGCTGCATGCGCCAGCTATTGGTGCGACGGCGATCTATCTGCTGCAGATCGGCGTCGATCTTGCCCTCAGGAAAAAGCTCGCTTGAAGCCAGCGCGGCTTCGTAGCGATAGGGAATTTGCGACAGCTCGGCGGGCGCCAGCAGGCCAATGCTGGTGCGTGTTGCAAGGCTGCTCCAGGCCGGGCTCTTGAGCTGCTCAAAGTCCTCCAGAATCGCGCGCATCGGCGCGGGCAGCTCGGCATAAGTTTTGGATTCCAGCTCCAGCAGATGGGCATAAAAGCCTGGCGGCCGCCGCACGGTTTGCGCAGCATTGTTGATCAGGATGTCGAGCCGGTCATGCTGGACGTTGAGATACTGCGTGAACGTTTCGACGCTGGGAGCGTGGCGCAGATCAAGGCCGTGCACGCGCAGCCGGGCGCCCCACTCGGAAAAATCAGGCTCCCGCGAAAACCGCTGGGCAGCGTCGTGCGGAAAGCGCGTCGTGGCAACGACCTGCGCGCCGGCCCGCAACATCATCAGAGCTGCCTGGTAACCGATTTTTAGGCGCGCGCCAGTAATAACGGCAATCTTGCCCTTGAGCGAAGCCGTCTGAAAGCGCTTGGCATAGTTGAACTCCGCACAGCGCACGCACATCGAATCGTAGAAAAAATGCAGCTCGCGGTAGTCCACCTTGCAGATGTAGCAGCACCGTGGGCGCTGCAAAATACGCTCGGGCGGCAGCTCCCCCTGCGCTGCGGGCGCCGCCAGTTGCGCGGGCGCCACAAAAATCGGTGCGTCGCGGGTTGCCCGAATCTGGGTCGAGGCGCGAGCGCCGCGGTCATGCGCTTGCTTTTCCCGGCGGCGGGCCAGGCGCAGCGCCTTGTCGCG
>JBBRLF010000457.1:0-3177 GCA_038231515.1 candidate division WWE3 bacterium
AGTATGACGCATTCTCGACCGGTGTCTAGCTTTTCGCGGCTTACTGGTTCAGTACGCCGAGGGCTGGACGACCTGCATCACTTGGTGCTTCGTTGTCGAATTTCTTCAACTGAGTAGCCAAGTTGCTGCGGATGTAGCCGCTGAACGAACCGTCGCCAGCGCGGATGATCTCTTTGAGCATCTCAACTGGAACTGCATTCTTCGCCTTACGCTCCGATTCATAAAGGAGCTGGGTCAGAGTGACCGAGGTGATATCTGCCTTGCTCTTGTTGTCGATAACACGGAGATCGTCGCCGTTCTTAATCATCTGGGCAATTTCGTCCAGTGTGACATAACAACTCTGATTCGTGTCATAGAGCTTACGATTCTGATAACGTTTAATGACCTTAACTTCTTTCATGTGAACCCCCCTCACGCTAATTCCCCACCTGTTACACTTAAAACGACCTCACGAGATTTATCTTGTCTGAAACTGCTGGGGACCAGCCGGCCGTTTCATTGTGTGACAAAATAAATTTCAAAGATCCGTTAGAAGGCGTCGATGGGACTTTATGCCGTGTTGGATACTTGCGGTAGACCGGAACCCCTGAAGTATCTAAAGTGACCTAAAGTTTATGTCGACACATCTGGTAACTGTGGGAATGGCCAGATGGATCAACCCTCTAACAAGGTCTTTTATAACCGCGTTAAAAAGGTCATGTCAATACGGTGAGCCAAAAAACACCCGGAAGTAGGGTGGCAGCCTGGAAGCAGCCACTGGTGCGAAAAGAAAGGGATTTGAATGGCCGGTAATTTGTGGGTTCAAGGTAGTCAATGTATAAAAAAGCTATTGGTTACGCAGGGTATCATGTGCATAGCGCTATATGCGGCTGGCTGTGCGAGCGCGTCAAGGAGTCCGGCCCCCTCAGAGGCTATCCCGGTAGAAAGTGCCCAACAGCTGTCGCCGACCACCCCTAACCCCGATATTTCGGTCCCGACGACCGGAAAAATCATCGATCCTGCATATGGTCAAAGCCAGGCGAGCTACCATTTTTCGATGGGTCAGGCCTACTCTTTGGAAGGCGATTCCAACAAAGCGATCGAAGAATACAAGGTCGCGCTGATTTACGATCCGAATTCCGCCGTGGTGCATACCAGACTTGCTGGTGAGTACGTCAAGCGGGGCTTGCTGACGTTCGCGATCGAGCAGTGCAAGATTTCGGTGAAACTCGATTCAAAATACATCGACGCGCGACTCCTGCTGGCGGGTTTGTACTCGTCCACCAAGCTTGTGTCCGAAGCCTTGGAGCAGTACGACGCCGTGCTGGCGATTGATTCGAAAAATTCCGAAGCTTATGTCTTCAAGGGTTCGCTGCTGCTCGACGAAGGCCGCGCCAAAGAAGCCATTAAGGTGCTGCAGAGCCTGCTTTCGAAAGAGCCCGACTATTACCTGGGCTTTTACTATCTCGGACGCGCTTATCAGCGCATCGACAAAGTCGAGCTTGCGATCAGCAGTTTTCGCAAAGCCCTGGCGGTTAAGCCGAACTTCACGCAGGCCGGCCTGACGCTGGGTCTGCTGCTGGAAGAAAAGAAACGCTCGGACGACGCCGTAAATGTTTACGAAGAGCTCTATGATCACGCCGGCGATCTTCAGTCGGTGGCGCGCCTGGCGCAGATCTACATCGACAAGGAAAAATACGACAAGGCATTGAAATATCTTTTGCTGCTCAACAGCGCGGACGACGACAACCTCAACGTGCGTGTCAAGATTGGTCTGATCTATATCGAACGCAAGATGTACGACAAGGCGATCGACATGTTTAAGACGATCTTGACGAAGAGCCCGGACGCCGAAAAGGTCCGCTTCTATCTGGCCTCGGTTTACGAGGAAGTGAAGCGCTATGACGACGCGATTGGCGAGTTCAAGAAGATTCTACCGACCAGCTCGGTCTATGTCGATGCCACGATTCACGTCGGCTATCTGCTGAAGCTCGAAGGCAAAAGCGATGCGGCCATGGCCTGGACTGACGAGGCGATTGGCAAGAGCCCGAAGACTCCCCAGTTCTATATCTTCAAGGCCTCGCTGCTCGAAGAAGCCCGCAATGTGGTGGGCGCCATCAAGGTACTGGAAACGGCACGTGAGCAATTTGGTAAAGATGAGAAGCTGCTCTACTATCTGGGCTCGCTCTACGACAAGCAGGGCAATCAGGAGTCGGCACTGGTTTCGATGACGGCCATTCTGGAGCTCAATCCCGAAAACGTGCAGGCGCTCAACTATATCGGCTATACCTATGTTACCCGGGGCACAAAGCTGAACGAAGCCGAAGAGATGATTCGCCGCGCTTTGAAGCTCAAGCCAGGCGACGGCTATATCCAGGACAGCTACGGCTATCTTTTGCTGCAGAAGGGTCAGATTCGCCAGGCTACACTGGAACTCGAGAAGGCCACCCGCCTGCGGCCCGACGAGGGCGTGATCATCGAGCACCTCGGTGACGCGTATCTGCGCGGAAATCTCAAAACAAAGGCTTTGCAAAAGTATCTGGAAGCGGCAAAGCTCTATAGCGATCCGGCCGAGAAAGAAAAACTCGAGAAGAAGATAGATGAACTCAAACGCGCGCTTGGAAAAAATTCAAGCCTTGGCACCTCACCACGAGTACCTGCCGCCGCGGCTCCTTCCGCTCCATCGGAAGAAGCTTCGGAGTAATTGCGCGTTTTGGCTTCTAGCCACGCTGCTTGCCTTTGCGCCGGGTTGCGCGACGAAGACCCGTCTTTATTCCGCTCGCGAAGCCACCGATGCGATTGCCCTGCAGTCGTCCCAGATTCATACCGAGCGTGGCCGGGCCTGGATCTCGGCGCGTTCGCCGCAGCAGAAAATTTCATTTCCGGCGGTCATCGCGGTGGATCGCACCGACCCCAAGCGGCCACTGCTGCGAATCGAAGCCATGGATCCGCTGGGCGCAACCCATGCGCTGCTGATTTTAGACACGTACTCGCGGCTGACCTGGGTCGATTACGATGCTCGCACGATCTACGAGGTACGTCACTACTGGTACGGCATTCCGCTGGCGCGCTTGCCTGAGTTGCTGTTGGGCTTTTTGCCACTGCCGGAAGATGGAAAAGTGGGAGTCGCCGGGCCCGATGGTTTTGAGGTTCGCGCGGGGGCAAACACTTTGCGCTATATGATGAACTGGATTGATC
>JBBRLF010000458.1:0-3134 GCA_038231515.1 candidate division WWE3 bacterium
ACTACGCCCCTCGCTGGGAGGGTCAGAATCATCCTGCCTGGTATGTCAATTTGGGCTGGGAAGACGAAGTGATTTGGGGCACGACGTTTGGCGCGTATGCCGGATATTCTCTTTATCCCGACACCAGTGAGACCCCGAAGTACGCCGATTTCAAGCTGAGCATATCGCATGAGTTTTTAGGTCTGGACTGGGAGATCGCCGGGATCTTTACCAAGGTACAGAAAATCGAACGCCAGGAAGAGATCATCGATCCCGATGATCCTGACCTGAATGAAACGATCAGCCACGAGCTTACCTGGGGCGGCTCGCGAGCGGTGCTCTCGGTTTCAAAATCCTTTTAAGGCAAACGACGCGGCGATGGCAAACAGCGATTTTCTGCGATGCCGGCGGGGCGCAAGCTGCAACGTCGAGACGAAGTCCGGTACTTGAGTCGTTGGGATGCCGTGCCAGCGTGTGTTGGCCGTGAGCGTCTCACCCTTCATCAAAAGCGATAGCGGTCCGAGTGACGCGCCCGTGTGCATATCGGTGTCATACAAGACGACCGCGAGATTGCCCACCGAGCATTCGTCGCCAATTCTGAGTGCGGACGACTTCATGATGCGATCTTCGAAAAGGTGATTCTGAATCACCGCGCCGGCATTCAGGGCGGCATAGTCGCCGATTTCAACCAGGTCAAATTCCGAAAAAAGCTTGGTCTCGATAAACGTGTGCTTGCCAATCTTGCAGCCGATCAGACGCAGCAGCGGCGCAAGAAAGGGCGTGCCAAGATAAGGTGCCAGCGCAGGACTCATGACCGACTCGTAAGCGCCGTTTACCATCTCGTTGAGCCAAACGTACATCGACCACAGTGGCGTAATGACGGGCTTGAACGTACCCATCACGGCTTTCTTGAGCCCAACCACGAGCAGTATGGCGTAGAGCCCCAAGAGCAGGCCGATTAGTGGCGCTGCCGCGAAAAGCGCGCCCGTTCCCAGGCGCGTGTAGGTGAGATAAAGCAGAAGCGTGCCCACTGCCGAAGCTGACAGCCCGATATAACCCGGAATCAGAATTCGCAGTCCGTCGATGAGCAGACGCTGCACGTAGAGTTTGCGGGTGGGATTAAAGGTGACGGCGTCGTCGAAGCAGCCCACTTTTTGGCGATGTGGCAGCTGAAAAGCCGGCGAACCCAGCCAGTCGGTTCCATTCGGCGTGCACGGCTGACCGGCGGGTGGCGCACTCTGCACGCCGAGCAGACAGCCGTCGCCCAGGCTTGCGCCCACCGGCAAGATGGCGCTGTTGCCGACAAAACTGCGGCGGCCAATGCGGTTGATGCCCAGCTCAAAATTTCCGCCAAAGCAGCGCTTGCCGCCGATGATCGAGCCATCGGCAAAAAAACTTTCTTCGCCCACTTCAATGAGCTCCGGCGCAAAATGCCAGACCGTTGATAGCTCGGCCCGGGCGCCGATTTTAGCGCCGAGCAGCCGCAGCCAGTGCGGAAAGTAGATTGTCGTGTAAAGCGGCATCAGCAAGGTGCGGCTGAGCTTCATGATTTGGTCCGAGAACCACTTGCGCAGGTAAAATGCGCTCTCGAGAGAATAAACGCCAGGCTGGGCACGACTCAGCACCAGGCGCTTGAGGCCCGCAATATACAGGCTCAGGACCACAATGCCCAGCGGCACGCTTGCAATCATCATGGCGGCGCCGATGGCAATTCCACGATTAAGAAACGCGTAATACCAGGCAGCCAGAAACGGTACGGTTGGAACAAGCATCAGAATCGGAAGCAGCTCAAGCAGCGCCAGGTGCGCCAGTCCGAAAAGTATAGGATGCCGGCTTGTAGTTTCCGCGGTCGTGGCCTGTGGCACGGGTACCATTGCCGCAAGTGCAGGTGAGCCGCGGCGAGATTCGCCGGCCCCGATGGTCTGGCCATCGGCAAGCAGCGACTGGTCATCGAGCCGGGCTTCGTCTTTCATCGCCACATCAAGGCCGAGTACCGAGTGAATGCCGATGAAGCAGCGGCTTCCAATCTTGGTGCTGCCAATGAGCAACATGCCGTTTTCGACACGATAACCCAGCAGCTGAGTATCCGCGCCGACGCTGGTGTCATCTCCTATCGCCACCAGATCCCAGATGACGCAGGCCGAAGTATCGAGATGACAGCCGCGTCCCACTTTTGCGCCCATCAGGCGAAAGTAAAGAGGCAGCAGCGGGGTGCCCGTTAGCGCGCCGGCGCCACTGAAGCCTTGAATGCGGCTGGCGAGCCACCAGCGAAAGTAATAAAAACTCCACAGCGGATATTTTCCAGGCTTATAGCGGCCGATAATCAGCCATTTTGCGGCAATGCTGAAGATCAGCAGCACGGGCCAGGTGAGAAGCGTGAGCGCCATGCCAAATGCCACAAGTTTGGCGGTCGACAGATTGCCCTGGAGCCAGGTCATTGCCATGAGAAATAGCATTCCGAGTGGAAGGGTGGCGATGCCAGCCAGAAGATAAATCGACAGAGCCTGCAGCGCAGACGTGGTCAGACGGGTTACCCGTGAAAGACCTTCGAAAACTTCGCGGCTCGAAGGCGCGCTCGGCTTGGCGGCTTCAAAGCCCTGCGCGGATTCGCGCGCGGGCAGCGTTGCCAAGTGGCTGGCCAGCTTGCGGATCGTGGGAAAATTATAAGCATCGCGCACCGTCACGTGCGTTGCCGTGGCCAGGCGCAGCTGCGTGATCATTCGGGCCGCCACCAGCGAGTGACCGCCCAGATCGAGGAAGAAGTCGTCTTCAACCGAAATTCGCGGCACGCCAAAAACTTTGCACCAGACGCCGGCAACCGTGCGTTCAAGTGCGGTTTCGGGTTCAACAATATTGGCAGCCACGGTGACCAGCGGAGCGACGGGCAGAGGCAGCCGATTACGATCAACCTTGCCACTGGTCAGCATGGGCAGCTCGGCCATGACGTCGAGATAACCCGGAATCATATAGGCCGGAACGCGCGAAGCCAGCCGCGCCAGCACGTCGGCGCGGTCCAGAAGACTGCCCGAGTTGTCCAGCATGACGTAGGCGGCCAACTCTTGAAGTCCGTCGCGTTCAATCAGCTTCACGCTGGCCGAACGAATGCATTCGTGTTCGAGCAGGATCGACTCGATCTCGGCCAGCTCGACGCGGTA
>JBBRLF010000459.1:0-3131 GCA_038231515.1 candidate division WWE3 bacterium
CGCCACTGTCCCGGAAGGCTGCTACTACGGCGGCTCGACTTACCAGAGCGGCGGCTACGGTGCAGGCAACTGCCAACCTGGCTCGACCCCCTGCCCCCAGGGCTATACCCAGAACGGAACATCCTGCACCTCACAAAACGGTGCTGGCTGCACCGGCGCCTGGAACGGTTATGCCTGCGGCGCACCTACTGGAATGGGTTGCCAGTCTGGCGGCGCCTGGAGTTATCAATACGGCGGCTGCCTCACGGCTGGTTACGGTACCTACGGCAACTCGTACGGAACTGGCTCCGGTTATTCGTGTGGCTTCTCAGGCCAAGCTTATGTTTGCTACTACACAAACGGCGCACCAGCTGCCGGGTACTACTACAATGGTTATGGCTGGGTTCGCGGCTACTAAGGTTTAATCCTTACTAAGGAGAATGTTATGAAGTTGGCTAAATTGTCTTTGTTAACGACCCTCGCATTGGCTCTCGCGATCACAGCATCTGGCTGCGGCAAATCGCAGGACCAGCCCGACAACAACGGAACGGTTGTTTCTGGAGTCACCACGATTCCACAAGTAGCCGGTGTGCCAGCCGGCGCACTGCCCGTAGGTTGCTTTAACAACGGAACAACGACTTGCGCACCCTGCCCGGTAGGCTACGTCTCCAACGGCTCTTACTGCACGGCCAACGGCGGCACCACTCAAGGCAACTGCGGCCCTAACAGCTTCTTTAACGGTTACTACTGTCAGCAGATCGGTGTTTACCCATCGTACCAAGGCACCTCGGGCTGCCCTTACGGCACGTCATGGAGCAACTACTACTACTCCTGCGTAGGCACCGGCGCCGTGAGCTCGGCTTGCAAGACCCACCAGTATCTTGGCGGCTTGCTCACGACCTACGTCTGCTACTGATTACTCGAAAGTTTGAACTGATTTAAACAAGTGTCCTGTCCTGTCCCAACAACTACTCTCTCTCTCTTCTCTCTCTCTCTTAAAGACCGGGCTCCATTATGGGGCCCGGTTTTTTTGTTTAACAAACACAGTACACCGTCACAGAATCCGGCACCGTTACTGGTACAGTTCACAGTTCACAGTTCACCGGTCACCGGACCCAGGTCACCGGCTGGTCCTATTTCCTGGCCAGCTCAAAGTAATAAATCGGCAGCCCGTCTTTGACGAAGAGTTGTTCGAACAGGGTCGGCGTCTCGCTGAATGGCGTAGCTGCCCGCCCTTTTTTGTCACCCCAGTAGTCAGTTGAATAGGTGTCGAGCTTGAATGCCGCCTGCACTGCCGCGTTGGCCGCGGGTAGATAGTCCTTTTCCAGGCGACGCACCTGAATCTGGCGCGAGCGCATGCTGCGCTCTTCGGGCGCAGTGGCGCTGTATTCGGGTAACACCGGCTCGGGCTCGCCGAATAGGGCCAGCACCCACTGAAAGTAGCCCGGATGGTCGGTCTTGACGAAGATACGTCCATTCGGCTTCAGGGCCTTGTGGGCGGCGAGCAAAAACTGCTCTTGCAGCAGTCGATGTTTGAGCTGCCCTTTTTTGGCCCAGGGGTCGGGAAAGAAAACCCAGATCTCGTCGAGCTCGCCCTGACCAAAGATCTTGCTCAGATCGTGGGCCGTGCCGCGCACGAGCATCGCATTTTTAAGACCGTCGCGATGAATGCGCTTGGCGCCTTTATAGACGACTTTAAACTTCCAATCGATTCCGACAAAAGCGATTTCAGGATGAAGCCGTGCGACCGCGCATAAAAACTCAGCGTTCGAGCAGCCAATCTCGAGCGTAAGCTTGGCAGGTGGCTTGGGCATGCGCTCAGAGAAGTGCTTGTGCCAGCCTTGAGCCAGCGCATGAGCGTCAGTATCGTTGAGTACGAAGGTGGAAAATTCCTGGAGGCGATCTGCGTAAGGGTTTAAAAATGCCATACCCCGTCGCTATACCACAAGCTTACTTGGCCTTGGCGAGGATCTTGTACATGCCGGTGCCGCAAACCGTGCATTTGCCTTGAAGGGCTTCACGGCCGTTTTTCATCTTTACGACGGCGCTGTCCTTCATCGTCTGCTTAGCCTTACACTTTACGCAATACGCAATTTCATCAGCCATGTCTGCACCCCTTAAAGTTGTCAGGCTGAGCGTAGCAGCCTTTCTACACGATGCAATAAAAAAACCCCAGGCGCTCAAGACGGGACAGTCGTGAGCGCCTGGGGCGGTCTCTTTACCTTTGGGAGGAGAAGTGAGCGTTCGGGACGGAACTCACACAACTCGAGGTAAATCAGCTTACTACTTTACTGGAACATCTACTTCTACTACTCGATCTCCGCCTAACCAGAGATCAACTTCAGAGCGAGCATGCCGTTCGAGTTGGCTTGAGCTAACATTGCTGTACCGGCCTGCATGAGAATATTTCTTTTCGTGAGCTCTGACGATTCCAGAGCGACATCGACGTCACGAATACGACTGTTGGCTGCTGACAGGTTTTCATCCGCGATCGCCAGGTTGTTGATCGTTGACTGCAATCTGTTTTGTAAGGCACCGAATCCTGCACGGTTATCGTTGACGATGCGAATCGCCTCATCGATTCGTGCAAGGTTAGTCTGGGCATCCACCTTGGTGGCCACATTCATTCCCATCAGCCCCAGGCGGCTGACCGTGGCATCAGACGATGCGCGGTCAAACGACAGGCGGTCCTGCTCGGGATGATTGTGAGTACCGACCTGCAACTCCAGAACCTCGCCCTGCCCGTTGAGCAGAGACATGCCGTTGTAACGCGTAACCTCGGCGATACGCGACATTTCACCGACCAGGCTCTGAACTTCTTTGTTCGAGAAACTTCTTTCAACGTCGCCCACCGTATCCGATGCGGCTTGCATTGATAGTTCTCGTACGCGAATCAGAATGTTTTGAATTTCGTTCAGTCCGCCTTCAGCCGTCTGAACCAGTGAGATGCCATCGTTGGCGTTGCGATTGGCTTGTCGCATGGATCTGATTTCGGCTTTTAACTTTTCCGAAATCGCCAGGCCAGCGGCGTCGTCGCCTGCGCGTGTGATGCGCTCACCAGCCGATAATTTTTCGAGTGACCTGTTCTGCGCTTCCCGGTTAATATTTAAAGTGCGCTGTGCAGCCAGGCTCTGCACGTTTGTAGCTATCCG
>JBBRLF010000460.1:0-3055 GCA_038231515.1 candidate division WWE3 bacterium
ATTCCAAATATCGAAACCAAGCGCGTCGGCGCTTTGGCGGTAACGGCCGTAAGCCCGACCACCACGGCGATCTTGTCGACTCCGCCTGAATCGGCCGAAGCCGCCAGTCGCAGCGTTGCCTCAAACGTGCGTCCAATTCCTTCGACCGACGCGCTTGCCGCAACTCCCAATGCGCTGCCTGATGAAAGTGCGGGCAGCCGCCGCGTAGCCTTTGAACAGCAAGGGCTCGCTGCCACCGCTCCAGGAACAGAGAGCCGCTTTCAAACCGGCGCTCAAGCCACTCCCGAGGCGGCCTATCGCACGGGCACCGTGGCTAGTGGCGGTGGCGTAGGCGTAACGTTCAACTCGCCTGGCGCCACGTCAAATGCGGGCGACAGCCGCATTCAGGCGGTCGCCATTGCGCGTCCTGCAGCAGTGGCTGTAACGGCGGCAAGAGTTTCAGCCACTACGGCAAGCGTCAGCTCAAACACGGGCACCGCATCTTCGGCAGCTACCGCCGTGACCATTTCGCGCCCCACGGGCCGCACCTTTTCGTCAGCGTCTAAACGCTAAGCGCGGTGCCGCTTAGAACGGCAGATAGTAAGTCAGGCCACCCGACACTGAAGCGTGCTGATACGCAAACGAGTCATGCAAGTTAGAGTCGGCCGACGTGTAAGCCGCAGCCAGGGCCACGGTAAGCCGGCTGGTAACCGGAATATCGAACGTGCCGTGCAGCTGCAGCACCTTGTCGTTGCGACGCTGCGAGCTGTCAGGAAAACCCACGTGCGAATAAGCGACGCCTAATACCAGGCGCGCGGCTTTAAAGGGCGAATGCGAAAAGCCGGCTTCAAACGTACTGATGAGCGCATGAAGGTTTTGCCCTTCGGTCAGATTGCCATCAAAGCTGTACTGCAGGTAGGGCTGAACAGCGGGCGCTGGCCCGGTAAACGACGCGCGAATAATCGCCAGATGCTCAAGCCCGCTCTGCTGGTTTCTCGAGTTCACCGGACTCTCGGGCGGGTCGCCCGGATAATAATTACGATGCAGCGAATACAGCACGGCCAGCTCGTGGCGGTGATCCCAGAACCAGCGATAAGACAGCTGAGGCCCGTGCGTTTGCAGAAAAAACTGCGAGTTGAGCATGGTATGGCTGTACTCATAGAACAGCTTGAACTCGGTATTTTTCAAGTTCCACCACGACACCCAAAGCTTGGGCGCATTGACCATGGTGCTGAACGTGGCATCGGCGGTGTAGGTATTGACCGCAAACGAATACTGCCCGCCCACACTCCAGCGCCGCGAAGGGCTGGTCGCCAAATTCAACTCAAGCGCGGTAAGCAGGCCCGGCGAGTCGCCCTGCGGCCGGCCATTGATCGGCACCACCGTGTTGTAGGGCGTAAGCAGACTTTTATCGTACTCGCCCATGACTTTAAGATTCAGCCGGTGAAACGGCTCGTCCAAGCGGTCTTCCACCTTCCAGGCCGTTTTGCGAACTTCGTCGTTCTTGCCGTTGATGCCGGCATGCGCCTCACCAATCGCATAACGGGGATAGCTCAACGCCGAATAGACTTCCGAAAGCAGCAGGTGCAGCAGCTGCTCTTTCTGAGTGCGAAACTCGTCACTCGCGTCTTTTAAATGCCGCTCAGCCTCGTGCAGATAAACCTCGGCCTCGCGAAACCGGCGCAGCTTGTAGAGCGCCAACCCCAGCGCATAATTGGAAGCAACGGTAGGCGCCTTGCGCGCGACCGCCTCGCGATACGCCGTCACCGCTTCGTCCCATTTCAGCTGCGAGGCATACAGATCGCCAATAGCCTGATCAATAACACCCACCCGATCGGCCGGCTCAAGGGGCAAGGCTTCTCGATACAGGCGAATGGTGTCGTCGGTCATGCCGCGCGCCTTGGCTACGTTAGCCAGCCCCTCTTGCGCCAGATACGCATGCGGGTCGAGCTCCAAGACCGTGTGAAAAAGTCGGTCTGCGTCACGAAAGCGCCCTTCATTTAAGGCAGCCTGCGCCTGACCCAAAGTAGCCCTCACTTTTTTGGGCGGCGCAGTCGAGTGCAAAGGTGGAATAATCACCGGAATTACGCGCTCTTTTGCCTGAGAAAGCGGGCAGGAAAGAAGAAGTATGCCCGCGACACCAAGCGCGGACTTCCAAGGTTGCATAAAATTAAGTCTACCTCAAAACTCTTGACACTGCCGAGCCAACTGACTACAACCCACCTATCCCATATTGGTTTAGCATCGCGGGGTGGAGCAGCCTGGTAGCTCGTTGGGCTCATAACCCAAAGGTCATAGGTTCAAATCCTATCCCCGCTACCAATTGAGAAAAAACGAAAAGCCCTTCAGTCGAAAGACAGAAGGGCTTTTTGCGTTTTTATCAAGTGGTAGCGGGGACCTACAATGAGGCGCGCAGGATGCGCGCCATCCTATAGGATTCAACTTTTGGGCAGGAGCCCAAAAGTAAATCCTATCCCGGCTGCCATAACCATTCCCTAAAAATACGTCAGATCAAGTTTGAAATTCGCGAGGTCCATCTTTGCCACTATCTTTGGGCTAGCGACAATCAAGGAAGTGGAGCCGGCACCACTATTAATAGTTACGATCCTTCATTCGGACAGCATTTACCAAGATCAGCGAAAGCGAAGCCACCACAAGCGCCAAAACCAAGTCCATTGTTTGAACAAGCTCGAATGCGAATAGTGCACGGATTGAGGGGATCACCAGTACCAAAATCAAAAGAACCAGTGCTCCGCCGCCGATCCAGTTGAAAGCCTTGTTGTTGTGTGTGAGTATGTCTATCAGATTTCCAGTCTTGCTGCGATTTACGAGAATGAGGGCGAGGTTGGAAATGAAAAGTGACACGAATGCGATGGTACGAGCCTCATTTTCACCTCTTCCACTACGTAGAAGACCAAAATACAACCCTAAAATCAGGGTAGCGTCAACTTTTTCAGGTCCGGCGGTTTACAAACTGACCGGAGGAACGAAATATGTTGGACATGGGAATTATCAAAGTGGAAGTCAATTTTCCTGAGCTGAGGGAAGCAGTCACGAGTCTGCAGCAAGGGCGCAA
>JBBRLF010000461.1:0-3052 GCA_038231515.1 candidate division WWE3 bacterium
AAGCGCGAGGGTCGGAGTCGGAGCCATACTCGGCGATCTTGCGATAGTTGACGTCACCCGTAAGTTCGGTGGAGTCCTGGTTTTTTTCGTCCTTGGGCTGAAACGTGCCCACGCCGATGCGGTCGCGCTCGGACAAGATCAGGCGCGAGACGCGCACGTGCTGAATGAGCTTGCTCCAATCGCCGCCGTAAAACTTCATCAGCTCGCGATAGATCAGACGGCTGGGCGGGCAAAGGTCGCCCTGAATCTTCATCGGATAGGCCGACTTGTGGCCACGGCAAAGGTCTTCGATCACCGCTTCGCGGGCTTCGTCCGGCAGCAGCTTCAAAGGTTCGTCATGCATGGGATCAGGAAACTCGTTGCACGAGCCCAGGATGTGCTGAATCTTCTTGTCCGGATCGATCCATTTAAAAGTGTAGAGTTTTCCGTCATCGATGCGCGAGTAGCGCTCGATGCCTTTTTTCAAAAGCCGGGCGATGGTCGACTTCGACGAGCCTACGGGGCCGTGCAAGAGCAGCACGCGCTTTTCGGTGCCGTAGTTGAAGGCGGCGCTCTTGAAGAAGTGCACGAGCTTCATAAGTGGGACGTCGAGGCCGAAGATGGCGTCTTTGCCATTCTCGATGGGATCGGAAAAAAACTTGTAACGGACAATATTCTTCTTGAAGTCAGTGAAGTTGTCGCTGCCGTAGGAAAGTATCATGTCGTACATGCGCTGAAAGGCGTTGCGCGTGACGGAGGGATTGGCCTTCACGATATCGATATATTCCTGAAAGCTGCCTTCCCAGATAAATTCTTTATAATTCTCGGGCGCAATCAGCTTGCCGACCATGCCGTTGATATCGAGTTTTCCGCTTCCGCTGCCTTTTGAATTCGACATGTTTTATCCTCTAGTGGTGATAGCCCATTGTACCTTTACAAACTCGCCCTTGTAAAGTTAGCCTCATATCTAACTTATGGAAATATTAGAATTCTGCGTCACGAAATTGAAGTCCCTGGAAGTCGACAAATTCGAGCTGGCATTCGAAAAGTCGTCGAGTCTGGGTATCGAGATAAATGATGGAAAGTTGGACCATCTTTCCCGCTCAACCGATCAGGGATTGGCGATTCGAACGTTAAAGAATCACAAGATGGGTTTCGCCTATACCTTCGATTTGTCTCGCAACGCGGTAGAACTTGCCATGCGCACGGCAATGGAAATCGCCGAGCTCATGCCGGCCGATCCGCTCAATGATCTGGCCGACTTTGGCGACCAGAAATATGCGAAAGTTGAGAATTACGACCAGGCCGGGCTCGAAGTCGAGCTTGAAAAGAAGATTGAAATCGCACGCAGCATTGAAGTCGCAGCCAAGCGGCAGGATCCGCGCATCAAACGCGTGCGCAAGGCCAGCTTTAATGAAGGACGAGGCGAGTCCATTCTTGTCGACTCAACGGGCAGGCAGCTGCGCCATCAGATGACCGTGTTCGGCGCAAGCCTGACGTGCGTTGCCGAAGAAGGCACCGACGCCGAGATGGGCAGCGACGGACAGTACTCCACCGTGCTTGCGCGCATCGATGCCAGCACGGTTGCGCTGACGGCAGCCCAGAATGCGCTTGAGGGCCTGCACGCAGGCCAGGCGCCCACGATGACGTGCCCGGTGGTGCTCAAGAATTCTGTTGTAGCCGACCTCATCGGCTTCCTCGCGGGTTCTTTCTCCGCCGAAAATATAGATAAGAATTTTTCGCTCCTCGTCGGCAAAAAAGGCGAGAAGCTGTTCTCAGACAAGCTCACCCTGATTGACGACGGCCTGCTTGCCGACGGCACCTCAACCCAACCGTTTGATGGCGAAGGCCAGCCCAGCCGCACCACCACCCTGGTCGAGCGTGGCGTGATCAACAGCTTCATCTACGACCTGTATTATGCCCGCAAGCACAAGACGGCCACCACGGGCAATAGCAGCCGCGGCGGCGTCAAGAGCCCCCCGGGCGTAGGCACGACGAATCTTTATCTCAAGAAAGGCACGCGCAGCTTCGACGCCTTGGTCAGCGACGCAGGCAAAGGCGTCTTTATTACCGACCTGCTGGGCCTGCACACGGCAAATCCGGTCACCGGCGAATTTTCAGTCGGCGCCAGCGGCATCCTGATCGAGGGTGGTCGGCTCACGACTCCGGTAAAAGGTTTTGCGATCGCCGGTAACCTCGTCGACCTACTGAGCAACGTGTCCGACGTCGGCTCGGATATGCGATTCTGGGGAAGCGTGGGCGCCCCCAGCCTGCTCGTTTCCAAGCTTGCAATCAGTGGTGCTTGACCTCACAATCAGAGGATATGCCCGGATTGCGACTCAAAGCAGCAGGCTTTTCTCATGTGGGAATGAAGCGTAAACAGAATCAGGATAACTTCATTCTGGTTCCTGAGAAACGTCTGTTCGTCGTTGCCGACGGCATGGGCGGTCACAAGGGCGGCGAAACGGCCAGCTATCTGGCCGTACACACGATTGGTGAGTTTTTTAAAACTGGCGAAGGCGCCTTGGACAAGGGCGACCCCGGCGTACGGATTCAACGCGCCATTCTTTCGGCCAACCAGGCAATTCAGGCGCGCGGCACCATCGATGCAACCTTGCAGGGTATGGGCACGACCTGCGTGGCGATGTACTTTTCGGGCGAAAAACTTTACGTGGGCCATGTCGGCGACAGCCGCTGCTATCTTTTGCACCAGAATCGCATCTGGCAGGTCACGCGCGACCACTCCCTGGTGCAGGAAAAGCTGCGCGCCGGCCTGATCACGCGTGCGCAGCTCAAGACCGATCGCATGAAAAACGTCATCACCCGCTCGGTGGGCTTCGAGCCCGATGTGGACGTCGACGTGTATATGCTTGAGCCCCACCCCGGCGACGTTTTCGTCGTGTGCAGCGATGGCCTGTCGGGCATGGTGGAGGACACCGAAATTCGCGATATCGTCGATGAGTTCGTCTTCAAACAGGACTCCCTCGACGGCGCCGTGAAGCGCCTCATCGAAATGGCCAATGCGCACGGTGGCGACGACAACGTCACCGCTGTGGTTGTCCGAGTGGTATAG
>JBBRLF010000462.1:0-3039 GCA_038231515.1 candidate division WWE3 bacterium
AAAACATAATTAGAACCCTAAGGCGTCGCAGACCGGTCGGAATCGAACGGGTTTATGCGACCTGCGTGGAGTCGCGCTTAAAGCGCGACTGCGCGCAGGGCAGCACGCCAGGAAGGCGTGCTGAGCAAAAACCCCCGGCCCAGAGTTTTCCGGCAGGAGCCGGAAAACGTCGGGCTCGATTCCGACCTTCGGCACCACTGTACCTAAGCCGCCTTCTGAACATTAAAAAAGTTCTTCAACCAAGCCGTAAAATCTTCCGCCACCAGAGGCTTGGTTAAAACCTGCACATCAGTCCCCAAGTTAGCGTCATTCTGCAACTCCGGCGACACGGTAACAAATACGACCGGAATCGCCTGCGTCGTAGTCGAAGCCGCAAGTAGCCTGCGCACGGCAAACCCATCCATATCCGGCATCATGACATCAAGCAGCACCAGATCTGGCCGATGCTTCATCGCCAATTCCACACCCGTCTTGCCATCGGGCGCCGTCAACGCCCAATACCCCTCATGCTCGAGCATCTTCTTCAAAACCGTGGTGAAGTCCGGCTCATTATCAATGATCAGAATGGTTTTACGCTTCTGCTTGGCCAATGGTGAGATTACGGGTTTTTTAGACTCCACGAACTCCGTCCCATTCCAAGGCAGCGAAAAAGAAAACGTACTGCCGCTGGCAACTTTGCTCTGAACCCAAATTGTGCCGCCATGCTCTTCAACTATAGCCTTGGCGATCGTCAGCCCCAGGCCCGTGCCTTCTTTGGCCTTGTGGGCAGCGCTTTCCGCCTGCTGGAACTTCTGAAAAATACGTTCCAAAAACTCCTCGTGAATACCTTCGCCGGTGTCGGTAACCTCGATGATGACGCGGTCATTTTCCCACTCGCAGGCCACGCTGACGGCGCCGCCGGGCTCGGTGAACTTGATGGCGTTGGACAGCAAATTCGTCATGACCTGCTCGATGCGATCGCGATCGATGACGACCAGCGGGGTGAGCTGCGGTTTTTCCCAAAGCAGCTTGATGCCCTGGGTATGCGCAAAAGCCTCGATGCCCAGCACGGCATGATCGATGGTGTCGACGAGTGAGAACTTGTCAAAGTGCATCTGAATGGCGCCGGCCTCGATTTTGGCCACGTCGAGCACCTCGTTGATGAGACGAATGAGGCGGTCGGTGTTTTTTTGGGTAATGTGCAGCATCCGCTCGGCATCGGCTGGAATATCGCCGGTGACACCACCCAGAATCAAGCCGATACTGCCTTTGATGGCGGTTAACGGCGTACGTAACTCGTGCGAGACGGTGGAGACGAAGTCGGTCTTGAGCCGGTTGAGCTCTTTGAGCTTCTCGTTCTGGGCTTTGAGCGAAACGGCCATTTCGTTAAAGGCGCGCCCCAGCTGGGCGGTTTCGCTGCGTCCCACGATATGCACGCGATAGTCGAGGTTGCCGCGTTTAAGCTCGCGTGCGGCGTTGACGAGATGACTTAAACCGGGCATCAACGTGAACCAGAGCGAGAGCATAAGGGCGGCGAACCCGAAGAAGAAGATGGTGCCGCCATAGGTAACCACCAGCAGCGATTTGCGGCCGCCCCTGGATACAGCCGCATTGGACTTGAGGGTGTCATTGCGAATGTCCTTGGCCAGTTCGCCGACGAGCTGATGGACGCGATAAGCAAGCGGCTCGCCAGCCAGGCGATGCGTGAAGCGTTCGACGTGGGCCTGCGCGGCGGTGATTGGCTCGACCACCTCGTGCAGCCAGCGCTTGTAGCTGGCGGTGGCTTCGCTCAGCAGCATGGCCCGTCTGGGGTTGTCCGCCGAGGTGCTCCAAAGCTGGGCCAGCAGCTCGTCCATACGGCTGCGGTTGGCGGCAAGAGTAACAAGCCATTCGTGGTTGTGGGTCGTGGTAAAGGCGCGCAGCTTGCTTTCAGAGTCGGTGACCAGCTGTCTCAGCTCATGGATGCGGTCGAGCACTTCCCAGTTGGTAGCCGTCCACTGGTAGTTGTTGGCCAGCTCGGTCAAATGCGTGCGCATGTAAAAGGGGGTGGCTAACGAAAGTATGCTCAGCGCCACGCCGGCCGAAATCAGGCGATAACGAATCTGCCAGTTGCCTGGTGAAAGATTGCGCAACTGGTGCGCAAGCCATCTAAGCCGCTTTGGCATGGTTCTTTAGCACCTCATCGATTTGCACATGCAGCGTCATCGGATCGAAAGGTTTGAGGATGTAACCCAGAGCGCCCACATTCATGCCGTGGTGCTGTTCGTGAATCTGCGCCTTGGCTGTGAGAAAGATTACCGGAATATCACGAGTGGCTTCGGATTGCTTGAGGCGCGCGCAGGTTTCAAAACCATCTAAAATAGGCATCATCACGTCAAGCAGAATGAGGTCGGGCTTGGCCTTGCCGACGATCTCGAGCAGCTCGACGCCATTTTTGACCGTGGTCACGGTATGGCCGCCCACCCGGCTCAGGGCCAGTACGGCAATGGCTTGAATGCTGGGATCATCTTCGGCAAGCAGGATGTTCATGCCGCCACCGCCTGCGTAACCAATAGCTGCAGATGCTCATTCAAGGGTTCGACGAGCGACTCCGGCGTTGCCGCTTCACTCTGACGTCCATGGGCCTGGCGGGCTTGCTGCGCAAAAAGTGAGTTCCATTTTGCAAGATGTTCAGCAATGAGATTCGGGGCAAGTTCGGTAAAAGCCGGGTCGCAAACGCGCTCTTCGAGATAACGGGTAACCGCGGCCAGATGGTGGAACCCATAGGTACCGCTTGAGCCGCAAAGCTTGTGCGCGAAATATTCGAGTTCTTCCCACCCTACGGTTTGGCCCAGACCCAGGCCATGTAGAACCGTGTCGAGCGCGCGGGTGAGTTCGGCTGCCTTGGCGGGAATCTCGCTGGCATAAGTGGCGCGCAGCGCTTCGATTTCGGCGTCGGCCGTGTCTTTAACCTGCGTCATGAGTGTGCGATCCTTAAACGTTTGATGGTCTGGGCTGCAACCCATACTCTGATCTTGCGCATGGTGGCCTCGTCCAAGCCAATGAAGCTGACAAATACCT
>JBBRLF010000463.1:0-3037 GCA_038231515.1 candidate division WWE3 bacterium
CATCTCACCCGTCAGATCAACGACTGTAGAGATGCCCGTATTGGTCGAGCGAATCATGGGCCGGCGAGTTTCGATCGAGCGAAAAATGGTGAGTAGCAGATGCAACTGGGGTTCGCTGGTCGTGCCAAACCAGGAGTCGTTAGTGATGTTGAGCAGAAAGTCGGCGCCCAGACGCACGGCGCCGCGCGAATGTTCCGGAAAAAGTCCCTCGTAGCAGATCTGCGGCCCCAGCTTGGCGCCCTTGACGTTGAACAGCACCGGTCCGGGTCCGCGCCCGAAATCGGCAATCGACGGCACGATGCTTTGGACAATCGAGCTAAACGGCCCCAGCGGCACATACTCACCAAAGGCCAGCAGAATCGATTTGCGATATTGACCGGCAAGCTCAAAGGGCGGCTTGACCAGAAAGGCCGTATTGAAGTCGCGCTTGCCTGAGTTGCTGTAGCTGCCAAAAAATACCGGCGTCTGAATCTCTTTGATGAAATCCTTCATCCACTGGTCGCGCGCGGCGCCGCTGGCGTTGGCACCTTGATCCACGAGATGCGTGTACAGAAAGGGATAAGAGGTTTCGGGCCAGATCACCAGATCAGGATGAAAATTTTTGACACTGTCGAGTGTGGCCTCGCGATAGGTTTCCAACACGTGCGCAATGGCGGGCTCGTAACCGCGCTCGCTCGACAGCTTGTCAATGTCGCCGATATTGCCCTGAATGACCGAGATCTTGAGCTTGCGCGTCCAGCTGCGTTCCATTGCGTTGAGCTCATCGATGCGGCCCCTGCCCCACCGATCTGCCTTCCACAAAAATCCAGCAACGAGCACCAGCACCAGCACGGCCGAAAGCGGTCCCGCCATGCCGCCCGCAGCCGGCCCCCTGAGACGCTTGCTCCCCAAGCCACGCGAAAACAAAATGGCTAACGATAGATTACAAAGCAGAATGGGCACAGTCAGCCCGAAGAGCCCCGTGATCTCAGCCAGCTGCGCCACGGGCAGCCAGCCGTAAAGGACATGGCCCAGAGTGTTGGGAAAAATCTTCGGATAGCTGTAGTCCAGCCCGATATATACCGCGGGCAAAAGCAGATAAGTGAGCGCGACTTTCGCGAGGCCCAACTTCAGCCGCCTGGTCGAAAACACCAGCAGCGCAAAACCCAGTACGGCAAAACCCAGGAACTGAATCTCGCCAAAGAGCGAGAAGATCAGCAGCACGAGCTTGCCCACGATCCAGGGCAGCCCCCCGAAATTCGTGACGACAAAGCTGACGAAGCTGAAGCCGAAAAGAATGTAAAAAATCGAGTGGGTCGCCCCCATCCAGATCACATCGCGATAGCTGCGAGCGTAGAGCAAACCGAGCAGAAACGGCACGAAGCCGACAAAAATCAAAGGCCAAAGCGAGGCTGGCGGAAAGCTGAGCACAAGCAGGCAGGCGCTGAGAAAGCCAGTGCCGACAAAGCGCCACGGAATATTGTGCAGGAAGCGTTTCACTTCCACCATTGTCACCACAGTTGGGCCCCTTTTAAAAGAGGATTACGCGTGGAGGCGAACGGACGGGCGGGAGGGTGGGTGGGGATCAGTTTAAGATCGAAGCCAGGAGATCGGAGCCAGTAGCCACAGCGTAGATTGGAGATTGGCCACAACTGCAATCTACGCTGTGGCTACTGGCTTCTGTCTACGATCACCGATCTGTAAACTGGTCTTAGCTATCTTTCTTAGCCGAGGACAACGCCTTCTTATGCTTCGCGCTGGAAGCCATCGGCCGTTTGTGCTTCTTGAGCACGGTCTTGGTCATGATGCGCCGGCCACTCGAGTTCGAAGCCTTCGACAGAACCGAGGGCTTGGCTTCCGACTTCAGCGCGGCAACCGAAGGCTGCAACTTGGAAGCGCGATCCAGCGAGGCCAGAGCGGCGTAGGCGTTCACCTTGCCACCCGAGAACACCTTGTCTTTGAGACTTGGCAGCGGATCGGTGTTCGTGCGGATGATTTCGCGAATCTGATCAGGGTGCAGCTTGCTGTTCTTGGACAAGAGCAACGCGGCTTCGCCCGTAACAAAGGCCGTGGCCTGGCTGGTGCCAGACATATAAGCGTACTTGCCGCCGGGAACCGTGCTCAGGATGTTTTCGCCTGGAGCTGCGACGTCGACGCGAACCTTGCCCCAGTTGGAGCTTGGCAGCATCTCGTTATGAATGTTGATCGCGGCCACGCAGATGATGTTCTCGAGGCGATAGGCGCAAGGGTAGTAGTAGTTCTCGGGCAGATCCGAGTTCTGACGTTCGTTGCCGGCGGCGGCGACGAGCAGGATGCCCTTGTCGCGCGCACGTTTGAGGGCCGCGTATTCTTCACCAGAAAACTCAGGGCCACCGCCGCTGTAGTTGATGATGTTGGCGCCATGGTCGATTGCCCAGTTGAGCGCCTTGATGCTGTTACGCAGGTTTTCGGCGCCGGTGTTTTTCTCGGAGTAATATTTCACGGCCATGATCGAAACTTTATGTGCGACGCCCGAGATGCCCGCTTTGGCATTGAGTGCGGCGCCCAGAATGCCGGCGACGTGCGTGCCGTGGCTGTGGTCGTCGATCGGGTTTGGCTTGTTGGCCACGAAGTCGTAACCATAGTAGCCGGTACCCTTTTCGTGCCATAAATTCGGCTTGATGTCGGGGTGGTTGGCGTCGAGGCCCGTATCGACTACAGCAACGACAACGTCGCGCGAGCCTTCTTCGAGCTTCCAGGCGTCAACCGCGTGGATGTGGGAATTACCGACGGAGTTTTCCAGGCCCCAGTTTCTAAACTGACTGAGCGAGGCCACGCTACGTTCGGAATTCAAAATAGGCGATGCAACGATTAGAGCGGCTGGCAGGACCGCTACGAGTGCGAGGAATTTAACTTTGTACTTCAGCTTCAACATGCTCTGCTTGTTCCTTCTTCTCACGCGGACTGAACTTTAGTCCGTACAGACCATAGAGCAAAGGCAGTGCCAAACGCTAGCACGAGAGCCGTTTTGCAAACCACCGATTTTTTAGGGGTTTTTAGGCGGGGGGCGTCGGTTTCC
>JBBRLF010000464.1:0-3035 GCA_038231515.1 candidate division WWE3 bacterium
AGAGTGGTTTGTCCGTGGCGGTGGTGCGCGGTATTTCCACTCTGGACGCCGTTGTTGGCCGCAAGCTGTCGGGCAGTCTTGACCTCGTCTCGCACTTCGGCGGTATGCAGCTGGCCGGGTTGGCGCTGGGCGGCTCGGCGCCGGCCAATGGAGTTTACGCCTTTCCGGCGCTGGGAGTCCGCGCGGATTTTGGCCTGAATGACGTGCAGCTGGCAGTTTTGCCGTCGTTTTCGGCGCCACCTTCACTTGAGCTGCGGTTTGAGGCCGATACGGGTTGGCATGTGGGTAAAGCACGGGTGGGACTCGCCGGAAAATTTCAGCTCTACAATGTCGGGCATACGAATGTGACGGCGTTCGGGCTGGGCCTGCAAGGCTGGTTCTGACATGAAACTTTCGAGAATCGCACGCATCGTTCCCAAGAAACTTACGGTGCGCTACGCGCTGGCGCTAAGTGCGATTGCGATTCTGCTGGTCGTGGAACAGCTGGTCATCCAGGGTGCGCTCGAGCGTCAGCACGACTCCGAGCTGAAGCTGCGGCTCGTGGAGTCGCAGCGGTCGGTGGCCGAAAAGCTGAGCCGCTCGGCCCTGCTGGTGCAGGTGGCGGGAAGTTTTTCCGTGGTCAAACAGCAGATGGAGCAGCTGCTGGGCGCCCATGCGGAGTTTGAAAAAAATCACGCCACCCTTGTTCAGATCTCAGACGAGCTGGGCAGCCGTGCGCTGACGACTGAGCTTGAAGGCGTGTTTCGGCACGTGCAGGCGTTTGAGGCCACGCTGATTAATATCGTCGGCGAAGGCGAGGCGCGCAGCGCCAGTCATTCTTACGAGATTCGAACTTTGGGTCAGAGCATGATCAAGGACCTGGCCGAGTACCGGCGCCTGGGCGGCTCGCTCAGCTCGGAGTACGAGAAATACATTCGCAGCCAGATTCGTGACGTCAGGCGGCTGGGGTTGCTGCTCTTTGTATTGATTCTGGTCGTTTTATTATTGCAGGGTCTGTTTGTCATGCGGCCGGCGGTACAGCGGCTCTATAGTGCGCTGGAGCTGCGTTCGGAGTTCATTGGGCGCATGAGCCACGAGATTCGCAATCCGATGAACTCCATTTTGGGCATGAGCGAGGTGCTGCTCGAGACGCCCATGACCGAACAGCAGCAGCGGTACGTGGGCGCGTTGCGCCGCTCGGGCACGGTGCTGCTCGACATGGTGAATCGGCTGCTTGATTTCACCGCCTATGAAAGCGGCAAGTTCACCCTCGAGCGCATCGAGTACGACCTCTATGAGGTGATCGAGCGCTGCGTGGATATCATGGCGCTGGCGGCCCACGAAAAAGGTTTGGCCTTGCTGATGGATATCGATCCGGACGCGCCGATTCGCGTCGTGGGCGATCCGCTCAGGCTTCAGCAAGTGCTGGTGAATTTTATCAGCAACGCCATCAAATTCACCGAGCGGGGCACGGTAAAGGTGCAGCTGCAGCCCGAGCCCGACCTGGGCGGGCAGTTCATTCGCCTGAGCGTGGCAGATACGGGCATCGGTATCAGGCCCGAGAACATCGAGAAGATTTTTGAGAGTTTTGTACAGGAAGACGCTTCAATCAAGCGCCGGTACGGCGGTACCGGATTGGGGCTGACGATTGCGCGCGATCTGATTCATGCCATGGGTGGCATTCTGAATGTCGAAAGCAAGCTGCAGACGGGCAGCACGTTCTGGATCTCGCTGCCCACGCACCTGCCCTATAGCCCGACGAAGCGTCCCGAACTTTTTCGTGATCGCTTCGCGGCCTATGATCTGGGTGGGCGGCGCGTGATGCTCGTGGGCATGTCGCAGGCCAAAATGGAGATTGCGCGACGGCTTCTGGAGTCGCAAAAGGCCGAGGTGGTCGCCACGAATGCCTCGGTAGTGCTGGTCGACTGCGAAGGCGCCCGTATTCCAGCGTTGCCAGCGCGCAGTCCGAACGTCCCGGTGCGCACCATTGCGCTATTGGATGCGACCGCCAAGCCTGAGTTTATTCGCAGCGTGACGCGTGCGGGGATGCACGAGTTTTTATTTCAACCCGTGAAGCCCGTCGAGCTGCTCAAAGCCATCGTGCAGGCACCGGTCGAGCGCGGCGAGCGCACCACGGCGACGGGCACCTATCCGGGCTTGCGCGTGCTGGTGGCCGACGATACGCCCGAAAATCGCGAGCTGCTGAGCGTGATCATGGCGCCTCTGGGCTGCAGCATTACCTATACCAGCGATGGTCACGAGGCGCTGGAGGCCTTTACGCGCGGTCATTTCGATCTGGTGCTGATGGACGTGCGCATGCCCCGCATGGACGGGCTGACGGCGCTTGCCGCCATTAGGGCGTTTGAAAAAGAGCGTGGGCTGCCCGAGACGCCAGTTGTCGCAGTGACCGCCAACGATGACCCCGGCGAAAATTTCACCGCCGTGGTGCCTAAACCCATTGTACAGGCCAGGCTGCTCGAGGCCATCGCGCGCTTTGCTCCGAAGCAAGGGACCGTGGCGCCCGCAGTGGGCGTCGCTGAGGTGGCTGGGGCTGACCCCTACTCCATGAACTCCGAAATCGCCGCCTTTGCGCCCCGCTATCTCCAAAATCGGCGTACCGAAATCATTCGGCTCAAGACGGCACTCGAGAAGTCAGACTTTGTCGAGATCGCGGTGGTGGGGCATCGCTTGAAGGGAAATGCCAGAAGCTTTGGTTTTGCAGAGCTTGAAGACATAGGCAAGGGGCTTGAACGTCTGGCAGAGAGCAAGGATTTGCCGGCCCTGGTTGAGATGGTGCAGCGGATGCAAGACTTTTTGGAGCAGCAGCAAAAAAGCTGACTCGTTATGGTCGCGAGTAGCTGGCCATTTTCTTTGCGCCGAACACCCGCTGAGCTGCGAGTCGATTGTGACCCGCACAGAGCAGTCGCAAGTTTTTCAGGGTCGCAGGGCCGTTGCAGGAATGTGGCCTGATGTGGTCAAGCTGTAGCCCGAAGCGACTGCTGCAGCGGCGCTTGGTGAGTGCGTCGACATAAGTACACTGGCTGCCGTCGCGGGTC
>JBBRLF010000465.1:0-3030 GCA_038231515.1 candidate division WWE3 bacterium
ACCCCGCAGCTGGTGTTCCGGCATGACAAAGGCCTGACCAATACGATGGAGATCAATTCGCTGCTTCATCAGATCAGCCTGGAACCCAAGTCGGAGCCCTTGCCCGAAGCTCCCGCGGCTGAAACCGCCTCGCACGACGACGACAGCAACGAGTAGGACTGCCACGTGAGCTCAAAGCCCAGCGGCATACTGCTGCTCGACAAGCAGCCCGAGATGACGTCGTTTGACTGCATCCGGAATTTGAAAAGAATCTGGAAACGCACGGACCTGGGCCACGGCGGCACCCTGGACCGAT
Organism: candidate division WWE3 bacterium; assembly: GCA_038231515.1. Taxonomy (GTDB): domain Bacteria; phylum Bdellovibrionota; class UBA1018; order UBA1018; family UBA923; genus JACQAX01. The sequence continues at coordinate 296 of JBBRLF010000465.1, forward strand.
TCGCCTCGGGCATGCTGCCTATTCTGGTGGGCGAAGGCCTGAAGCTCGTGCGTTTTTTTCTGGAGTCCCACCCCACGCTGCCCACCTACTGGAAGTCGTATGCCGGCACGTTTGAGTTTGGCTCGGCAACAGAGACGGGGGATCCGGAAGGCACCGTAACCGAGACGCGGCCCGTGCCCGAGCTGACGCTTGAGCGGGTAACCGCGGCAATGAACACCTTTGTGGGCGCCCCCATCGAGCAGATGCCACCACGCTTTTCGGCCAAAAAAATAAACGGCGAACGTGCCAGCGACCTGGCACGCGCGGGCAAGGAGCCCGACCTTAAAGCGGTGCAGGTCACTATTCGCAGCTTTCACTGCACCGGTATCGAGGGCAACCGCGTGCATTTCACGGCCGACTGCTCAAAAGGCACCTATGTGCGCAGCCTGGCACTCGATCTTGCGCGCAATCTCGATACCGTCGCGCACGTAACCGCATTGCGCCGCACGGCGGTTGGTGATTTTCGAGTCGAAAGCGCACTAACCCTGGCCCAGCTTGAAACCCTGCCCATTGAAAAAGCGCTGCTTGATATGGACCACTCCACCGCTTTTATGCCACGGCTTGAGCTGATCGGCGTTGAGCTGGAGCAGCTGCGCGTGGGTAAAACCGACGGAATCGGCGCGCGCCTCGCAAACTCAGGCCTGACCCCCAGTGTGTATTGCGCACGCTGGGCAGGCGCGCCGGTAGGCCTTTTCGAGCTCGCCAAAGATCGCCAGGTTAAATTCCTGCGCGGAATCTCTGAGAGCTGAACCCGGTCAGGGACAAGGCTTGCGCACAAACGCGGTCAGCTCCGCCTGCACCCGCGCCATGACCTGCTCGGAGCCGTTGGCATCGATGATCTCTTTCATGCCGTTCTGGAGCATTTTGCGAATTTCGACGACGTTGCAGTATCGATCAACCCGGTAAAAGGTCTGGCGCTCCACGTGCGCGGTATTGAGCAGCACATTCCGATCCAGAGGACGAAACGAAACATATTCCCGGAACAAGGGATTGCTCAGCGCGGACGTGGTTACAGGATGATACCCCACCAGTCTTGCCCAGAGCGCCGCACCCCGTTCCAGATAATACCACCGCACGAAGGTGCGCACGTCTTTTACAATCTTGGCGCTCATCTTTACCGCCGAATTTTTCGGAAACAAAAGATCGCCGCCGCCAATGACGACAATGTTCTTTTTGAGCGGTGGCGGCATCAGGATTCGAAAAAGAAATTTCGCGTTCTCAACCACGCTTGTATACGACGACATCGAGACCAGGGCCCCGGCAGTGGTGCCCTGGATAAAATCCAGGTAAGCCCGCCCTTGCGTCAGCACCAAGTCGAGCAGGCCGCTGCGCTTAAGCTTGACCAGCATGGCGACCACCTCACGGGTGGCCGAGTCGTTCAGGTGAACCTGATCATGTTCGATCGTGGGCCCCCCGCGTACGCTCACCAGCATGGGCTCGAAGTTCCAGTCGTCAAGCGGCAACGTGACCTTGAGCCGCGAACGCAGACCGGGTAGCGCCGCGCGCTTTTTTTCAAGTAGCGCAATCAGCTCGGCCCAGGTGAGCCGCGATTTTTTTCCCACATCGAGCAAGTTCGTATTCAGGTACAGCACCAGATTTGAACGATTAAAGGGCAGGAAATAATCGCGCGACGCCGATTTCGGCCCGTAGTACTGCACATCCAGCTCGGTGCGCAGCGACTTGCGAATGGCCGCCACGTCGTCGCCGTTGAGATAGGTCGAAAGCGGATTCAGGCGATTTTTCTCGAGCAGCATCGGCGACTCGGGTAGCCCCACCACCGCCAGATCGGGTACGCCGCTGGAACCTTCATACATAAGACTTTCGACCACGGGTGCCACGTACGAGGTGGCGCCACGCACGTCAATCACGACGTCGGGATGATCAAGTCGGAACTCTTTTACAAGCTGCTCGATGTACTGAATATGCGCGCCAGTAGCCGAGCCTGAGCTACCGTAGGAAAATAGAAATGCCCCGGCCGCGGACGGCCAGACCAGCAGTAACAGCAGTGCCCATTGCGGAAAAAGTTTCATACGCTTTCAGAGGTTACACCGTGGTGCGCCCGGCGCAAGGCAGGAGCGTTTTTACAGACTCAGGGACTGATCCTGGTAAAGCCGCGACGGGTGTCCAAAGTTTTGACAGTATTTGTCCAAAAGCAAGCACAAGGGCCGCCGCTTAAAAACCGGCACATGGGTTGCAATTCACTCCTGGTAGAGAAGAGAGGTTCCCATATGTTGAAGTTGAATCGGCCCGTTGTGGCTGCTATCGTTTTTTCGTCATTCTCCCTGTTTTCCTGCGCCAACAATCCTGGCACCGCAAGCACGGCCACGGCCAGCAGCGGCGCTCCCCGTGCTTCGGCGCTGGTAAGCTCGGGCAGCAGCAGCTCAAGCAGCACCTCTGCCACGGCATTCACGATCGCGCAGGTGGCCCCAGCCGCCGGAACGTTGACCAGCGTGCCCAACCCCATTGAGGTGATCTTCAGCGGCTCTACCTTAGACAGTGTTACGGGCGCCACGGCCTCGAACTACACCCTGACGTGCAGCAACGGCATCTATAACCCTACTGCGGTGAGTGTTACGGCGAACTACGCCATGCTCACTTTTAACGCGCTAACCACCGCCACTGTAGGCACGTCGTGCAGCCTGAACATTTCGTCGAACGTGAAAGACGGCTCTGGCAACGCCTTGTCGGGCACGCGC
>JBBRLF010000466.1:0-3025 GCA_038231515.1 candidate division WWE3 bacterium
GGTCATCGATGCGCAGGGCTATCGCTTCGAGCTCCATCATATCGACCGCAACTCGCTTCCGGCCGACATCAGAGCCGCACTTGATCGCGGCGGCGCAACGATCACCGCCGGCACCAAAGTGGGCCGCGTCGTACATTGGCCGAACTCCGATACCGATGACACTCTTTATAACCATACCCATTACAACATCGTGGCACCTGACGGCATTCATCTGAATCCCGAGCACTATTCCGCGCTGATCGGCGATACGCTTGCCCCCGAGATCGCGCAAATCTATGCAGTGGCCGCCGACGGTCGCACCACCGAGCTGGGCGAGGGTCGCCTGACAACACGTCCCGACGAACTGGTGGTTGTGGCAACAGACAAGCTGGGTGAAAACATTTATACCCATACTCCTGCGTATTCGCGTCTGGTCTTTGACAGTGGCCAGGAGCAGGTCTGGGATTTCCGTGAGCGCCTGGCAACGGCCGACGGAAAATTTCCGCCGATCTGGGACTTTCTGCGTGAAAGTCTTACGCTCCCCGATGGCAATGTGCTGCGCACCCAAGGCGACTACTCCAGCCGCAGCTTTCTACTGCGCCTGCGCCTACCCAAGGATGCGCATGGAAAGTTTCACGTCGAAATCGGCGATGCGTCCGGCAACGTCACCACCCGTACAGGCGAAGTTCTTTAACTCGCCTGTCGGGTCTGGATCTGGGGCAGCTCCTCGGTAAGCGTGCGGCGAATCTCTTCGCGCAGCTCAGGCGTATTGGCCTGCCCGTGCACTGAAGTCGCATGGTCGGCGGCTGCACGCACCACTTCTTCTTCCTCACCGGATATCGATAACGTGCAGTCAACCTTGCTGGGAAAATTACGGCAGTCGGCAACTTTACGGCCCATAATCCTAGTCCTCCTCGATGCAAAGGTGATGCATCACTCGCGCCAGTCTCGCAGACTGACAGCTGGTAGCCGCTCAACCCGAGAGGGGTTGCAGGTAGTGCACCAGAAAAATCAGTAAGCCCGCCAGCGCGAAATAAACAAATGCGGCCGTCCGTGACTCGGAACTATTGGCGGCACTCTGCACAAATGCTTCAGTGGCCACGTCGGCTCCCAATGCTTGCGCAGTGATCGCCCTTTCGGCGCCCCGTGCCTTTTTGAACTTAAGCAAGAGCTGCACGAACCCCAGCAGCAGCACGATCATGGCGATAGGCTGCGGCGACCACTCGAGTTGAGTCAAAGCATAGGCCACGCCCCCTACCAGGGCCAGCCAGCCGACTACCCATTGCGAAAGGGTAATCGGCGCCGACATCCGGCCACCATCAAGCGGGCCAAGAGGCATGAGATTGAACAGGTTCAGGATAAACGCCGAGTACGCCAGAGCAAAAAACAAATTCGCCAGCTCAGCGCTCATGACCGTCGACAGTGCCAGGCACACAAGCGCACCAAGTGTCCCGGCCAGCGGCCCACCGGCTCCGATGACGAAGTTCTGATAGGTCGACTTGGGCCTATCTCTAAGTGCGATGAAGGCACCAATAAAGGGAATGAACACCGGCGCGCCAACGGCCAGCCCCAGGCGGCGTGCCGCATAGCCGTGCCCCAGCTCGTGCACCAGAATCAAGAGCACAAAACCAGTCGAATAAGGCCACCCAAACCGGGTTGAGTAGGCCCACATCATGAGCAGCATGCTCCAGAACGTGGCCCCCATTTTCAAAAATTTGAATGCTCCGAAGATCAGCCACTTGATCTTGGAAAGTACGACAAGCGCTGCACCGACTATTCCAAAGCGCCCACGACGTTTCCTGGGCGCCGCCTGCACCGAGGTTCCAGCTTCGGGCGGCGGACTCTCTTCCTCGTTCACGACTCACCCAACTCATCGGGCGTTGGCATGTCTGAGGCGACCAGTCCGATAAGCTGCAAAAGTTTTCGCTCCTGCTTGGGATGAACTTGAAGAAACTGCACGCCAAAACCCGGAAAGTGCGACGTAGAACGTCCCCAAGGCACGGTCCAGCGCACGCCGGCCTGGATCCACTCCTCGCCCCCCAGCTCTTGCACCTGAATTTGAACCTGACTTCCCAGCGGCGGCGAATTACCCGCGATAACGAACATGCCGTCCTGCGAGATATCGACGGTGCTGCTGAGAAAATCCTCCCCGCCAAAAAACTCATGGCGAATCCGCACGTTGAAGAGCGTTTTTTTTCGTGGAAAACGTCGAATCTGGCGCTGCAGCCGCTGCGACTTCAATCTTTCGACGATGTAATTGAAAAGCTCCGGGCCAATAAGGGCCTCAGTATCCACCGACGCCATGATCTGCTCGGTTTGCGGATCGAGCCGCATCTTGGCCACCGGCAAGGAGTCAGTAAGGTCATTGATCAGCACGCGCTCCTCGGGGCTCGACGAGATCAGCGTTTTTAGCTCGATCAAAATGGCACTCACCGATTTGCCGGGCGCCCAGGCGCGAAAATGCGCAATGTCGGTCATCGTCTCGATTTGCAAATCATGGAAGCCCTGAAAGGCATGCTGACAGGCTTCGCGCAGGCTCGTGTTCGCACTGATAATGATGACTGTCTGCTTTTCCATTTTCCAACTTTACCCCAGACCCGCCTGGCTGTCACCCAGGTGCTCGCATGTCCCTTGCCAGAGGGGCTTAAGCTGCTGCGACGGCGCTGAGAACACCTTTACTCGCGATCGCTTTCCAGTACGGCGTATAAAACCGAATCGCGCCAGACGCCTCTCATGAGAATGTTCTGGCGTAAGATTCCTTCACGCTTCATTCCGATCTTCTCCAGAACTCTTTGAGACTTTAGGTTCAGGGGCGACGCAGTGGCACGAATGCGATGCAGCTGCAGCTGGTTGAATCCGTAATCCAACAAAGCTCCTGCCACCTCTGTCGCGTAACCCTTGCCCCACTCGTTGCGTGCCAAAGTATAGCCGATCTCGGCCTCGCGATTCTCGGCACTCATGATATTCAGACTCGCGCTACCTACGACACGGCCATCCTCGCCACCCGTAATCGCCAGCCCGTAATTCAGCCGGGGGCTGGCCTCAC
>JBBRLF010000467.1:0-3013 GCA_038231515.1 candidate division WWE3 bacterium
ATTCGCCCGAGCTAAAAGAAAAAATCCAGAGTATTCTTAGGAGTGATTTTAAGAAGCGCTTACCGTTTGCAGCCTATGACATTTCTCGTGTGGTGTATTACATGGGCAAGTGGTGGCGGAAAGGCGGATGGTTTCCCGAATATCGCTTGCGGCTGGTGCGCAAGTCTTTCACTACTTGGGAAGGCACAGATCCGCATGAGCATGCGATTGTGCGTGGAAAAACTTCCAAAATTCGAGAAGAATTGAGGCAGCGAGGGCGGGCTCACCTTTTCATGTTTTTCGAGAACCGCGATATCAGCCTGAACCTTACTCCAGAGGCTCTTCCAGGAGATTTTTCGCGGGTCGCCCAGGTGCTGGGCAAGCACTGCGTTAAAGACGCCGCCAAAAAAGGTCGTGCTGCTCCCCGGCTCGCACCCAAAACTCGATCGGTCATGTCGCGCAGCCGAGAGCAGCGTAACGTTGGGAAGCCCTGAGAGCAGGTCGGTCTGAAACCGGGGCGTATCTTCCTCAAAAAATCCCCCGCTAAAGCACCCCTGCAAGACAATGAATTTTGGCACGCTGGCCAGCCCCTTCCCCAAGGCCTCTTTGAGCACCGCTGGCGTGAGAATCAAATCACGCACATCAACACCCGCGCGCATCGCGCCCAGAATCTCAGTCGAAGTTGCAGTGCCGTCGGGCAGCCCTTCGACCAGCATGCTGTAACTGTCAAAAACCGGATACCGGGTTTCGCGTTGCAGAGCCCAGTAATCATCATCGCTCGGCTTGGCCTCGGCCAAGGTATAGCTCACCGGCTTGTCACCATGAGAGGTGATGTAGAGGTACAGAAACTCAGGCCGCGGGTTTCGCCCGGCAACCGCCGCCAGATGCTGACGCAGCAGCTTGACGCTGGCCGCGTGGCAGCGCGCAAGCGCCGGGGCCACAGGCACGAACTGCGCCTGATCGTCGTTAAGGTCTTCTTGCAGGGGCTTGATGTAATAACATTCAATCTCATCTTCGCTATAGCCCAACGACAGCCACAGTTTTTTTTTGCGCGACGATTTCGCGGGCAAAGCTTGCCGCCTGCGAGCTGCCGGCAACCAGAAAAATTTTTGCATGCGCCGACACCGCCGCCTCGTTCACCTGAAACAAGCTGTCGACCGGAATAATGTGAAGCAGACGACCCTTCTGCGGCTTGCCACCCTTCGCCTTTGCTTTAGCTTTAGCCGCCAGGGCCGGGGGCAAGACCGCCAGGATTCCCAAAATTCCTAAAATTCCGATACCAAGCCAGAGCCGCCCGGCTTTATCTCGATAACCCATTTTGAGAATTGTACTATGTCGCGACCTGAGCTTCAATCATAGCCATATGTCAGATCGCGACCAGGAGTTCGTCGAAGTCAGCATCGAAGAATTTGCCTCGGGCAAGCCCGTGCCTTTTGCCATCTTCATTCGGCTGACGAGCTGGAAGTATCTGCAGATCACCAATGCCGGAGAGTCGCTCGACGGCCAGCGACTCGAAGTCTATAAAGACAAAAACGTGCGCTGCCTTTATCTGCGTAAAGAAGATTTTTCGCGCTACGTCGGCATACAAGGCGCAAACCCCACACCGGTCGCACCGCTAAGCGGGGTTGCCGCCCAGCAGCTGGCCGGCCTGCGCGCCTCGGCCACCACCACGCTGGAACTGCTGCGCGGAAAGGGCATCAACGACTTTCTTTTTGAAAACTCCAAGGAGTTCGTCGAAAGCACCCTGCTCGTCCTGAGCGACGACCGCGCGGCCCTGGCCATGCTGGCCGCCCTTACCACCCAGGAAAGCTCAAACTACATCTATGAGCACAGCCTGGGCGTTACCCTTTATAGCATCATGCTGGGCCGGGTGCTGGGCTGGCGCTCTTCGCAGAACCTTTTCAAGCTTGGCCTGGGCGCCCTGCTGCACGATATCGGCGCCAGCACGATTGACGAAAAAATTCTCTGCAAACGCGAAAGCGACCTGACCCGGGACGAGCTTAAAGTTTTACATCAGCATTGCGACTGGGGCGCCACCATGCTCAAACAGCTCGCCAATGCGCCCATTGAAGTACTGGCCATTGCGGCCCAGCACCATGAAGACCTTCAAGGCCGCGGCTATCCCGGTAAACTCGATAGCACGCGCGTGCACCCCATGGCCAAGCTCGTGGGGGTGGCCAACCATTTCTGCGAGCTGGTGCTGCCCGGGCCGGCCAGCTGGAATCTTTCGCCCCAGCAGGCGTTTGAGCAGATGACTGCGTCCAACGCCTATAACTCTGACGTGATGGACGCGCTCAAGCGCCTGCTTAAAGGAATGCCTTAGGCCTTTGCCAGGGTCGGGTTAGGCAGACGCGGCTACCACAGTCCATTGGCCCGTCTGGGCAAAATGCTCGAGCTGTCGCAGGTAAGGCCCGATCTCAAGTTTCTGCGCGCGCAGCCAGTCATCGTTGTAATACGTGTGTGTGTAACGCACGCCGGGGTCGCAGATCAACGTGACAATCGAACCTTGCTGCTTGCCCCGCAACATCTCATCGGCAAGCTGAAACACGCCATAAAGATTCGTGCCCGTCGAGCCGCCGCATTTTTTACCGATGAGCCCTTCCAGATAGCGTACGGCTGCCACCGAGGCGGCGTCAGGCACCTTGAACATGCGGTCAATGACATCGGGAATAAAGGACGCTTCCACGCGCGGGCGCCCAATACCCTCGATGTGGGAGCCACTCTTGAGCGTGAGGTCTTTTTTTCGCGTCAGATGATAGTCGTAAAATACGGAATTTTCGGGATCGACCACGCAGATTTGCGTGGGATGGCACTGGTAGCGTGCGTAGCGCCCCAGGGTGGCCGACGTGCCGCCCGTGCCAGCGCCGCAAACCACCCACGTTGGAATGGGATGAACTTCCTTACGCATCTGCTCATACACCGCTTCGGCAATATTATTATTGCCGCGCCAGTCGGTGGCGCGCTCGGCATACGTAAACTGATCCATGAAGTGGCCGCCGGTTTCGGCCACCAGTCTTAGCGACTCCGAGTAGAC
>JBBRLF010000468.1:0-3010 GCA_038231515.1 candidate division WWE3 bacterium
AGGGGTAAAATAACGCATCGGGGGTCAAAACGTGATTCGGTCATTAACCAGGGTGGCAGACTGCGAAGACAGCTTTAGTTCCGCGCAAATGCGCGGCCCTGCGCTCAGATTAGTTTGCGAGCACGTTTTATCGGTAAACAACGGAATCACTCAATACTCGAACACTACCGATGCAAACGGCTTAACTTTAAGCATCGCGGACCTCCATAACCCTCAGACGCTCACTCATGACGCTCGTGGAAGAATCACGCGGCGAAATTTTGCGTCAGGTCGTCAGGTCAATTACACCTACGATGACTTCGATAGAATTCTCACGATCACCGACAACGCCGGACCCAGCAATTCGTTCGTGCGCGATGCGATGGGAAAAGTTCTTTCGCAAACTGTGACACCTCTAAGCGGCGGAGCAGTGCAGGCGACTTTTTACCAATACGACGCGAGAGATCGACTCACCCAAGTGACAGATCCGAAAGGCCAAGTCACGCAGTTCGGATATAATATTATTTCGGTTGGCTGCCACGTGCGCGACAAAGTGACGTCAATCACTGATCCTGCGGGCCATGTAGAAAAGCGTGAATATGATAATCGCCAACGACTCACGCGCTTGACCGATGCGAACAATCACGTCAGTCGTTACGAGTACAATGCGCGCGGAAACACTACGGCCGCCACGGACGCGAACGGAAACCGCTCCACATTCAGCTTCGACGGCAACAACAGACTTGTGCAAGAAACGTCACCAGTCGTGATTACAGGATCGAGCGGCGGGCCTGTCTCAGCCACTCAAGTCACCAACTTTTCTTACGATCAGGCCGGACGCCTCATGTCGACGGACAAGTACGCGCTTGGTGTCGCCGACGCCGCACACTCCACTGCCTCACTCACATATGATCCGCTTGACCGCGTGGTGAGCAGGACGCTCACGCAAGGTGGAGTGGTGCAAGACGCCTCGACGTTCGCCTATCAGCGGCAGCTTGACGTGCAGAAACTTACGAGCGCCAGTAACGGAGCTGGGCCACTCTCATTTACCTACGAGAGCGCACCGCCTTTCTTGAATTCCAGCTTTGGATCTGTGCAAGGAACGTTCAACATCGCGCGCGACACAACTGGAAATATTGCGGCGGTCACTGGACCTAACGGTCAGCTCTTTACTGCGAGCTTTGATCCAGCCGGTCGCATGACCGGGGTTCAATCGAACTTCAATGCCTCGAACTTCTCACTTACTCAGACCTTCGACGGGTTCGGTAGAAAATCTTCAATCACTCACTCGACGGGACTTGCTGGCTCGTTCTCCTTTGATCTGCTCAACCAGCCGACCGCGACCTCGTGGAGCGGATTCGACGGCCAGGCCGCACAGATGATGAGCGAAAATCTGGGCTACGATCCTGCCGGAAACATCGTCTCGATGATCCGCGAGAACGGCACTTATAGCTTTGGATACGACCCTGCGAACCGACTCGTGCAGACGAGCTACACGGGGTCGGTGCTCACAGATTCTGTTCTTAACCGCCAACTCACACTAGACGCTACTGCGAATCGTGTGGGTGACAGCATCAACGGTGCAGGCGTGTTCTTTGCCAACACTATCCTCTCGGATGCTCTGCATACCTACCAGACCGATAGCGCGGGACAGGGCAACGTCGTGCAGATAAATACACCATCGGCGCAGGTGATCGACCTTTTTACTTTCAGAAGCGATGGGGCACTCACGGGGTTTACGAACGTGACCGACACCAATGGCAATGGCGCGTTTGATCCGGGCACGGATCAGGTGAACACGTCGGCGCAGTACGCGCTTGATGCCCTCGGCCGCCGCATCTCGAAATCGATCCAAGGACCAAGCGGAAGCTTTACGCAAAGCCTGACCTACCTCGGCGGCACGAACTCGGTGCTCCTGGGCACCGATGGCAACGGAGCTGCATGGCTGTACTTCAACGGTCAACATCGAAACGAGCACCTGGCCTCAATTGGGCCGAACGGCGTGCAGGCATACGTTACCGATCACGCTGGCTCGGTTCTTAACACGAGCATCGCAGGCGCGGCTCATGCGTTCGGCGCTGCTGGTGAAACCCTGGGCGCTGCCCCGACGATCACGGCTTCAAGTGATCCAGCTGCCTTCGGCTGGCAGGGCTTACGCCACGACCCCGAGAGCAAGCGCATAGATAACTTTGGCCGAGAATATAATCCGATCACGGGCGGCTTCATGCAACGCGATCCGCTGGGTTTTGCGGGCGGCACGATGAACCTCTATGAGTCGAGAAATAGCAATCCACTCCGGTTTACTGACCCCAACGGGTTGGAGCCAGGCCTCCCAGGCTTTGCACCAAGTCCAACAGATATTGCAAAGGGCATTCTGACTTCTGATAAAACGGGTACCGTAATTGGTGGTACGGCAGGTACGGCAATTGGCACAGTATTGGGCGGGACACTCGGCGGAATCATAGGGTCGGCCATCGGTAGCGCTATCGGCAGCCTCTTTGATGACAACGGCATTCCTGACGACGCAACAGAGCTTGGGCAGAAGCTAGCGACACAACCAGTAATGCCACCGGCGTCATCGGTCTATATCAATCCGAATGCGATTGACCCTAACGCCCCGACAATTAGGCCTTCGGTGTGCCCATGAACTTCTTCGTCATGACACTCATCGTAAGCTTCCTGAAATGGCTGCTCACGCCGATGCTTGGCAAAAGAATAAAGGACCCGCGCAAGCTGGATCGCATTGTCGACTGGCTCGCAGCGATAATTTTTGTCGGCGGCTTCCTAGGAATCATCGCGACATTTTATTTAATTTACCACCGCCACGATACCTGACACTCAAATCTGCGCCGAAGCGCCAAGCAAACCTAACCTGATCCCGGTGCGCGCGGCGATGCGCCGGTGTCATTCTGTCTTGCAGGAAAAGCGAAACCATTTTTAAAAATTAGTGCGCAGCATTTTTTAAAAGTACGCGCGGAAATTTTCTAAAGTGAAACCGAACCGGAAAACTTTTGATCACAAGTGGAAACGG
>JBBRLF010000469.1:0-3003 GCA_038231515.1 candidate division WWE3 bacterium
AGCCATGCTGGTGCACTTTGCCTGGCATGAAGAGTCGGCGTTGCAGGTGCCGAAGCAGCTCTGGTTGCATTCTTTAGTGGCCTTGCCACCAGCCACGCAGCTTTTCACGCAGCCGGCAAACTGGTTGGCGCACGTGGGGCATTCCGAAACTCGTACCAGCTGAAAGGCAGGACCATTGGCTGCACTGACCGCATCCGCCGGTCTGGTGCACGAGGCCGCGTAGTTGCCCGAAGCGGCCAGGTCGCGAACGCGCCGGTCGAGGTCATCTTTCATGTGCGCCGTCATTTTCGCTTTAGTCGCTGCGTAGTCCAGCGGCGGGTTCGGCGTGCCATTCGCAGGCGTCTTGCCCGCAAGAATGTTCTCAGTCATGTTGCTCGGCCCTGGGCTTGAGTCCAGGCGATTGCAGCCAATCGCCACCGAAAGCAGCGCGAAACGATAGCGTTTGAAATTCGGGTTCGACTTGATATTGGCCATGGTGCGGTCAAAAGCCAGGCGATTGAGCAGATGATTCAGATGCGCCGTCGGCGAGGCGCGCGAACCATCGCCTTGCCCGTCGAAAAAGCACTGCTTTTTGATTCGCTCCACGGGCTGGTACTTCAGCGCCTTATAGGGCGAAGTACCCGAGGTCTTTGGGTCGGCAATGCTTTTTGTGAACGCCTCGTATTCGGCGCACTCGCCGTCGGGCATCATGTCGCGGCCGTTGGCCGAAAGGCTGCCGAAGGCGCCAGGCCAGATGTCATAGCTGTCCCAGACTGGCCTGAATTTGTCGCCGGTGCCGTGACAGGAAACGCAGCTTTCGGGCTTGCCATGATAGGTAGGCGGGCCGGCCTGAGAAAATACGATTTCACGCGGACTGAACTTAGGTGGGGTGCCCGTATACTGGATAATTTCGAGGTTTCCGGGCTTCTCGTTGTTAAAGGCAATCATAGTGCGGGCATCTTTGCCGTAGATAATCACCCGCGGCTCTTTGGGGTTGGAGCCCTGCATGCTGTTGGAGTCGCGCATCAGCGCGAAATTCTTTTTATACGAATCAGGAAGGCAGGCGAGCACAATCGCCGAGCTCGTGGCTTTGTCACCCAGCCGCTCTTGAATTTTCTCGAAGGTGACTTCATTTTCGGCCAGTGGTGTTACCGGACAGGTTGGCGCCGGATCGGCGGCCAACGCCGCAGCACTCGTGAAAAGGCACAGGGCGAGCGAACGTGCAAATATCCCCGCGAACATAAAAGAATCCCCCAGTTAGCCTTCAAATTTTAACACTGCGACGGCACTAAAAACAGTGCTCGGCTAACACCCTGTTATTCGACAGAAAGCGGTGTGGAACTTTGGAACGGCTTGCATCAGGTGCTGGATATTAAGCAGCTCCGGGCGGCGTCTTTCGAATCATTTCACGCAGGGCCCGAGCAGCGTTACGCCAGCTACCGGCATTGTTGCGGGAGTCTTCCCATTTCTTGAGCCCGAAATAGGCGACCGCGAAAAATATTTTAAGCAACACCCGTCCGTAAACCGTATTCCTGCCGCCATGGTCAAAGGCGGGCAAAAGAATAAGGGCGATAACCAGCAAGGCGTTCTGCTGAATCGGAAACTCACGAACCCGCTCGGCACGAAGCTCGAGCAACGCTTGCAACATTCCAAGCGCCGGGGTGGTCAGCTCGCGAACCGCTGGAGCATCGAGCGGACCGTCGATTTTCGGCTCGCGCAAGTTCTGAATGCGGCTAACCAGCAGCTGGGAGACAAAAAGCAAAATGGAACCCAGGATGAACTCAAAAACCAATTCATAAAACGAATAACGCGTGATTTCGATGATGCCGACGAAAAATGCGGTGCCCAGCACATATGGCAGTAGCGGAATTCGCGGGGCAGTCAGATAAGCGGAACGGTTGATCTGATCACGGATGTCACCCAGGTCAGCCCACGGCGAGATGGTATTCATTTTGGTAAACTATACGTTAAAAAGCCCGGCTGCCGCAAGGCAACCGGGCTTTTTATAGTGGTTATGGAGCTGGATTCAGATCAGCTGCAGCCCATCGAGGTGCCGCAGTTGAGGCACTTGTAGCAGGCTCCGTTGCGAACCGTGGTGTGACCGCATTGATTACAGAACGGTGCATCGCCCATCAGATCTTGCAGATGCTTGCTCATGATGTTGGCGTTGGTGGCTGTGCCCGAGGCTTTGCTTTCGCGCGTGTCTCGCTCAGCATCGAAGATCGACGTTTGCTTGTCGTCTTGGACCAGAGCAGCCAGTTCGGCGTTGTTCGAAAGCGGTGCCGGAGCATCGAGCTTGCGCGGTCCGGCCGTTGCGACCATCTCTTCAGGCTTCACGTGCAGGAAATCCGTTCTATTGAGATACTCCATGCCTAGAAGGCGGAAGATGAAGTCCACGACCGAGGTCGCCGTCTTGATGTTCGGGTGATCGACCATGCCTTGCGGCTCAAAGCGCGTGAAGGTAAACACATCCACGAACTCTTCGAGCGGCACGCCATGCTGCAGGCCCAGGCTGATCGATATCGCCAGGCAGTTGAGCATGCTGCGAAAGGCGGCGCCTTCCTTGTGCATGTCGATGAAGATTTCGCCGAGGCTGCCGTCTTCGTATTCGCCCGTACGCACGTACACTTTATGGCCTGCAACCTTCGCTTCCACCGTAAACCCGCCGCGCTTGCGAGGTAACCGGCGTCGAGGTGTGATTGCTGGAGCCGTAATCGGTGCCAGTGCTAACGGGGCGGCCGCGACGACCGCTTTCTCTTTCTTCTTGTCGGAAGTCGAAAGAGGCTGACTCAGCTTGCAACCGTCACGATACAGAGCGACTGCCTTCAGACCGAGCTTCCATGATTCCATGTAGATATTCGCGATATCTTCCACGGTCGCTTCATTCGGCAGATTCACCGTCTTCGAGATCGCACCGCTCAGGAACGGCTGTGCCGCGCCCATCATGCGAACGTGACCCAAGGGGGCGATGTAGCGTTCGCCGGTCTTGCCGCACTTGTTGGCGCAGTCAAAGACCGCCAGATG
>JBBRLF010000470.1:0-2995 GCA_038231515.1 candidate division WWE3 bacterium
TAAAAAATCCACGAATCTCAAAAAGCTCGACTGCCTTGGCTATTTCAGCAGCCGTTTTACCGAGATCACTTATTTTGAAGTCAGCGAAGCTGGCGCACTGCAAGGTGTGCTGGGCTTTGGTAGCCCTTCCTTGGTTATCCATACCCATTCCAAAGCGCTTACCGCCGAGGTACTGCCCGGCATCTTTGACGCGATTTCGCAGGGCGAGATTTTTGTCGGGCCGATCGAAATGTTGCGTCCCGAAGATCAGTCCGGCTTTGCCACACTGGGTTTTTCGCAGACTGTTTATGTCGCTGCCTTTCCAATGATGTATAAAAAGGCGGTTACCGGTGTCTGGATCTGCGCCTCAGGCGCGGCGCAGGATATTCCGCAAAAGGAGCTCGCGACGCTTAAAAAGTTTTTGTCGAGCTTCTCGTTTTAATCACGCGTTCGTGCTCGCTTGCGCCCGGCTCGATTTCAATCTGTACGGCATATGGCGGCATGGCTTGCAACGCTTCTGGAATTTGCTCGAGCCATTCGACAAGACAGCACTGCTGCTCGAAAAAATAATGCTCAAACCCGAGCTGCTCCAGCTCCCGCATGGAGTTCAGGCGATACAGGTCGAGGTGGGCCAACGGGGCTTTGGTCCCGTACATCTTTACGATATTGTAGGTGGGGCTGACGATGGTATCGGGGCTGGGCTCACCGCTCAACGCGAGCCACTCTTTGATAAAGCCCCGTGCCAAGGCGCTTTTGCCGGCGCCAAGCGGGCCCGACAGGCGCACGAAGGCTGGCTGCGCCTTAAAGCAGCTGCGCGCCAGTTGGGCGCCAAAACTCTGAGTATCGGCCTCGCAGCTCGAGGTCAGCTCAGAAAAGCTCAACGCAGGCCTGCGAGACAGAGGGACCTTGATGGTCGCGCAGCTCGCGAAAAGCTTCGCGAATATTTGCGATGATGTCGGTTGCCGTCATGGCGCGATGGCCCGCTTCTTTGGCGGCGTACTTACCGGCTAGCGAGTGCAGATACACGCCCAGGCGTGCGGCATCAAGTGCGTTCATGCGTTGGCCCACGAGGCCACCGATCATACCCGCAAGAATATCGCCGGTGCCTGCCGTGGCCATGCCGTCGTTGGGATAGTGGTTGAACCACGTTACGTTGTCGGCGGAATGAATCAACGTGGTCGCACCCTTGAGAATGACAATCGCGCCCGTGCGTTCCACGGCTTCGCGAATGCACTGAACGGGATTGTCGACGACGTTCTCTTTGCTGGTGTCGAGCAGGCGCGCCATTTCGCCGGGATGGGGCGTGAGAATCGTGGGCTCGGTGCGCTTGGCGATGAGGTCGTGGAATTTATGCTCGGCAATCAGGTTCAGACCATCGGCGTCGATAACCAGGGGGCCAGCGTAGTTGACCAGCAGCTGGCGCAGCATCTCGCCACCATCCGAGCGCATGCCCAGGCCAGGGCCCACGACGATCGACGAAAAGGCGCTCAGGCCCGGCTTGGGCATGGGAAACTGGTCGCCCTCGCGCACGATGCGAAAGTTCATGATTTCGGCTGAAAGTTTAACCTCGAGTGAGGGAAATGAGTCTTCCCAGCTGGCCACGGTAACGAGGCCAGTGCCCATTTTGAGGCAGCTGTTGCTGGCCATGACGATAGCGCCCAGGCGCCCCTGGCTGCCGCCCACGAGCAGGGAGTGGCCGAAGCTGTTCTTGTGGCCAAAGCGGTCACGGCGTTGCAAAAGCGGCGCGGTGCTTTCGTTGGTGAGCAGAAATTTATCGCCCTCTTTGGCCCAGGTGCGGGGAAAGCTCAGGTCGACGTGATAAAGTTTCCCGCGGCGCGCGGCGCCTGGTGATAAAAAATGGCCAAGTTTGGGATATCCGAACGAGATCGTGGCCGTGGCCAGAATGCTGGTGCCGGCAATGCGGCCGGAGTCCCCGACTACGCCCGTGGGAATATCGAGTGCGATGACTTCAGTGGCCTGCTGGTTGAGCAGCTCGACCACATCATAATAGATGCCTTCGATGTCGCGCTTAAGTCCCGTGCCCAGCAGCGCATCAACGGCCAGAAAAGGCGGTGTGGCGCTGCGAAAGTATTCTTCGGCAACGGCGATGGAGTCGATGACTGAAATCTTGGCGCGCATGGCTTTGAGAATGCCCAGATTTACGCCCGCCTCACCCGTGTATTCCTTGCTGTCGTGCAGTAGAAATACGCGTACGCGATGGCCGCTGGAAAGCAGCCGGCGCGCCACGACCAGGCCGTCGCCGCCATTTTTTCCTTTACCGCAAAAGACGAGAATTTCGCCGGAGTGTTTTTTCTCCACGCAGCGCGCGCTGATCAGCCGAGCGGCTTCCAGGCCCGCGTTTTCCATCAACACCTGGCTGGGAATGCCGATCTTGGTAACCGCGGCGTCGTCGATTTCCCGCATCTCTTCGTTGGTAACTATTCTCATCTTACTTGTCCTTTGCCTTGCAACGCGCGTTTCATCTTGGCCGTGGCCTCGCGAATGCCGCAAAACACGGCCTCGCAAACGATGGCGTGCCCAATATTGTATTCGACGATTCCCGTCAGCTGGCCTAATTCGGCAGCGATGTCGTAATCGATGCCATGACCGGCATGAACGGTCAAACCCAGCCTCTTGCCCGTGGCTACTGACTCGTGCAAGCGGCGCCATTCCTTTTCAAGCGCGGCTTTGTCGCGCTTCTGGTGGGCGACACAAAGCGCACCGGTATGAAGTTCGACGGCGCCAGCGCCCAGAGTCTTTGAAAGCTCGATGTCTTTAGGACTGGGTTCGATGAAGAAGCTGGGCAGAATGCCGGCTTTGGCCGTTTCGCGCGCGATTCGGGCGTAGAAGTCGTTGCGTTGCGCGTTGCTCAGGTCAAGGCCACCCTCGGTCGTGCGTTCTTCGCGTTTTTCCGGCACCAGACAGATGCTGTGCGGTTTGGTGCGAAGGGCAATGGCCAGCATCTCTTCGGTGGCAGCCATTTCGAAGTTGATATCGACTTTGAGATTCGCTTTGA
>JBBRLF010000471.1:0-2948 GCA_038231515.1 candidate division WWE3 bacterium
CCCGAGATCATCACGATCGAGGGCTGATGCCCCTCGCGGCGGCGTACGGCGCGCGCAAAGCCAATGCCGTCGATGGTGCCTGGCATGCGCATGTCGGTCAGCACGAGATCAATCTCGTCGGCATGGTCGCGCCAAAAGGGCAGCGCCTTGTCGGCCGAGGCAAAAGACGTGACGGCGAGTCCGTTGTCTTTCAGGTATTCCTCGAGCAGGGTTCGTAAATCGTCTTCGTCTTCGATGAGCAGCATTCTATTGGCCACGAGTTGGTTCCATTCGCTATTTTTGGAGTGAGCGGGCGCCATCGTTGACGGATGGCGCCCCGTTAATTCTAGAGCGCGCGTTTCACGCGGCGTTTGATCTGACGGCCAACTTTGGCCAGGTCAGAAAACAGCTCGCGGGTTGCGGGCTTGTGCTTGGCCTTTGCCTTTATCACGCGGGCCTTCAACTTGACTTTGGCCCGGGCTTTGGCGAGCGCTGGTCTGGCTTTAATGCGGCTTACCTTTGACCGTAGAGGTTCGGCCCGTGCACCAACCTCGGAGTAATGCTGGCGGCTTTTGCTTTTTATTGCGCCGATTTTTGACATCGCGGGTCGGCGTGCCTTTGTTCTGGATACCGTTCGCTTCCTGGAAGAACTCGATTTTCTTGTAGTTGGCATACTAGTGATCTCCTTTTGCCAATGACGGTAGCAAATTGTGGGCCGCTCGAGAGTTTGCGAAATGCATTGGCGCGGAACTTGATATTCTTGAAGCGAATGCGAGGTGGGTCCATGCATAGTGACAAAGCCGATCCGTCGCTTTTTTTAAGCAAGTTCAACCAGACTCTCTTCGACGCCCTGGATGCCCTGGAGGAGGATAAGATTTCTTATGCGCTCATCGGCGGCGTGGCTTCGCATGGGCTGGGAAGGCCGCGCGCCACGCAGGATATTGATATCTTTGTGCGTCCCGAAGATTCCGGCGCCGCCCTCGAGGCGCTGGTTCGGAAAGGTTTTCGAACCGAAAAGACCGACCTAAGCTGGCTGTTCAAAGGCTTCAAGGACGAGGTGCTGGTCGACATCATCTTTAAATCCCGGGGAGACATTTACTTCGACCACGAAATGGAAGAACGTTCAAAGCCAGTCGACTACCATGGGCGCAAGGTAAAAACTGTATCGCCCGAAGATCTGATCATCATCAAGTGCACGGTACATGACGAGATCGGGCCGCACCATTGGCACGATGCGCTGGCCGTACTGTCGCACGCAACGCTGGACTGGGACTATCTGCTCAAGCGCGCCCGCCGGTCGCCACGCCGTCTGCTCGCGTTGCTGCTTTATGCGCAATCCAATGATATCTGGATTCCCAATCGCGCGATCTTCGAACTTTTCCGAGATGTCTTTGGCGATAGCGTTCTGACCGGAATTTACGCACCTCCCAACGTGATTGCAGTACCGGCGTCCACCCAGGGTAGTGGCAATGTCCGCCGAATGCCCGAGCAGTATCTGGCCGCGCAGATCAAGGATGCGCTGGTGCGCGATCCGCGCACGGGTGACCAGGAGGTGCGGGTGCGGGTCGAAGGCAATCGCGTGCTGCTGCGAGGCGAGGTGGTATCGGCCGAACACCGAAATGCGATTGAAGTGGTGGTGCGCGACCAGGCGCCCACCTATAAAGTTGAAAATCAGCTTACCGTGTCAGTTTTAACTGACCCGGAAACCTCGGAGGATGTTGGGTGATTCGCGTTGCTGCAGTCGGTGACCTGCATTATGACTGCCACGCCCGAGGACGCCTCAGCGGGCATCTGGCGAAGCTCAAGGACCGGGCCGATCTTCTGCTGCTTGCCGGCGATCTTACGCAAGTGGGTCACGCCGACGAGGCCAAGGCGCTGGCTGAAGATCTTGCAACTTCTCCGGTACCGGTTCTCGCGGTCTTCGGTAATCACGATTATCACAGCGAGCAGGAGCAGTTGATTCGCCGCACCCTCGAAGGGGCGAAGGTGACGGTGCTCGAAAGCGAGGTGGCTCGCCTTCAGATACGCAACGCGAGCGTTGGAGTGGTGGGGCTCAAGGGTTTTGGCGGCGGGTTTATCGGCGCCTGCGCCACCGACTTCGGCGAGCCCGAGACCAAGGCTTTTGTACGCACGACAAAACGAGCAGCCCTGTTCCTGCGAGAAGCTCTGCGAACGGTGGACACCGATTACAAGATCGTACTACTGCATTACGCCCCGGTGTCGGGCACTTTGCACGGTGAAAATCGCGAAATCTATCCCTTTCTGGGCAGCTATCTTTTGGGTGAGGCGATTGATGCCGGTGAGGCGGATATCTGTTTTCATGGGCATGCTCATTCCGGGATTGAGCGAGGTGAGACCCCCGGCGGCTGTCCGGTTCGTAATGTTGCGCAGCACGTGATTCGGCACGTCTTCAACATCTATACTCTGGACAAGTTTGGCCTGCTGACTCTCCAAAATATTGTGCCCAACGAGTGGTAGCTGGCTGGAATACCGGCTAATTTTTCCGGGTTAGCTAGGCAGCTTTGGGGATATTGTGCGACAGGTCGGACGAGTTAACCTCATAGTCGATGAATACGGGAAATGGAATTCTCGCAAGTGCTCTACTCATTCTTCTGGCCGCTAGCTCGGCCCAGGCGGGCACGGTTTCAACTCAAGGCGCGATTTTGCCGAGCTATCCGTTCTGCGAGGTCGACGCAGCTTTTCATTCCGAGGCCCATGATCGATCACCCTCTGGCGAGACCCGGGTGCTTTGGGTATTTGATGTCAATGGCGTGACTCCGGTTTCGGGGGGCAGTTGCCCTTCCGGAGCAAACTTCAACCTCACAATTCGGGGGGGCGAGTTCGTCACGCCAAAAGACGGCGCTACCTTCTACTCTTATCCCGCAGGCATGACCGTACCGGCGGCTAACGCTGCGTTTACCGCACGAGTGCGTATTGTGCATGTGACCAAAACCAGCGGTCAATATGAC
>JBBRLF010000472.1:0-2933 GCA_038231515.1 candidate division WWE3 bacterium
CCTCAACCAATGGTGGTCATACCTCTACGCGAGGCTATAGTGAGCAAGGGTTATGCCAGCGGCCGGCGGCACTGTTTGCCCGTAGGCAGTCCCTGGTGCCCGGGATCGTTTTCCATGTAATCATAGGCATTTCTGTTTTTGCTGCGTCGCGCATTTTGACACTGCTATCACGGCCCTGGTGCCGCTCCGCCTCAGTCCCGCCGGTGGATAAATGACGGAGACAAAACTTTGGCGCGGTCAGCGATTATTGTGGCTCGCTCGGAGACGACTGAAGTGGGGCTGGATTTTCATAACGATAAGGGTAGCTGTTCTGACCCGTAACCGCCGATCCAATAAGCACCAGCAGCATGCAAAAAACATAGAGACCCACGGCGACCTTCTCTTCAAAGCCGAATTTCATTGGTCCAATTTAGCAGAAGCGCGTGATTAGCGGCAAGATTTACCTGTTCGGGCGGCTTTCAGCGGCAAAAACTCCCGAATTTCCTCTGAAAACGCGCATTGGCCCAACTTTCTGCTCCAGTCCGTTTAGCCAACCGACGATCAAGTATGAGGAGAAAACAGCACAGCAATGCTTGCAATACTCGGCATCATCACAGTTTTGGTCTGCGTCGCCGGCGGCTACACCTACGAAGGTGGAAAGCTCGCCGTCCTTCTGCAACCCGTCGAGTTGGTGATCATCGGCGGCGCGGCGACTGGATCGCTGCTGATCTCGTGCTCGCCCAAGCTGCTCAAGGCCATCTTCACGCAGGTGCTGGGAATCGTCAAAAGCGGTGGCCCCACCAAAGCTGACTATATGGAGCTGCTGGCTCTAATGTTCGAAATCACGAAAACAGCCAAGGCCAACCCGCTCTCGATCGAAGCTCACGTGGACTCACCCGAATCGAGCGAAATTTTTAAAAAATACCCCAACGTACTAAAAAACCATCATGCCATTGGCTTCATGTGCGACACGCTGAAGGTACAGCTCAGCGGCTCGATCTCGCCCTATGACCTGGAAGATCTGATGGACGCCGATATTGCAGTCACTCATGATGAAGAGGGCAAGGCTCCGACCATGGTCAACAAGATCAGCGACGCGCTTCCCGGCCTGGGCATCGTGGCCGCCGTCTTGGGCGTCGTGATCACCATGGGTAAGCTGACTCAGGGTAAAGAAGTCATCGGTGAAAGCGTCGCCGCCGCTCTGGTCGGTACATTTTTGGGCATCTTGGGATCGTACGGCTTCCTGCAGCCTATTTCTTCGAAGATGGAATTCAATCTTCAGGCCGAAGGCAAGTTTCTTTCTGTCATCAAGGTCTGCCTTCTCGCTTACGCTAAAAACTGCGGTCCGAAAGTGTGCGTCGAGTTCGCGCGCCGCTCGATTCCGCCCGAAGTACGCCCAACCTTCACCGAAGTTGATTCTGCGACCACTGCGGCCGGTGGCGCGGCAGGCGGCGCGAAGAAAGCAGCTTAAGGCATGGCCGGCGAAGTCATAATCATAAAAAAGAAAAAGGGTGGCGGGCACGCAGCCGCGCACGGCGGAGCCTGGAAAGTCGCATATGCCGACTTCGTTACCGCCATGATGTGCTTTTTCATGGTGATGTGGCTGATGGGCACCGACGAAGAAACCAAGGCCGAAATCGCCCACTACTTCAACCATCCCAACACGCCTTATCATGATGGCAAAGACCCCAAGTCTGACGTGCCCCGCCCGCTGGGCGAAAAAGAAGGCCAGGGCGATACGGTTATCAATGGCGGCGACGGCTTCTGGCCCGAAGACCTGGTGCCGCGTCCAACCCCGATTCACGACGTGATGAAGGAAAATATTTCGATCAGCAAGGTAATTCAGGATCTGCTCGAGGGACACGTCTACGGCGTGGAAGCCACGGCACAGTTCGTAAAATTCTCTTTGCCTGAGCAAGTATTGTTCAAAGCGGGCACCAACGACCTGCTGCCAGAATCCAAGAAAGACCTGGATCAGCTGGGAGACCTGCTTAAAACATTCAGTGGCTATATCACCATCTCGGGTCATACCGATGATATCGCGCCCAAGAAGATCTACGGTAACAACTGGGAACTTTCGATGGCGCGGGCTATGACTGTGATGGACTATTTTGTTAAGAACAGTCACATCAGTGAGTCCAAGCTGGTGCCGGTGGCGCGTGGGTCGTCGCAGCCGGTGGTGGAGAACACGGATGCGGCTTCGCGGGCTAAGAATCGCCGTGTGGAGTTTACGCTGACTTATGACCATCCGCTTTGAGTTTGGCTTAACGGAGCTCCGCTGTACTGGGCTCCGCTGTACTGGGCTCCGCTGTACTGGACTCTGCTGAAGAGCGGCTGCGCTGCTATCTGTGGAGCTGGGATCTTCCGCAGTTAAGGCAGAAGAGGCTGGCTGGGAGAATGTTGGGGCTCGCGGTGCGGGCCGTGGTTGTGCGCGGAGTTTTGGCTTGCGGCCGGCCTGGTGGTTCCTGGTTTCGGGTGCACTTGCATAATGCGAGGTCCGGTGGAACGTGAGTTCGCTTGTCCCGAGTGGGGGCGACGTTCGGTGTCTTCTGTTAACAGACATGTGAGCTCGTTTCGGCGCGTGGTGTATGCCACGGGCTATCTTCCTTTCTTTGGCGTGGTGGAGTGGAAGTGAACGATGCAGTGTGGAAGATGCCGTCACGGGTACAGGTGCCGTCATATGCCACGTCATAGGTGTAGGTGCTCCATCTGATGATGGGCCCGGCAAAGTGTGGATAGATTTTCGAGTATATTGCCACCACCATCTTTAACGGCAACGATGTGGTGGATATCGAGCCACCTGGTGCTGTTGCACCGCTCGTTTTGAGTATCGTGATGCGTGCAGCGGCGCCCATCACGAAGGTCGACCATCTGTTTTAACTCTGCCGGACAGGGCTTTCGTCGTTTGCTTCTCTGTCCACTTTGCTCACCTTTTACTCGTCTTGAGACGGGAC
>JBBRLF010000473.1:0-2885 GCA_038231515.1 candidate division WWE3 bacterium
ACGCGGGTTTCGCCGACATTCTCGATTTTTACGGGCTGTCCGAATTTCTCGATCCAGGCTGCGCTGGTGTCGAGCGGAGCATTGGCTTCGACGAAGATATAGCCCGTGTTTTTCTTGCCTGCCGCCAAAGGACCCTCGAACTGCATGCTGCCCGCGGTCAAAACAAGAATACGCGACACTCCGGGAATTCGTGCAATTTCCTTGAGCATCTTTCGCTTGTTCCACCACTGCCGAAGCGTGATGTCGACGGTGGAGTCGGCAGCCAGGGCGGCGGGCGACTTGAGCACCTCCCAGACCAGCAAGCTGACCAACGACAGGGGTTCGCCAGTATGCGAATAGAGAACAGCGGCCTTGAGCATGATGCTGCCCGCGACAACTACAGGATGGGCGATACGCGCGAATCGCCCGAGAGCGACGTCGGAGTCGACGGGCTTCGAAAGCAGATAAAGCTGGCGGGGGCTGGCGCCAAAGCAGAGCGTGGCAAACGAAGTCAGTAGAAGAAGGACCGTGAGCGTTGATTTCAGAAGCCGCATCCCCGTAAGATTACATTGCGGGCGTCCGCATTGCGTTAGGCAAAAAACGCAAAAAGGGCGCTCCCGAGGCAGAAAATTCCGCCGCGCAAGCGCCCTCTTCGATTGGTCTGTTTACGACGAACTTATGGCACCGGGGTATAAGCCGGGCCGAAAGCGTAATCGAGCTCCTCGAGCGTCTGTTCCGCTTTTGCGAAGGCAACCTTTACGTTTTCCGGAAAGGCATGGCCGCGTTCGATGCTGTTGGCCAGAATGTCGGCGCGACGGTTGACCTGGTTGTAGAGGTGACCCAGCTCGTGCTTGATATCGACAAAACGGGCACGGCCGCTGCGTTCGACTTCACTGTCGATGGCCAGCGCACGCTCGGTGAAGCTGCGGGTTTCTTCGAACAGCTCGTGCAGCATGCGCACGATGCGCTCGTCGCGGCGGCTCCAGTCGCGTTCTCTTTCAGCCAGGCTAACCACGTCGCCCACGCGTTTGTGCAGACGTTCAGAGAGAACCGTCACTTCAGCCATGCGGTAGCCAGTGTGGCCGGCGAGCTGATAAAAACGGCTCAGGTGCATAACCGATGCGTGTACGCGCCGAACTTCGGCGTTGAGCGGGGCAAAGGTGCCACGGCCTTCGAACAGAATCGGGTTACGTGCCAGATCGTTGGTTTGACGAACCAGGTTCTGGAAGGCACGTACGCTCAGGGTTGGGCGCTGTGAGTAGATCGGCTCGGCTTCGAGCGCGTTGCGAAATTCAACAGCCGCAACTTTCACGTCCACGAGCTCCTTGATGGCCTGAAGTTCTGCTTGCTTGGTGGCAAAGATTGCGTCGACTTCGGCTTTACGCTGAGCGAGCAGGGCCATGACCGCGCGGATTTCGGTTTCGGTCCTGGGCCCAGTGCCCAGGTAAATGCTTGGCAGCTGAATGTTGCCCATGGATTCGCCGAAGATGCGATTGGCGATATCTGCGGCCATTTCAGCATCGCGGGCCGTTTCAGTGGCCAGACGATGAACGAAGCCCTTGGTGGCAGGGGCACTTGGGTCATGGATAACACGGGGACGGGCGATAGCTGGTGCAGCTAGTGCGGCTACGAGGCCGGCGCTGGCGACAATACGAAGAACATGTCTCGAAATACTCATGAAGGTCTACTCCTATTAAAAGATGCTATGCGTCAGTAGCGGTGCGCTATCACACTGATTCTCTATCTGCAAAGCAGAGAAAAAGGCTTAGTGCTGTTGGCAGAATTGCCAACGCTCTATAGACGCCCTATTTCCGGCTCTAAAAGTGTAAAACGTGGGCTTCGAGATAGACGCCGGGCTTGTCAAAGTCACCACTTGGAT
Source organism: candidate division WWE3 bacterium (assembly GCA_038231515.1). Classification (GTDB taxonomy): domain Bacteria; phylum Bdellovibrionota; class UBA1018; order UBA1018; family UBA923; genus JACQAX01. The sequence goes on from JBBRLF010000473.1 coordinate 1,859, forward strand.
CGCGCACATAACCTCGGCTGACGTAAAGGCGTGCGACGCCCGCAGCACCACGCCGCACGTGCAGACAAAGGTGCTTTGCCTTCCACTCGTCGCGGACGATCGCTTCGGCTCGCGAAAGAAGAGCGCCAGCCAGCCCCTTGCCGTGCAGGGAAACATCGGTGGCCAGGTGGCGCAGGTCAGCGCCTTCCGAAAGCCAGGCTTCAGTGCCCGGTGCACCCGGTTTGAAGATCGAAACGGTGCCCACGATTTTGCGGTCCAGCTCGGCCACCAGAATCGTGGCATGCTTTCTCTTCTCGGCCACGGCACGCAGCTCGCGCTTGCGCTCGTCGTGTACGACCACCTCGGGCATTTTAAGCGCGTAGGCGGTGACGAACGCCTCGACAAGGAGGTCGCCGATTCGAATGTCGTCTTCTGGGGTGGCTTCGCGGACGGTGACAGCTTTACTCATATCGTTTTGCCAGGTAACTTTATGCCATGAACTCCACCAATGTGCAAAGTCGTGCCGGCTTCAATGTGTCCCATGAAATGGTTACCACCGCTTTTACTCTGGACGGCTATAAGATCACCGCCAATCTGGGAGTCGTGCGTGGCATTATGGTTCGTTCGCGCTCGGTCATTGGAAATGTAGGGGCGGCATTTCAGATGATCTTCGGCGGAAACATCACGCTATACTCTGATCTTTGCGAGCAAGCCCGCGGCGAGGCGTTTGAGCTGATGCTACGGCATGCGAGTGAGCGGGGGGCTAACGCTGTGATCGGGATGCGCTATGATGCCACTGAGATCATGAATGGCGTGAGTGAAGTGCTGGCTTATGGGACGGCGGTTGTGGTTAGCCGCAGCTGACGGTCTGAGTTTCGGTGCCGTCATGTGTTCTGGTGCACCATCTGATGGTGATTCCGGCAGAGTGTGGTTAGATTTTCGAATGTGTTGCTGCCGCCATCTTTAACGGCAACGATGTGATGGATATCGAGCCATCTGGAGCTGTTGCACCGCTCGTTTTGAGTGTCGTGATGCGTGCAGCGGCGCC
>JBBRLF010000474.1:0-2882 GCA_038231515.1 candidate division WWE3 bacterium
ACGCTCTTCACCATGGGCTACGTCGCCTACTCGGGCATCGCCAGCTTCAAAGGCAGTGTGATCGTGTGCCTGTTCGGCGTACTGCTGGGCGACTCCATCATCTACTGGATCGGCCGCCGCTACGGCACCCGCCTTGCCAAGCGAGGCATCTTCGCCAAGATGCTGCCGCCCGAGCGCATGGAACGCACGCGCGAGATGTTTCACAAAATGGGTAACAAGGTCATCTTCGCGGCCCGCTTCATGCCCGGCCTGCGGGCACCCACGTATTTTTCGGCCGGCACGCTCCATCTGCCGTTTCGCGTTTTCATCTTCTACGACGGTCTGGCCGCCTTACTGTCGGTACCCATGCTTATCGGCGCGACCTATTTCTTCGGCGAACAAATTGACAGCGCCGTGGCCACTGCCCGACGCGTGCAAAACGGCATCGCCTTTCTCATCCTCGGAATCGTGGTCCTGCTCGTGGCCAAGCACTATTTATTCAAGAACAAGCGGCGATAAATAGTCAGCCGCACCACCTCAACCGCCGTCCAGGTAAGGTAAACCCAAACCAGATGCGGACGCACGGACGGCACGAAAAACTGCACGGCCCAGAGCGCGAAATAGCCCAGCATCTCGTAGCTGCTGATGGTCAGGTCAGCCAGAATGGCGACGGTAAGCGCCGACTGCGCAATCGTTAACAGGAGCTCCTGCTTCTGAAAATCGGTAAACACGATCGTGTAAGGGTGCCCGGCGCTGAGACTGAAAATAATCGGCACCAGGCCAGCCAGCAAAGTCCACTGCGCCGTTACCGACGAAAGCATGTTCACGATCGCATACGGAACCTTGCGCGGCGTACGCGCCCAGCCAAAGGCCGTAACCTTTTCCGGAAATTCCGAAGCCAGCGGCGCAATCCACTGAATAAAAATAAAATCACTGATGCCAAACGCGCCGGCCATGACTTGCAGCGAATGAATAAACGGATGCACCGTAATCCAAAGCACGATGCCCCCAAAGACAAACATGGCGGTCATCGCGGCATACTGCCGCCCAGTGCTTTGGGTGAGTACCTTGCGCACAATCCAAGGCTCGTCCGGGCCCTCTTCGGTATCATTGGCGCTATGGGATTTGTCGGTTTTGCGATTGCGCGCCAGCATCCAAAAATAAACCGCGTAAAATGAAGCCAGAATCATGCCGTCATATAAGCCCCAGGTACCCTTGGCGTAGATGATGCAAAAATAGAGAACCGGAAAAGCCAAGCCGAGCGCTTCGGTTCTGAACATCGAGGGCACCTTCAGCGAACGCACGTTGACGCCCCGCCTACGCTGCGAAACCCAGTGAATGAAAAAAATCATCGGCCAGCCAAACCCCAGCAAAAGCCTGAGGCTGCCCGTAAGATTAGCCAAAGCCAGATGCGCATCCTGATGCCACGCAATCGTAGCCTCAACCGCGAACTCAGGCGCCGTTTGCAGCCAAGCCAGAACCGCCAGCGCAATACCCGCCGAAAGGCGCACCGCCGTAACCTCGGCCGCCCAGCCAATCACAATTGACGCAAACATCAGTAGCGGAAAGGTCCATAAAAGAGCGCCCATCTTGCGTTTCTAACCTACTGGGCTTGAATTCAAAAGGGATTTGGCATACGAACAGGGGGATTGGTCTCGTGGTGTAATGGATAACACGTCGCCCTCCGAAGGCGCAGATATAGGTTCGATTCCTATCGAGACTACCACCCCATTGCGAAATTTCGCAATATTTACTACAATCACCTCATGCCGACTGAACGGCGAATCCACAAGATCAGTCCCATCTTAGTTAACGGCACGAAGATCGTTAAGGTCGTGATCGATTCTCATTACGAGAAGAAGCACTCTGATCACATCACTGACGCGCTCATTTTGAAGTTAGTTCAGAAACTTGATTGCCGATTCGAGGTTCCCGAGGTTCAAAGCGGCGGTTTCTCGTATTTCGTGACGTTGATCGAGGTCGGCAGCAAGCTCTACCGCTTGATTCGGTTATTAGAGGAGCACGCCGTTTATATTGGAGTCGTGAATGCGTTTCGCGACAAGAGGAGGAAGTAAAATGACGTTTCCGAACGAAAAAGAACTGAAAAAGGTCCGGGCAAGGCTTGCTCGCGTAGCTCCCTCACATACTCTGCCTCGAAACGCCCCCAAGGCCGACGTAATCAAGTACAAGCTTTGCGAGAAATTCGTGAAACACATCCTCGAAAAGAAGATATCGCAGGCACAGCTTGCCCGACAGCTCCATGTCGACCCGTCGCGAATCAACGAGATCGTGAAGTATCGCATCGATCTTTTCACGGTGGATAAATTGATGGAACTTGCAGAGCGACTTGAACTGGACTTTCACGTCGAAGTCGCTTGATTTACTTGATCCGAGGACATCGAGTGATGCTCGATTACGACCTAGCCGAACTCTATCAAGTACCTACGTTTCGACTAAACGAACAAGTAAAGCGCAATAGAATCCGATTTCCGGAAGACTTCATATTTCAATTAGCGCAAACCGAATACGACTCTTTAAGATCGCAAATTGCGATCTTAAAGACTGGTCGCGGAAAACACCGCAAATACTTGCCTTTTGGCTTTATAGAACAAGGCGTCGCAATGCTTTCAAGCGTACTGAATAGTGACCGTGCCGTACTCGTAAATATCGAAATAATGCGTGCATTCGTACTGGTCCGCGCTTTAATGGCCGGAAATAACGAGTTATCCGAAAAGCTTAGCGAGCTTGAAAATAAATTCGAAACTCACGACGCACAATTCAGAGTCGTCTTTGACGCCATCTGAGAAATTATGGCTCCAGTTGGACCGCTCAAAAAGCGCCGTATAGGGCTTTAGAAATTTCCGGCAGGCACCGAGACAGGAGCCGAGGTGTGCGGTGCCATC
>JBBRLF010000475.1:0-2830 GCA_038231515.1 candidate division WWE3 bacterium
CCCTGCAGCTGCGCTTCGCCAGCGTGGGTGAACTGGGGCTGTCTAAAGGCCGGCGGCATGACCGTGAGGTCCCAGACCCAAAACCTGTTTTCGCCGGCAAAGCAGGGCGAAGCGGCAAGCAGTAGCAATAAAAATTTGTACATGAGCCTCCCGGGGATCGGGGCTCAAGTTCTCTTAAGTAGGGTGATTTGGCAAGGTGAGCAGCGAAGCCACGGGGCTTAAAACCGCGTCAGAGGCTTGCTAGAATCAGGAGCCAGGCTAAGGAGGCCAGTAAGGCCGTAATTACCGATTTCATCGGGATGGGGATGTGCAAGCCCGGGACCAAACCCGCCAGAGCGTCAAATCGAGGGGTTACGTTTTTTTCGGCGACGGTGAAATTGTCAGATCGGGCACACCTGTCAATTCGGTAGACACAAAATGCGGAGCCGGCGCCCCGAGCAGGTTTTGCTCGCACGGACGGATATGGTATACAAGTGCCTGAGTTTAGAGTGCTTCCAGGTTTGAGATGCGCGGCCGTTTGAGTTGGCACTGACCTTGCTCATGAGCTGGCGGAACGATGTGGATCTTTAATGGTCCAGCTCGTACACCTGGCAGGTAATGAAACCACCCAGTGATATGACACGGTCGGAGCGAAGGCAGGATGCCGAAGCGAAGACGAATCTAAAGGAACACATATGTTGAAGCGCAGACAATTGCTGGCCTTCGCCTTGGTCACAGTTGCAGGATTGCCGATGGTGTTGGCGAGCGTTCCCCGAGATCGTGGTGCAAACGACGTCTCGAATGACACAGCTATTTACCAGAATCTTCACGAGATCAAGGTAACGAAAGCCAAAACAATTAATTTCGACTCGGATATTCAACGACTCTCTGCTCAAGAGAAGTCGCACCGTGAAGCGCTGCCCTTGCGCATCTCGGCTCCGATGGATCGCGTAATGACGACGCCTTATCGCGCCGGAAGTTACAGCAAGAAGAAGCCCGTGCGGCAGCGTTACTCTCGCGACGCCAAGTGAGGAACCCCGCATAACGCAGCCAATGCTTCTGTCCTGACAACTTTGACCGACGAGGCGCCGGTGCATAACCACGCCTCTCATTTGCCTAAAGGCCCCGCGCCTCAGAAATGAGGAACGGGGCCTTTTCTTTTTTATTTGCTTTCACCCTGAATCCCAAATTAAATTGCAGGGGTTACCAGTATTGACTGTGAACTCGCGACTAGTCTGCGGGAACCTGATTCGACACAAATCAGGTTGCTAACCAAGGAAAGGCCCAGCGGCTCTCCAAGAAATTGGAAGCATCGTTGGGCCTTTTGGCTTTATGGCGCAGGGTGTTGACCTTCTTTGGAGAAGACTGTAAGTCTGGCCCGCGTTTGATCTTCCGAGGGGGCTCGATGAGTTATCGGTTTTCAAGAATCCTGACTGTCCTGGCGCTCAGCTTTTTCTGCGGCTCTTTGAGCCACGCCTTCGAATACGATCCCACGGCCAGGCTCTTGGGCTCCATCGGATTCTATTCCAATGGCTGTCTCGACAGCGAATCCAAGGTTGACGGTACCGAGGCCGGCCTGCACAAGCTTTTCGTCGAACGCAACCGCGGGTATGGCAATCCCACCCTGATCGAGCTGCTGACTGCACTGGGCGCGGCTTATCACGAAAGCTGGCAGCGCAACGCCCCGGCCGCCACGCCCTTTGAGCGCATTCAGCTGGGCGATGTCACTCAGAAGGGCGGCGGTTTTCTTTCGAAACATGCGTCCCATCAGACGGGTCTGGATGTCGACGTGGTTTATATGCGAAATGATTTTCGCGAAAGCAAAGCTGATCGTGGCTTTGATGCGAGCTTTGACGAGTTTTTTGTGAAGGGCAAGCTGGTGACGAAGAACCTCGACGCTGTTCGCACCTGGTGGCTGTGGCGCTTCGTGCAGCGTTCGGGCAAGGTCGATCGCATTTTCGTCGATCCGAAAATCAAAGCTTTTTTCTGCCACCACTCCACCGCGCTGGAGCCCGAAGATCAGGCCGAGCGTTTTGAGATCTTACGAATGCTGCGCCCTTATCCCGAGCATGCCGATCATTTTCACATGCGTCTTGTGTGTCCGAGCGGCGACCGAAAATGCGTGGGCTCTAAACCGCTGCCACCCGGGCCGGGCTGCACGGCCAAGGAGCTGGAAAGCGTTCCGGGCGAAATGGCTGGCAGCGATCACCATCCCAATCAGCCCGTGCCCTTTCAGGCGGAGTTCGATCTTGAAAAGCAGGAGCCGGTGGTTTCAGCCAACAGCACTCCGGTGCCTCAGACGCATCCGACTTCGAAACGCCCCGCCGAATGCGCGCACATTGGGCATGGCAGCATGACCATTGTTCGGCTTTACCAGTAAGGGTTGAATTGACTTTTGACGCATGGCGTAGTAAATGGGGCGGCACCCCATGCTTCCATGTTTCAAGGAGTTTTCATGTTCTTTCGGTCGCTTGCCATGTCAGCGCTCGTTCTGAGTACCCAGCTTTCGCTTCCCGCTCACGCGGTACCCATCACCGTGGATGTCGGCGCGGCTGCCGGTGCCGACGCGATCTTCGTGCACTGGGTAGGCGTGAGTCCAAATGAAGCTTCTGCAGACTCGGTACGACTGGCCGTGACCGCTGAGCCTTTTGCGCCCAACTTTGAGTTCGGACAGGGCGTCGGACTGAGCGATGCCCGCGTGCTGCCGCTCGAGGCAACCGTCTCTGACAACATCGCAAACGGAAAGGTGCAGCTGACGCGTTTCAAGACGGCCCTGCTGCGCGCCACGCTTCTGCAGCTGCTGCCCACCGAAGTGCTGTCGGTTTATCGCGATCTTGACCGTGGCATCGAA
>JBBRLF010000476.1:0-2810 GCA_038231515.1 candidate division WWE3 bacterium
AAGGTGCTGCGCACGACCATTGTGATCTCGCAGCCGGGATGCGCATGTTTCAGCCCCTGAACAGTAGGCAGAGTCTGGACAATGTCTCCCAGGCGGGCAAGCTGCAATATGATGATTTTCATCGTCACTCCTTATCGCCGGTCAATTTTATTTTTTGCTCGGCGATGAGCGAGTCCAGAAGTTTCAACAGGAGCTGCCTGTCGATTGTCTCGAGTAATGAATCGAGATCGGTTGTCGTCGAATTCCCTGCCATTTTGACCTCTCCTTGGTCGGTTTCAGGCCAGCTTGGCCTGAATCAATTCCAAAAGTTCTTTCGCTCCGGCATGGTCCGGATTGGATTCCATGATTTTCTTCACCTGGGTGAAGGCCCGCTCGTACTCATTTTGATGAAAAAGGATTCCAGCATAGCTGTACAGAATGTTCGTATTCACGGGATTTGCTTCGATGTACCGGCACAGAATGTCCGATGACTCCTCGAATTTTTTGATCTCATAGGCGCACTTCACCAGATTGTAGATGGCCCCGAGATTATTGAGGTTGATCTTAAGACTGGCGACAAATTGCTCATGCGCCTTGATGAGATTTTTCTTTCCGAGATAAACCATGCCCAGGCCGCTGATGGCCTTGTCGTTTGCCGGGTTAAGCTCGAGGGCTCTTTGAAAGTGCTTCAAAGCCGATTCCAGGTCAGCCTTTTGCAGCGCCAGGCTGCCGACGTTGACTTGCAGGATGTCGGACTGGGAGTTCAGTTCAAAGGCTTTGCGATAATGGTGCTCGGCCTTGGGGTATTCGCCCAGGCGCGTGAAGCAGTTGCCGAGAGACTTGTGCAGCTCGAAGCGCTGCTCATCATTCAGCGCGGCCAGCCCCAGCGAATGGTTCAGTGTCTGTGCGGCTTCATCATCCTCGCCCATTCTGATCTGGAGGGCGGCAAGCGCCTGGTAGAACAGGTATTCTGACGAGTAGGCAATCGCTTCGCGATAACAACGCACGGCTTTATCGTAGTCGTTTTCTTTCTCGTGGGTGCGGGCCATGCCCGCCAGGCTCTGCGCTATCAGCAGGCCTTTGCGCACGAGAGCCTGGTAAATGTTGCGAGCGAGTTTGAAGTCGCCGTTATCTTCGAGCAGCCGGGCATTTTCGAGCAGAAAAGCCGGCTCGTATTCTGCCGCATCCAGCGCGCGGTTCGTGGATTTATTTCGGCTTTCGGTAATGCGCTCGCCCAGTTCGAGCGTTTCATTCATCATCGCATCGATGGAAATCTGCGGGCTCTGCTCACCGACCAGCGGCTTGGGCAACGGTGTGCCAGCTCTTTTCACGCGTACGACAAAGTGGGCGTAGTCAGCGTTCTCTTCAAATCGCGACAGCACCTCATCCAGGTCGTCGACCAGCAGCGCCTGGGTCTTATGATTAGACGGGATCTCTACTGCCGCGACAATGAGATCACTGCTGACTAATTTTTTTAAGAGCTCCACTTCAGCGGACATTCCATTATCCCCCTTGCGAGGTACCAGTATATCTATGATCTCGCGCCACGGTCAAACTGATTCAGTCGGGATTCGTTTTATGCTTCGTGATCCAGGATTTTAATGCCCTCTGCAGCTTCGACGTTATCAATTGGCGAGCGATAGGCTCCCACGGTTCTGCGACCGCTTTGTAATGACTGCAGTTTTTGGATCGTTTCGTCTTTCATTCGATCGATATAGGCCAGGATCTGAAGATCCAGGTCCAGAATCGACTTCACGATGCTGTCTTTCTCGCGAAGCAATAGATCGACCTTCGTCCTTACATCTCTGGGAATCTCGGCACCCGGAATCATCGCATTCAGAAAGCTGGTGACCTCAAACTCAAGCTGTTCAACCACGGTCAGGAGCCCCTGGCGACGTTTCTGAAACAGCTCTAGGTTTGCGGTATCGCCCTTGGCAATTTCATCCAGAAAGTCATGACAGAGCTTGTGGAAGCTTTTAAAACACAGGTTCTTTCGTTCCAGAAGGCCGATTAGCATTTGCATATTACTTACCTCCTGGCGGTTTGGCTTTATTCGCTACTGCCGCCGTATTTGCCAGCGCCGGGTTGCTCTTCTCGGCTGCTGCCGCGGCAAAGGCGTCGCCGCCGCTTTTTCCAACCTGATTTACGGCCGCCACCCAGCCTTCATGCAGGGTTTCGAGCAGCTTCAGCACGGTTTCCAGCGGCTTGTAGTCGTTTTTCATGTTGGCGACCGTGATCTGGTCGATCATGTAGTTATAGAGTCGCTCGAGTTCTTTGCTCAGGTCACCGCCAACGTCGTGATTCAAGGTCACGACCAGCTCGTTGATGATATCCTGAATTTTGAGAATGTTTTTACCCTTCTCGGCCAGATCTTTGCGCTTGGTGGCTTCGATGGCAATACGACAGAACTTCATGGCGCCCTCGTAGAGCATCAGCAGCACCTGCCCGCGGCTCGCGGTTGTGACAGATGTCGTCTTGTACTTGTTCAGTCCATAGTTATTACTCATCTAAGGTCTCCCATATTGACTTATCCACCCGGTATCAGACTTGGGCTGCCCATCGCCTGCTGGAGATAGGACTGCTGCCCCGCCATATTGTTCATCAGCCCTTCCAGCTGAGAAAACTGTCTTCGTAGCGCCTGTTCGCGGCGCTCTAGATTTTTTTCCTTCATCGCCACCTGTTCATCCATGGTTTTGATGCGATCGCGAATACCCTTTTCCCGTGTCGTGACCGGCCCTGAGTCGGCCTGTAAAAAGCCGTTGGTCAGATTCTTGATGGAGTCGATGAAGTTGTCCTCGCCGGTGTATAGAGAGGCGACGCGGTCGTAGTCC
>JBBRLF010000477.1:0-2796 GCA_038231515.1 candidate division WWE3 bacterium
GTGCTGCTCAACCTGTTCAACAATGCTTTTTATGCTGTTCAACAACGCCAACAGCAGGAACCAGCCATCTATCAACCCACAGTTACGGTGCAGACTCGGCGCACAGAAAGCCTTTCGGACCGCCAAACCGTTGAAATTCGGATACGTGACAACGGTACGGGCATTCCCGACAAGGTGAAGGATAAGGTATTCCAACCCTTTTTCACCACCAAGCCCACCGGTGAAGGCACTGGATTAGGTCTAAGCCTGAGTTATGACATCGTAACCAAGGGGCATGGTGGTGAAATGCGGGTCGATTCGGAGGAAGGTCAGTTCACCGAATTTTGCATTTATCTACCCGTTAACCAGCCCCCATTATCCGTATAAAAATCGTATTCGTTAACGATGAGTATCCTGTTCATCAACCTCTTTCGACGCCGCTGATCTTCTGACCAGGCCAATTTCCCAACTCTGTTTGGTGGAATGAGTAAACAATTAATAATCAGTCGGCAACGCGCATCATTTAGTAACTACATTGCCAGAGTGAACTGTATTCTACAGCGACTACCCATTCATTTTACGATTATCTCAAAAACGATCATGGCAAGAAAAACCTTTTTACCGAGTGCCCCAACTATGGGAATTTGGGTAGCGGCCCTCATTATTGGCTGTTTAGGCATTTTAGTACATTATTTCCCCGTAAAAGACTTATCCAGGTACAACTATGAAATGTTGTTGATTGGCTTTGTCTTGTTACTCGTCGGAACGGCCTACAGAAGGGTATAGGGCTTTGGGGGCAATCTGACCAAAACCATTGCGCAGTACACAAAAAAAGCAGTTACGAATGAACGTAACTGCTTGATTGTTAGAAGCCTCCAGTCGGGATCGAACCAACGACCTACTGATTACAAGTCAGTTGCTCTACCAGCTGAGCTATGGAGGCAATTAAATCGGTTTTGGGCAATGCCCTTGTCGATTTTGGTGATGCAAAAGTAGGCAATCCCTCGCGTTTTGCCAACCCTCTTAGGCAAAAAACAGGCCTGCCAATATTGAATCAGCAGGCCTGTAAGCTAACCACCTGATTGCCTTACTCCTGATTCCGCAGGGCGTCAAGTTGCTTTTGGTCATCAGCAATCTTTTTCTCAATATCAGCGCGAAGTTGATCGGCGTTTTTCGAGCGGGCGAAGAATTCGATGTTGTTGCGGTAAGTAGCAATGTCGTTTTCCAGCGTCGAGATACGGCGGCGGGTTTCGCTGCCACCACTCCCTTCTGTACTGCGGCGATAGGCTGCATAGTCGCCACCGTCGCGTGAACCGCCACCACTATAGCCGCCCTCGCGAGGGCCACGGTCACGTGAACGGTCATTACTTCGGTTGCCACCGCCCGCACCTGGACGACCACCCGGACCCTGCTCACGACCACCACCCGGACGGGGGCTGTCGGGACGAGGCCCACGCGACTCGCCACGGTCACCACGGGGAGCTTCACTGCCACCCCGCGAATCGCCGCGCCGTTCGCCACGGGGGCCACCAAAGCGGGTTACTTCGGCTTCGTTATCCTGAATGGCGCGTTCTTTTTCTGTCGTAGACATGGCACCGTTAGCACGCACCAGGGCATTGATCGCCGCGATATAGCCTTTCTGAATGCGCTCTTTGTCTTTCTTAGGCACAAAACCAACGCCGTTCCACTCCTCTTTGAACGCGTTCATTTGCGACAAATCGGCGTTTTGGCTGGCGGCGGCCTCAATCCGGGCAATGAGGTCTTCCTTCTTGCTGAGATTGGCTTCAAACTCGCGGTCGGTGTCCTGATTGCGGTTACGTTTCTTGTCGAAGAACGCATCACAGGCAGCTTTGAACCGGTCGAAAATACTGTTTTTCTGCTTCTCCGGCACTTGACCAACGTTTTTCCATTGCCGCTGATACTCGATCACCCTCTGCGTGGCATCGCTCGACTCATCACCAGCGGCAAGAATCGCTTCCACCTGCTCACAGAGTTCGGTTTTGGCTTTAAGGTTCTCTTCGCGCTTACCTTCCAGTTGCCGGAAAAACTCACCTTTGTTGGCGAAGAACGTTTTCAGCGACGCCCAGAATTTCTTGCTCAGTTCCTTGCCTTCTTCGCGCGGCATGGGTCCTTTGATGGCGTTCCAGCGGTCCTGAATGGCCATAACCGCCTTGGTCTTGTCATTCCAGTCGTTGATGCCCGACGACGAAAATGAGGTAAGCGGAATCAGTTCTTCGTAAATAGCCGACTTCTCTTCATACAATTGAGACGACTCTTTACGCTGATCTTCGTTCTGCCCGCGGCGCTTGTTATAGAGCGTATCGAGGGCCGCTTTCATGCGCTGCCACAGCACTTCCTGCTCGGCTTTTGGGGCCGGCCCAATGTGCTTGTATTCTTCAAACAGGGCGTTGGCCTCGTCGATGGTTTGGCGCGTCACCGACTTCTCAGCCTGAGCAGCGGCAAGCGCTTCAACCTTGTCGATCACCTCGCCTTTCAGCGTAGCGTTGCGTTTCCGGTCAAGCTCTTTTAGCTCAAAATAAATATTACGATTGCTATAGTACCGATCTACCAGGGCGTGGTAAGTGGCCCAAAGCGTGGCATTGTGTGGTGAGTTAATATTACCCGCACCTTTCCACTCGTCCTGAATTTTCTTAAACTCGTTCCAGCTTGTCTTGGCATCACCCGCACTCGACTCGTCTGATTCGACCAGCTCACGCAGGCGGCGAAGCAGATCTGTCTTCGAGCTAAAATTGGCATCTTTTGCCTTATCGAGCGTCTGGAAATACGTATTTTTTTGCGACTTGATCTGCTTATACA
>JBBRLF010000478.1:0-2794 GCA_038231515.1 candidate division WWE3 bacterium
AACGCAAACGCGTCGCTGGCTCAGCAACGCAATACGCCCGAACACCATGTGCCACCGGGCTTGATGCTTTTTATAGTGGGATTTTGCTCGCTCGCAATACAGGTCGTCTGGACGCGTTTGTACACCCCGCTTTTGGGCAATACGACCTATGGGTTTGCCTATCTGCTCGTGAACTGCCTGTTCGGAACTTGGCTGGGCTCGGGATTTTATCTGAGCCGCAGCATCAGAGGGCGTAAAGTATCTTTCGTAAAACCACTGGCGTTGCTTGCCGTTTTCTCGGTACTGGCCCCAGTGCTTGGCAGGGCGCGACTTAACCTGGGCGATCTGGGAATGGCACTTACCGTAGTGCCCTATTTTGCGGCACTGGGATATCTGACGCCGCTGCTGATCGAGCTGCGGCAACCTCGGCAGAAGCACGGGCGCATTGAACGCATTGGACGGGCTTATGGCTTGAACATTCTGGGCTGCATCGCCGGGCCGCTGGTGGCCTCGTATCTGCTTTTGCCTTCAATGAGCGAAAAGACCGCGCTACTCGTACTGGCCCTGCCCTTCGTGGCGCTCATCGCGATGCAACGAGCCTACCTCACGGCTGTCGGCGTAGCGCTGTTTGTGCTGTTTTCGCCCCTACTCGTTCGGCATTCGGAAATTGCAGGAATCGTGCGCCGGGACTACAGCGCAACGGTGACCGTCAATGGCGGTGGCCTGGCCAAGAACCTGTACGTCAACTCGGTAAAGGTGGCCACGTTGCGCGCCACCTCAAAGATGATGGCGCACCTGTCACTGGCCTTGCACCATGGCCCCGCAGAATCGGTGCTGGTTATAGGCTTCGGAACTGGAACCGCGTTTCGCTCGGCGCTGAGCTGGGGTGCGAAAACCACGGCAGTAGAGCTGATTCCCAGCGTGCGAGATCTTTTTGGATTTTTTCATGCCGACGCGGCCGATGTTTTGAAAAATCCCGAGGCCCAGATTGTCATCGATGACGCGCGCCGCTTTTTGAAACGTTCCGACGCGAAGTACGACGTTATAATCGTCGATCCCGCGCCCTCGGTGGAAGGGGCCACGTCGGCAACGCTGTACTCGCGCGAGTTCTTTGAGCTGCTTAAAGGGCACCTGGCTCCCGGCGGGGTTTTACATGTCTGGTACTCACGCAGCGAAACTCAGATCATGCAGGCGATCGCCCGTACGCTTATCGAATCCTTTCAAATCACCGGCCAGTTTAAGAACGTGCTGGGCTTTCGTTCGAGCGACCACACCGGAGTTCATTTCCTGGCCTCGACAAGTCCGCTTGAGCTGCCTGATCTGGACAAAATCACGGAATGGCTGCCACCCAGCGCCGCCAACGACCTGCGTGAATGGACCCCTGACAAGTCCGCCCGGGAAATCTTCAAGGAGGCTCTGTTCAAGCCTCTTCGGCCAACCGCGTTGATTGGCGACATTCGGAGCGTCGTGATCACCGATGACCGGCCTTTTAATGAATTCTATAAGGTGCGACGCGCGGGTTTGCCTCTTTTTGAATGAATGGACAAGAAATCAAACAGATGCTAATTCCGTGAATATCTTGTTTTCTTTTGCGGAGAGGTGGCCGAGTGGCTGAAGGCGCACGCTTGGAAAGCGTGTTATGGGTTAAACCATACGAGAGTTCGAATCTCTCCCTCTCCGCCATCTAAAAACCGCAGCAAATCGCGCGATACTTCGTCAGAGCTTTTAAAACGTCCTCAGCGGGCTTTCCAGCCCGCTTCCGGGCGTTTTTAAAGCTCTTCCTCGTCTCGCACGATTTTCTGCGGTTTTTAGCATCGCGGGATTTACTTATGCCACTTGAGACTGATTTTCTGGCGCCTTGATCGTTTGTGAACAATTTGTGTACATGGACTTATCCACAGATTTGTTCACTTGTTCACAAGTAGCCTTAGTTTCGGCTGGCTTTGGTTTCTTCCTTCCGGCTTTGGTGGACTGGGATCTGGCTTTGGTGGACTGGGATCTGGCTTTACGCCTTGGGCGATGCTTTGAAGTCTTTCGTCGGTTCGGTGCATGTACTTTGCCGTGGCCGATAGACTTCGGTGATTGAGCAGGCGCCTTAGGTCTTCGGCTGATGCTCCGGCCTGAACGTAGAGTTCAGTGCAGGAGTGCCTGAGTTCGTGTGGCGTGATTCTCGGTACGCCTGCTTCGCGGCAGAGTCGTGGCAGTGCTCTCACTGCCAGTGACTCGTAGCTAAACATCGTGCCGAGCTGGTTCGGGCAGACCCAATCGTCAGGGTGTTTGCCCTGGGCTTGTGGTCTTAGGAACTCCGCAGCAAATCGCGCGAATACTTCGTCAGGCTTAAAGAAAAATCCTCAGCGGGTTTTACAGCCCGCTTCCGGTGTTTTCTTTTCGCCTTCCTCGTCTTGCACGATTTTCTGCGGTTTTTGAGTTGGTTGGCTTTGGCTGTGCAAATGGAAAATGCGTCGAGTAAGAGACGGATCGCCCGGCTGGGTGAAATAGTTTGCGGCGGTATTTTGTAACCGTAATGTGCTTGCTGGTAGTTGCCAGTACACCTGGTATTTTCATCTGCTGATGTTGGGAATCGCGTGTTTTAGTCGCCGCGGCGGCCGGGGGCTGGTTGGGTAATGGGTTCCATTGAGGCTGGGCAGGGGTCTTGGCCTTTATCGACGCGTGCTTTGTATTCGCCCCAGAAGGGGTCGCGGTCGGTGCTTGGGGTGAATTCCTGGTAATCGCGCACGCAGGAGAGGTGGTTGGGGTCGACGACGTCGGAGGTGTGGATGGCGCGCTTGATCCACATGCGTGCGGGGCGGAAGCA
>JBBRLF010000479.1:0-2762 GCA_038231515.1 candidate division WWE3 bacterium
ATCACGGCGAAGTCGTCGAGATAACCTATGGGTCCGAGCGCGTCGGGGATAAGGTCGAACGGGTTCACGAGATAGAGCAGGGCGCCCAGGCTGAGCGCCCGGGTTTTGAGCGAGCCGCTCGAAAAGGCATTTTTGGCCACAATCTTGATCTTGTCGCGAAAATCTCCGGTAATGCGCTTGTCTTTGAGCTTCTCGTTGAGCTCGCCTTTCAAGGCCTCGGCATCTTCGACCTTCATACCATTGCTGAAGAGGTCCTTCATGAGATCGCTGAAATCGCCTTCGGGCATGGTGAGGACTTGCTGAAACTGCAGCGTGTATTTTGCCGGAATTTCGCTGGCATCGGACTTTTGCAGCAAACGGCGAATGGTCATGTTTGAAATCTGCAGCTTTACCGCAAGCTGCTCCGGGGACTGCCTCGAGGTGGCAAGGTAGGTGCGCAGCTGCCCAATGTTCAGGGCACACGAAAGCGCGCTGCCTTTCGCTGCGCCTGCCGCAGTGGCCGAAGAAAACTCAGATAATGGATTCATCTGCACCCTGTACCTTATTACCTGACTATTTACCAGGGTCTGGTCTAAGAACCAGACTTGCGAAAAGTCCTTTTAGCAGAAAGCGGTCCAGTTTAACGTGGGCGACGCGGTAAGCGGCCACGGCATTTTCCTTGTTTACCGCAGCGGCCAGATAGTCTTGAAAAATTTGTACCATTCCGAACATGTCCACATTGGTACCGAAACGCACGGTTTCCAAAATGCGCGCCAGGCGACGCTCCTGAATGTCCATACCGGCAGCGGCCAATCCATACGACTTGACGGCCAGGTTGTGCTCGCTCACGGCATTGAACACTTTGAGGACGATGTTCTGCTCGAGCTGCTCGCGTTTGACCAGCAGCTCGCGAAGCTGCGAGGTGCCAGTCTTGACGTATTGGCCGATTCCGAAACCTATTTTTCCGGTGCCGTCGGCGGCGGGATCGAGCCAGGCAAAATAACGTTCGGTTTTTTGAAGACGGCCGACTCGAATGAGATAGTCCATCTGACGAATTTCAAAGGAACGATCCAGCGCCACCATTCGAAGTTCCTCGCGGCCTTGGGTCTGATTTTCGGCAATCGGCGTGGCGCTCGTGATGGGTTCCAGCTCGGAGTCGAGGGTAAACTCGGCAATGGCGTCGGGGTTATGAAAGCCCAAGGTTTGCGCGATCGCCGTTCTATCCTCTTTTACGGCCAGCTCCAGCACCGCCGCCGCCTGCTCGATGTTATTCACCACCGACCCGATGTCGTCGGACATGCCACGTGGATATTGGCCCAGCTCTTCACGGGACTGGATTTCGCTCTGAACCTCTTTGGCCTTGGCCAGCGTATCGAGGTAAAAATTTTGAATCGCGCGGTCGCGCGCCAGGACAAAGGCAAAGCCCTGCACCTGGGTGGCGGTATCCGCGCGCATCAGTACCAGCGCATCGTCTTCGGCCTGGCTGCGCAGTCCGGCCTCCGAGGCCTGCAGCCACCGGTTGGGCAGTAGAAAGGGTGCCAGATCGCCAATCGAGGTGATGATACTGGCCGGATCATTCACGATGATTGCGATGACCGAGCCCAGGGTAAAGCCCGGCAGCAAATTAAGGCGCGCCAGATTTCGAGTCAGCCGCGCCTGAATCACGTGTTCGAACTCCACACGATTGTCGAAGTTCATGCGCAGGGCGTAGTCTACGGCGGTGGTCGTGGTAAAGTCGCGGGGCACCTCGAGAGGATAGGCATCGATTTTTTTGAACCGGTCCAGGGCCAGCGTAAAAACCTTGCCCTGGTTCTTCAGCGTGACTTCAAGCAGCAGCTCGCCTTTGTCGAGACAAAAGCGCAGCGCCCGGTCGTCCTGGCGCAGAAAGCAGCCAGCTTTCTGAGTCAGCTCGACGGCCTGGGGCGTGACTTCGGGAATGTTGAGCTTAAAGGTGTCGTTTTTGATATCGGCCAGCGTAATGTTTAGAAGGGGGTTGTTGGCGGCGTCTTTGACGGCAACGGTGGCGTGGCCGTGTCCGTCGCTGGTGATGTCTGCTTTGACGGGGCGCTGTTTGCCATTGCCGTTGCTGCGTTCAAACAGTGTGCCTTCGTAGTGGCCCGGCAGCTCGGCGAGCAAGCCATTGCAGCCCGTGAAAAATATTGAAGTTAGGAGCAGGCCGACGACTGAGGCTCTGGTTTTTCTTGGCGACATGCAGGCCTCCGATGCTTAAAACACCATGCCCAGGCCCGCGCCAAAAGTGGTGCTGGAGCCGAACACATGTTTGTCGTCACTCAAGACCAGAGTGCGGCGTACTTCGCCATAAAGACTGGCGCGTTGTGAGAAAAAAACGGGCAGATGAACTCCCGCCACGGGGCCAAAGAGCGTACCCGCGCCCTGGGAGTCTGCGCCCCCGAGCGACGAGCTATGGCGGAAAAGAAAAGGTGAAACTTCCACGCCGGCATAGGGCTGGAGCCAGTCGGCCAGGTCAAACGAAAGCTGTGGGCCCAGTCGGAAGAACACGGCGGTGAGGTAGGAGGTTTCGACGCTGTTCTCGACGGTAAAGTCGGGGCTGAGCAGCTCGCCCCGGCGCATTCCAAACCCCATTCCATAGCGGGTCCAGAGCGACACGCGGCTGAGAAACGATTTCGACTCGGCCGGCGCGAGTTTGAAAAGGCTGACGAAGTAGTCGATGGATGGGTAATCGAAATTTTTATCTCTGAAGTTCGAGTCATACAGCCCGCTGTGAAAGATGGGCGCGGCCATCAGACCGTGGTTATAGCTCA
>JBBRLF010000480.1:0-2706 GCA_038231515.1 candidate division WWE3 bacterium
AGGAGCCAGTCGCAGAAATAATGCTTTCGAAAAATATTTCCGCCCACCAGGGCCAGGCGCGAGCCGGCTTCCAGGGTGAGGGGCTCAGGGTGCGACGAGTCGGTGGCCAGAATCTCGGCTCCACCCGTGATCAAGTAAGGCAGTTCGGCTGACGCCTCGAGCTCGGGTAGTGATGTTTTGGGCCGGAAACCCAGCCACGACAGTGCAACCACGAGATGAGGTAGAGCAAATCCCATACCCAGTGCCACTTTTGGGGTGGGCTGGAAGCGGTTTGTAAGGGGCTTAAATCATTGGATAAAAACGACTCAGCGGAGCGCTCTCATTCGATGAAGAAGGGGCACGGTGGCCTCAGGGCCAGAACGTCCCCGCATGGTGTACGGGAGTTCGACAGGTTGTTGACGAACGCCGCGCGGGACGGGGGGATGGGGGCGGGTGAGAGTGGAGCCAGAGCCTCAGGCCCTGGCTTTGATCTCTACTCTCTTCTTAAAGCTGCGCGCCGGGCGAAGCCTGTTCAAAAAAAGCGTGAATCCCAGGGTGCTCAAGAACGTCAGCCTTAGCGCACTGAGCGCGAATCCCATTCAGGGTCTTCTCGGGCCAGCTTTTCTGAAAAAGATTAACCAGCCATTTCGGCACGCCACCCTTGGGGTCGGCGTGAATTTCGACCACCAGGTGGGTCTGAGTTGGACTGATACGGGTTAAAATGTAGCGGCTGTCGTCGATCGCGCCGCGCACGGGCCCTTTTTCGGGCATCAGCTCGTCGGTGACCGAGCTCAGATTGAAGATGACCTGCTGCTTGGCCTTGTCCATTTCGGCTTTGGCGTGGAAGACGAAGTCGCGGTCTTTTACGAGGAAGAAACCCGACGAGGTGTGGTTGTACTCGATGCGCTCATAGGGGCCGAGGACGCGCAGGTCTTTGGCTTCAACGATTTTGTGAACCCATTCGTTTTTGCGAGTGCTGTCCATGAGGACGTTTGCAACTTTGGCGATTGGTGCATCAATCACGGTTTCGCCGCGAAACGCGACGATGGGGCTGTTTGAGAGTTCTTTGCTGTGAACCAGGACACGATGGGAGTCGCTGATCTGCTTCCAGGAAGAGTCTGCCTTGGGCAGAGCAGGAATCTGCGAGGCCACTGCGCTCGTTGCGGCAACAGCCAGGACGGTCAAAATCATTTGAAGCGAGAGCGACTTTTTCATTTAGCAAAACCCCTTGGATAGGAACCGTTACAATTGGCGCTGTTCTAACAGGGTTTGACGCAGAATGGTAGTGCTTAAAGCGATATGGTCGGACTTTACAACACCGTGTCCCGCTTGAAGAATCTGTCATCGCGGTTGGGGTGATCCAAATTATAATGCAGGCCCCGGCTTTCTTTACGCAGGAGCGCACTTTCCACAATCAGGTCGGCAATCGTCATGATGTTGCGCAGCTCAATGAGGTCGGCCGTAAGCAGGTACTTCCAGTAGTATTCCTGAATCTCGTGGTGAATCAGCTCGAGCCGAGCTTTGGCTTTTTGTAATCTGCGGTCCGTACGCACGATGCCCACGTAGTTCCACATCAGCATGCGCAGCTCGCGCCACGTGTGATTGATGTTGATGCGCTCTTCCATGGGCACGGCGCCGCCGGAATCCCACTCGGGCACGTGCTCGGGCATCTCGGGCTGCGGCACATTGGGAACGGTTTCACGGGGATTGGTCTCGCGGCGCTCGAGCGCGCGTTTCAAAGCCCGGTCGGCAAACACCACGCCTTCGAGCAGCGAGTTGCTGGCCAGCCGATTGGCGCCATGCAGGCCGGTGCAGGCCGTTTCGCCAATGGCATACAGGTTCTCGATCGAGCTCTCGCCCCATTCGTCGGTGTAAACGCCGCCACAGGTATAATGCGCGGCCGGAACAACCGGAATTGGCTCTAGGGTCAGGTCGATGCCGTATTTCAGGCATTGCTCATAAATATTGGGAAAGCGCTTTTTTAAAAATTCGGCATCATGCGCGCTCATATCCAGGTAAACGCACTCCGCACCCGTGCGCTTGAGCTCGGCGTCGATGGCGCGGGCCACGATGTCACGAGGCGCGAGGCTGCCCATCTCGTGATACTTTTTCATGAACGGGCTGCCATGGCGGTCGACCAGCTCGCCGCCTTCGCCACGCAGCGCTTCGCTGATCAGAAACGACTTTGCCTGAGGATGGAACAGGCACGTGGGGTGAAACTGCATGAACTCCATATTGGCCACGCGGGCGCCTGCGCGGTAAGCCATCGCGATGCCATCGCCCGTGGCCGTGTCGGGGTTGGTCGTGTAAAGATAAACCTTGCCGGCGCCACCTGTGGCAAGCACCACGACGGGCGCGGCAAACGTGTGAATTTCCTGCTTGCGGGAATCGAGCACATAAGCGCCCAGCGCACGTCTGAGGTTTGGAATGTGGCGCGTGTGCGGGCGCCGGGCCCGCGCAATCGTCACGTTCGTGATGAGGTCAACCGCGATGTGGTGCTCGAAGATCGTGATATTCGGATTGGCGTCCACGGCCCGAAGCAAGGTGTCTTCAATCGCCTGGCCCGTGAAGTCACTGGCGTGCAGAATGCGCCGGGCGCGGTGCCCGCCTTCTTTGGTGAGGTCAAAGAGTTTGCCGGGGTTGGTCTCGCGTTCGTCTAGCAGCAGTGGGCTTCCGCGTCCAACAGGGCTTTCGCGCTTGGAAAAAGGTACGCCCAGGCCAATGAGC
>JBBRLF010000481.1:0-2704 GCA_038231515.1 candidate division WWE3 bacterium
AAAAAGTTTTCGCTAAAGCGCGTGCTGCCGGCGCCCCCTTGCTGGGTGAAGAAAGTTTTCATTATTTCGAAGAAGCACGCCTGGAGTCGGAGCGACTTTCGCGCGAGATTACCGTGCCGCTTTTACGCCTGCCCGATGCGCCGCCGGGCTGTGAGTCGCTGGTTGCATTTCTGGCCGACGCGCTGCTGGGTTCAGCTGCGGTACGCGGCGGGGGAGCGGTAAGATGAGCGAGGAAGTTTCAAAACTCATCCGTGAGTCGCGCATCATTGTTTGCTGTGGTGCGGGCGGCGTAGGCAAGACCACCACCTCGGGCGCCATTGCGATTGCCGGCGCTCGCATGGGCCGGCGAGTTCTGGTGCTGACCATTGATCCGTCGCGGCGGCTGGCCGAAGCCCTGGGTGTTGAGCGCAATCCGCCCGCGCCGGTGACCCTGGCCGAAGATCGGCTGCGCGCCGTTGGCATCAACGCACCGGGCACGCTTGACGCCTGGATGCTTGATCCCAAGCTGATTGCCGATCAGGAAGTGCGGGCCATCGTAAAGAATCCCGAAGACATCGAAAAACTTCTGCAGAACCGTATCTACAAGCACGTGACAACGATGGTGGCCGGCATGCATGAATACACGGCCATGCAGGCGCTGCATCGGTTCGTGCTGAGCGGCCGCTACGATCTGGTGGTGCTCGATACGCCGCCCTCGCGCCATGCGCTGGATTTTCTCGAGGCTCCCGGCAGGCTTTCGCGCTTTCTGGATGGACGTGTTTTCAAAATGTTCATGCCGCAAGAAGCAGCAGGCGGTTTGCGGCGCGCCGCCGGCTCGCTCGTCAGTAAGGTGCTGGGTGGCGTGCTGGGCGAGCAGTTTGCCGGCGACCTGAGTGTGTTTTTCGGAGTTTTTTCGGGTGTGCTGGGCACCCTTAATCGTGATGTGAGCGGCATGCGAGATTTTCTGAGTCAGTCTGACGTGGCCTTTTTGCTGGTCACCTCACCGGCCCCCGCGGCGCTGGAAGAGGCGCTCTTTTTTCAGAAAAAGACGGGCGAGCTCAAGCTGCCCTTTCGGGGCTTTGTCTTGAATCGCAGCCATGCCTATGACGATGGCAAACGGTTTCCGGACAACACCCTCTTCGAAGGGGGAGCCGTACCGGCCACCACGGTTGCGAAGCTGCAGTCGCTTGCTGAAAGCGAAAAGGCCCTGATTGCGCGTGACCAGGAGCTGGTGCGCGACCTGGGCCGGCGTGCCGGGGTAGGTGGCTTTGCCACGGCGCTGCCCGTACTGCTGCCTAACGAGACCGAGATGAAGAAGCTCGAGACCCTGGCGAATCAATTTATGAGCGCGGAAATCCCACATTCCTGACTGATTTAGTATGACTTGACCCGGTGCGCAAGTAGTGGTATCTAATGCGCTATGTCAAAATTGGCCGCTCTCTTTTTAATCCTAAGCCTCGCACTTGCGACGGCCCAGGCGCGCGAGCCTTGGAAGAGTGAGTACGACAGCCTTTCCAAGGTGAAAAAGATCGAGTCTGGCGAAACGTATCGGGTGAGTCTCGATGATCTGCATCCCACTCAGTTTGCCGTGGGCAAAGCCGAAATCCGCCAACGGTTTGCGGAAATTTCAGAGATGGACAAGCAGGACCTGCGGGAATATCTCAAGAAAAAGATCGGCACCGTCATCATCGGTCCTGACGACACGTTCTATCTTGTTGATGGTCACCACCTGGCCAGCGCGCTTTTAATGGATGGCGATCTTGAGATGCTGGTGAAGGTCACCAACGACTGGTCCCGGCTGAGCCTTAAAGATTTTCATGAGCGTATGATTCGCCTGAAGAAGCTCTGGCCCTACGACGAGCAGGGCCGCGGGCCGCTCAATCCCAACGACCTGCCGGCAAGCATTCGCAATCTGCGCGATGATCCTTATCGCAGCTTTGCGTACCGCGTGCGCAAGGCCGGTGGTTTTCGTGATCTGACGGTGCCCTTTCAGGAATTCATGTGGGCTAACTTTTTTCGCGAACATTTTTCACTCGAAGATCTGCGTCAGCGGCCAGCCGGCACGTTAAAGGCCGCGCTCGAACTGGCGCACACGGCCGATGCCGCCGCGCTACCCGGTTATCGCAAGGCACCGCAGAACTGCGAAAAGCTGCTGACTAAAAAAGGTCAGCGGTAAGTTCCAAAAAGCAGGTCGCAAAGCGGCCAGGTGATGTTGAAGTTGAACCGGCTCATCAACGCCGGGTTGTGATGGCGTGTGTGATGGCCGCGAAGCTGGCGCGCCACGGGCAGCCGCGCGACGAAGGAATCTTCGGGCAGGTGGTACATAAGATGAAAGCACTCATAGTTCAGGAAGTAGCCCAGCGCCGTGACCACAAAAAGATAGCCCGCATTGGGCGAGAGAAAGCGATAGGCCAGCACGCCAAGGGGTGTCGCGAAAAAGCCGAAGAAAAATACAATGAGGAACGCGGGAAAAAGCACGATCTTGTAGTCGCGCGTGCGTTCAACGGCCATGGCCTGGTGAGTGAAGAAGTGATGGTGCTCAACTGTGTGCCGCGTGAAGATCAGCCCCAGGGCTTTTGTCCGGTGGTGCATCGGGCCTCGATGGGCGAGGTACTCAACCAGATTGGCGTAGGTAAACGTAACCGGTATGACGAGCAGCTCCAGCCAGCTGACGTCGTGCAACTTCAAGCAAGAATAGATCATGCCGGCGAGTGCCACGGCGGCG
>JBBRLF010000482.1:0-2669 GCA_038231515.1 candidate division WWE3 bacterium
CCTTGATCTTGAGTACGCATGACGACTGGGGCGCCGGCCGTTTTGAGAAAAGCACCGTGTCTGGCTCACCAGCAACGTCTGGCTGAAGCCCTTCGGCCAGCGTGTTCGTATTCGGCGTGCCCTTGGTGAGCTTGCCGTTCAAAAACATCATTTGTCCTACACCAGTGACCGAGAGATGCTTGCGTAGCGAATTGCCATCCATGCTGAAAATAACCGAAGCCGAGAGCGGGCCGCCCGACGGTTCATCCTCATCGAAGGAGGTCGAAGGATCAGAGATGTGAAACGCATCAACCAGACGATCGCCATCCAGCACGGGCGCCTCGTCTGCAAGTGCCGGCACGACAAGAATGGTGAGAAAAAAAAACAGCAGCGCTTGCATGCGCAAAGAGTCCCCCACTCCTAATCATACGACAGAACAGGGTCCTATGGAATTATGCTGTATTCCCCAGCAGTTACTGACGAGAAACTTCTTCGATATCTTTGTCGGTGATGCCTAGCAGATACAGAATCGAGGCCAGCGTCTTCTGATTGATCGCGGCGCTGGCGGCTTCCTGAGTTTTTCTTTTGGCGTTGAAGGCGATGCCCAGACCCGCTTTTTTCAACATGAGAATATCGTTGGCGCCGTCGCCGATGGCGATAACCGACTCCAGCGACACACCCTCTTGCTGCGCGATCATCTCGAGCAGATCAGCCTTGCGCTGCGCGTTCACTATCGTACCGAGGATGCGACCGGTAACGCGCCCCTCTTCAATTTCCAGGGTATTCGTATAAACGTAATGAAGCCCAAGCTTCTCTTTAAGCTTCTCGCCAAAATAGCTGAATCCACCCGAGATTAACGCGATCTTATAGCCAAGTCTTTTGAGCATTTTGATTAAAATTTCCGCGCCCGGCGTAAGTGGCATGCGCTCGGCCAGCGCTTTCATTTCGCTTTCGGGAAACCCCTTTAGAAGTGCCACCCGTTGCTTCAGACTTTCGTCGAAATCCATGTGGCCGCTCATGGCCCGTTCCGTGATCTCAGACACCTGAGCGCCCACGCCTGCAATTTTGGCCAGCTCGTCGATCACCTCAATTTGAATGACGGTGGAATCCATGTCCATCACCACCAGACGTTTGGCCCGCCGATAGAGATTTTCGCGCTGAACCGCGATGTCGAGCTGGGCGAACTGCGAGGCGACCTTCAAAAGATCATCCTTAAGCTCGCCAATATCGATATTGCTGCTGGTGTTGGCGATGAGCTCCAGGCACGAGAGGCCACCTTCGTTGAGCTTGCGGATCGAATCGATGTTTACCGATTGTCTGGCGAGCACCGCCGAAATCGCGGCGACGTGGCTGGCCTGAAGATTTTCGCTCATGAGCGTGATGACGAACTGATGGGCCGAAGACCTTACCTGGGCTTCGCCTTCGACCACCTTGAAATCGAGCGACACCCCAAGTTCTTTGGCCTTGAAGAGAAGGTCTTTAAGTACGACGGTATCGCTCGTGTTGCTGCCGAACTTGATCACCATCGACAACGACAGCAGCCCATAGGTTACGGACTGCTCCATATCGAGTAGTTTTACGCCTTCGCGATTGAGAATCTCGGTAAGCCCCGACGTAATACCAGGCACGTCGCGCCCCGTAACAGTAATAATAACCTGTTTATTCTCATTTTCCCGCATATGGGATCGTAGCGTATTGAATGCGCGATCTCTTGGCAAGCATGGCCTTGTACTGACGCGAAAGCATAACCGGATACGTTTCGCCCGTAAGCGAAGCCGAAAGGCGGCCGTTATAAAAGTCGTGAGTCACCTGCGCCGTATCGAACGACTCGGGCTCGTCCGTCTTGGCGTAAGGACTGCAAAACTCATCCCAGCGGCCCAACAGCTCATGTTTTACTTTACACTCCACGGCAAAAGCGTCGGCCTCGCCGCCACGCGCGGTAAGGCGCGCACGCACGAACTCAGCCACATCGGCGACCTCGCCGTGCAAAACTTTTGGAGACAGCCGCGTGGCATGCGTCAGCTCGTGCGCCAGATCGGCGATATGTTCAATGTCGGGCAGCCTGCGCGTCAGGTGCACGCAGACGCCATTGCCCAATGGGCTGACACCTGCCGGCGCGCGCCCCTGATTGCGCGGCACAGTTACGACCTGCGAATAAGAAACCGTATCCCACTGAATGAGCAGATTTGTGAACGCACCATACTCACGCACGAAATCTTCGAGGACGGCGCGGCCTGCAATGGATATGCGAAGCTTTGCGAGCAGAGCTGAGCGGTCTTCATCACTCAAGATCGCACCGGGATCGCACACCGCGCCGAGCTCGCCTGAGCCGCGATCGGTGCTGGCAGAGTCGTTGGCACCAAGCTGGCTTATGCCCATTCCAAAACAAGACAGCACCGCAATCACCCAGAGTACCCTTACCATGGTGACTTATCGGTGCGAGGGCCGGGTTAATTTATGAGGTCTTTAGCGGTGACCGCGGAAGTTATCGCCGCGTGATCAGCCGCTTCACGCGGGCGCCACTGCGTCCGGTCAAGCTCACGAACCCCGGGCCAAAAACGTAGAGCGCAGCCAGCAGCATCAAAACGCTGCACAGCTGGGCAAAGTATTCCCCGTGCTTCGTGTAAAACGTTTCGGGCGCGGCCTGCCCTGGCCCCGGAAAATTCAGGGTCGTGTCGATCGACGCCGGC
>JBBRLF010000483.1:0-2663 GCA_038231515.1 candidate division WWE3 bacterium
ACGATTCATCTGGAGTAAGCCATGCAAGCAAAAGCACAAACGCAAACGATACAACCGCCATCGACGATCAACTTTTCTATCTATCCGTTACTGGCCGTCCTGATCTGGACGGGTAACACCCTGGTCACCAAAGCTGCTGCCGTCGTGATCGACCCCGCAGCCATTACCTTCTATCGCTGGCTATTGGCCGGGCTGGTATTGAGCCCGTTCTTGTTGCGTAGTGTGTGGCAGCAACGTGCCATCGTTTTTGCGCACTGGCCCAAACTGGCATTTCTGGGCTTACTGGGCATGGGTATGTACCAGGGGCTGGCCTATCAGGCAGCGAAATCCACGTCGGCGATCAATATGGGCGTTGTCGTCGCGCTAATGCCCTTGATGTCAGCCATTTTGGCCAGCTTTTTCGCGGGCGAAAGATTGACTGCATCACGCTTGGGCGGAGCAGTTCTGTCGCTGCTTGGTTTGTTGTATCTCAGCACGCAGGGTCACCCCAGTGAATTACTGCACGGCGCGGCGCATTGGGGCGATGCACTGATGCTGATCGCAGTTGCTTCCAATGCACTGTACGGCGTACTACTCAAACGTTGGGCCGTGCCACTGTCCACATGGCAGCAGCTCTATGTCCAGATCGGCTTTGGCATTTTGGTAATTTTGCCGTTTTGGTGGATTGCGCCAAGCTCACCGATCACGGCGCAGAACCTCCCGTTGATTTTGTACGCTGGCATTCCTGCTTCTATCGGCTCGCCGTTTTTCTGGATGAGTGGGATCAAACAACTGGGCCCTGCGCGTGCCAGCCTTTACATGAACCTGCTGCCCATCTTCGTGGCATTGGCAGCCTCCACTTTGCTGGGGGAACAGCTGCATTACTACCACGCGGTCGGTGGACTGCTCGCGCTGGCAGGAGTTTGGTGGGGTCAACGGCAAGGCAAAGTCTCTGCTTAATCAGACTGATGGTCACCTAAATTCCCGACCGCCGTCGCCAGGATGACGACGGGTGGCCCCTTGTTTCCCAACTACTCAAAATGCTTCGTTTGGTTCGCATTGCGGTGATCGGAGGTCAACGTGCCAGCCTTTTCTGACAAACGCAGTGGGATGTGGCACCTACGTCAGCAGCCTAGTGACAGCTAAAAGGCCGCAAAGAAAAATATTACCCGGGTATTATTTGACATTTATATTTACCCGGGTAAAATTAGCACTTTTAATTCCTGACGGTATTGCGATGACAACTGAGGCCCCACCATCCTTCACCAGCTTTGACGGCTGGAGACGCATTGCCTATGGCAATCTGGCAACCAACGCGCTGGCAGTAAAACGGGCGGCGGAATCGGGCTCATCAGGGCCGGTATTGACCTTTGACGACCATACTGGCTGTGTCTTGGAGGTCGATACCCGTGGAACTGACGCTGAGGCGCTCGCTCGGTTACCCAAGGAGTCCCCGAACGAAGCGATCAAAGAATCTGAATCTGTCGAAGCCGACCAATCCTCATTTCAGCCGCGTGGTCGCGGGAGGCCAAAGCTCGGCGTGATCTCGCGCGAGGTCACGCTTCTGCCACGTCATTGGGATTGGTTGTCGGCACAGTCGGGGGGAGCTTCTGTCGCATTGCGCAAGCTTGTTGAACAGGCCAAGCGCAGCACCGCGACCCGCGAAGACAGGCGCAGGACTCAGGAGCGTACTTACCAGTTCATGTCTGCAATGGCTGGCGACATGGCCGGCTTCGAAGAAAGCACGCGAGCGCTGTTCGCTGCAGACTCACACAAATTTATCCAGCTCGTTGCCCAATGGCCTGGCGATGTTCGCGACTACGCGCTGGCTCTGGCCGCCTTTGACGAAACCAAATTGGAGCAGAAAAAAAATGACAGATAAACGAATCCTGAAGCAGCAATACCTAGAAACGAAGATCCGAGCAGGGGTCTATGCGATCAGAAACTTGGTCACAGGCCGTGTGCTGGTGGCTGGCAGTACGAACGTACAAGGGGTGCTGAACCGGCACCGCTTTGAGCTTCGCCAAGGAACCCATCGCAATCCGCTGTTGAGCCAGGAATGGTCGCTGCACGGTGAAGCCAGCTTCAAGTTCGAAGTGCTCGACATGGTCAAACCTCGCGAAGATTTGGCATTCGATGTCGCGCGTGAACTGGACGAGCTCGTTGCCTTGTGGCGCCAAGAGATTCCCTGTCAAGGTGAAAGAGGTTATGAAATGTCTCGGAGAACATCGTGAGCAACCCAAACACTGACCTCTGTCTGACCTTTCATCGGTCTTACGCCAAGCTGCGTTTACAGCTCGACGAAGAGTTGGGAATCTTCCACGGCATAGATTTCGACGATTTTGCGTTGCTGCATGCGCTTGCTAGCGCCGACGGCCCAACGAGCCTAGCGAGCCTTGCCGCCGAGCTCAGCGTCTCGCGCTCGGTCATGTTGCGGCGGCTGCGGCCACTTGAGAAAATCGGACTTGTTAACTATCACGGCGGTGTGAGCGATCGCCGGATCGCGCTCCGCGCGGCAGGTCTTAGCTTGATAAAGACGGCGCACGACACAGTCGGCGGCGTTTGCGCCAAACGCTCACTTTTTGAAGACGTTGAGAGGTTCTATGAAACTCAACTCAAGCCTGAATCGGTGCGCTGTTCAGAAACCAGAATGGACGCTCAACAATGACGACTCACAAAGTAAA
>JBBRLF010000484.1:0-2630 GCA_038231515.1 candidate division WWE3 bacterium
ACGCCTGGTTATGGCGGCGTGACCGGAAAGGTGTGGCTTGAGCGGGGCGGGGTTTATGCCCTGGCCAATATTCGCGGGGGCGGGGAGTTCGGTCCGCGCTGGCATCAGGCAGCCTTGAAGACCAATCGTCAGCTCGCCTATGACGATTTTATTGCAGTGGCCGTCGACATGATTGAGCGCCACATCACCAGTCCGGCCAAGCTGGGGGTGATGGGTGGCAGTAACGGCGGTCTCTTGATGGGCGCCGTCTTTACGCAACGCCCGGAGCTTTTTGGCGCGGTGGTGTGCAAGGTACCGCTGCTCGATATGCTGCGGTATCATCTGCTGCTGGCGGGCCATAGCTGGATGGCGGAGTATGGCAGCCCGGAAGATCCTGAGATGCGCGAGGTCATTCTGAAATATTCGCCTTATCAAAATGTGACTCGAGCGGCGAAATATCCAGAGGTATTTTTCGAGACGTCGACCAAAGACGACCGAGTACATCCCGGGCATGCGCGCAAGATGGTGGCGCTTATGGAGTCATTGGGGCATCGCGTATACTATTTCGAAAACACCGAGGGCGGGCATGGGGCGGCCGCGAATCTTGAACAGAGAATCCACATGACCTCGCTGGACTACAGCTATCTTTCCAGACAGCTTGATGTACACTAATCTGGGTGTGCGGGAGGTCTGTGTGCGAGACAACATGACTAAACTACTGGGAATTCAGCTTTCAATACTTACCTGCTTTGCTCTGGGCTCGGCTCATACCGTCCTTGCCGATGGGGCGTGCGAGAAGAAGCTCGAAGCGACTAAAATGTGGGTCTTGAAGTCAGACCCCCAATCAGTTTGCGACACCAAGCCTGCCGTGGCGGTTCAGGACTGTATGGTCAATCTGTTGCACGCCGGCAAAGGCAAGCTGCGCAACCAGGATTTTATGGAAGTCTATGGGCTCTGCAATGTCGACCCCAGCATGGAAGTGCAGAACTGCTTCAAGAGCCATCTGGACAAAGCTTATAATGACCCGGGTTACAAAGGCGCGCAGCTTATCGGCGATCGCTGCCTGATGGACCGTAAAAAATATCCGGTTAAGTTCCTGCATAAGCCGAAGCCGCCTCACAAGAAGATGGCTCCAGGCGCCAAGTCACCCAACTAAGGAAAGCAAACATGGCAGACATCAACGATAAAACGATCAGCTTCATGCGTTCACTTTGTATGGGACAGATCGAAGAAGACATCATCATTCCCTATCCCAAGATGAAGGAAGCCGATCGCGAGACCATCAAAGGCGTCTCGGACTCGCTTTCGGCCTGGCTCAAGGACAAAGGCCATGATTTCAGAAAATTTGATCGCGCTGGCGAGCTGCCCCCGGAGTTCATCGAAGAGATGAAAGCGCTGGGCCTTTTCAGTCTTGTGATTCCCGAAGAGCACGGTGGTATGGGCATGTGCAGCTCGGCCTATTCCCGTACTCTTCAAGAGGTCGCGAAATACGACGGCTCGGTCGCGGTGACGGTTGGCGCGCACAGCTCGATCGGCATGCGCGGCCTGCTGCTTTTCGGTACCGAGGAGCAGAAGAAAAAGTGGTATCCGAAGCTCGCCACTGGCGAAATGATCGCGGCCTTTTGCCTCACCGAGCCCGGTGCCGGCTCGGACGCGGCCAGCATCAAGACGGTTGCCGTGCGTGACGGCGACGACTGGGTGATTAACGGCAACAAGCTGTGGATCACCAATGGCGGTATCGCCAGCTTCTTCACGGTTTTCGCCAAGACAGGTGGCAATGACGGCCGCGGCCACATGACCGCTTTCGTCGTTACCAAAGATATGCCCGGCATCAGCATCGGGCCGCACGAAGACAAGATGGGCATTCGCGCCAGCTCGACGACCACCGTGCATTTCGACAACGTGCGGGTGCCTGCCTGCAACGTACTGGGTGAAGTCGACAAGGGCTTTAAAGTCGCGATGAAGATTCTCAACAACGGCCGCACCGGTCTTGGTGGCGGCTGCATCGGCGGCATGAAGCGCGTCATCGAAATGTCGACCAAGCAGGCTAAAGAGCGCGTGCAGTTCGGCAAGCCGATCGCGGAATACGGTCTGATGAAGCAGAAGCTGGGCCACATGATCGTCGAGTGCTATGCCACCGAGTCGGTTGTGAACATGGTCGCGGGCCTTATGGATCAAGGCTACGAAGATTATGCCGTTGAAGCTGCCATCAGCAAGGTTTTTGCCAGCGAGTGCCTGTGGCGCACGACTGACGAGGCGTTGCAGATCGCAGCCGGCAACGGTTATATGTGCGAGTTTCCGTACGAACGCGCCCTGCGCGATGCCCGCATCAATCGTATTTTCGAAGGCACTAACGACATCCTGCGCCTGTTCATCGCGCTGACCGCGATGAACGACGTGGGCAAGCAGCTCAAGGAAGTGGCCAGCTCGGTCGAGGGCATCTTCAACGATCCGATCAAGGGCTTCGGCGTGATCTCGGAATATGCGATGAAGCGCATGTCCCAGGCCACGAATCTGATGAGCCGCAAGAAGAGCTCGTTCTCCAAGCTCGATCCCGTGCTCAAAGACCAGGCCTTGATTTTTGAGGAAGAAACCAAGGACCTCGCAGCCGCCGCCGATCGCATTATTCGCAAGCACGGCCGCAACATCAT
>JBBRLF010000485.1:0-2609 GCA_038231515.1 candidate division WWE3 bacterium
AAGCTTCAAACACCAGCGCACCAAGACCAACCGGAACATTGACATGAAATGCTGAATCGATTCCGGAACGTGTACCGTCCACTACGCCCGGCAGAATTCCGCTGCACACCGATGAGCCGACAATGGAATCCCCACGCACATTGATGCCAAAACAGTTCAGACCGGAAAGCGAACTCGGGGTGGCGAGAATTCCAAGTTCAGCACCAAGCTGACGAAAAACATCGGCCGGCGCCGAGGCGGGCTGAATTTTGATCGCAAACCCCGTAACGTCTTTTCGTTCAAACGAACAGCCGTCGGTAACTACTCCAACCAGTAAAAGACAGAGTGAGAAAATGGTCGATTTTTTCATGGTCTTTTTCTCAAGGGCTGAGTGAAGCCGGTAATATCGCACGCTTGGCCAGGCCCAGGCCGAAATCCCACAGGCCGCCCGGAAAACGATGGCACTCCGCAACCACTGCCGTCAGCGACGTCACGAACTGATTGATCTGTGCTTCAGAAACAATAAGTGGTGGCGATAGCTTCAGCACGTTCAGGTTATGACCTGCTACCTGAGTAAGAATTCCATGTTCGGTCAGCAGCGGCATCGTGATCATCTGGCCGAACAATCCCTTGTTGGCTTTTTGCACGAGCGACCACGCCATCTTGAGCTTGAGCGATTTGGGATCGCCAAACTCGACTGCCAACATCAGCCCGCGGCCACGCACGTCCTTAACCAGATCAAAGTCCTTCAGCGCGGCCTTCAGCCGCAGCAGTGCCAGCTCTCCGGTAGCTGCAGCCTTGGTTACCAAACCCAGACGATCGATCTGATCAAGCACTGCGAGCGCCGCGGCCCTGGCCAGATTGTTTTCGCTGAACGTGGACGAATGCACGACGCAACGATCCAGCCGGCTGTACACCGCTTCAAAAACTTTTTTTGTGCCCAGGGTGGCCGAGCACGGAACCATGCCGTTGGTCAGCGCCTTGGACAGGCAAACCAGATCAGGTTCGATGTTCCAATGCTCGTAAGCGAAAAATTCGCCCGTGCGGCCCATGCCGGTCTGAATTTCGTCGAGGACGAGCAGCGTACCGTATTTGCGGCAAAGCTTTTGAATGTCGTCCCACTGCGACTGCGTCAGCTCGCGCACGCCGCCTTCGCCTTGAATTGGCTCGACGATCAATGCTGCAACATCTTTGGTTGAAAGCTGTTCTTCAAGGGCCGCGACATCGCCATAGGGAATCGCAGAGCAGCCCGGAAGAAATGGGCCGAAGCCTTCTTTCCACGACTCATTGCCACACACGCTTAGCGCGCCCATCGACAGCCCATGAAAGCCGCCTTCAAACGAAAGCAGCCGCGGACGCCCCGTTGCGGCCTTGGCGAACTTCAAGGCGCACTCAACCGCCTCAGCGCCGGAGCTTCCGAAATAGGCATACTGCAGCCGGCCACTGGGATCGCGCTTGGTCAGCTCTTGCGCCAACAGTCCAGATAACGGCGGCGCATCCATCTGCACCAGATTGGGCCACGAGGTTCCCAGCGTATCCCGCAAAACATTCGCAAGCGCCTCTGCGTTGTGTCCCAGATTGAAAACGCTATAGCCGGCAAGAAAGTCGAGGTACTCGCGGCCTGCGTCGTCCCAAAGGTTACAACCTTGTGCTTTCACATATTTCTTATCAAAGCCAATAATGCGCAGCACCTGCATCATCTGCGGATTGACGTGCTTGTTATGCAGGTCAGTCGAGCGCCCAAGGCCTTGCTGCCATTTGTCTTCGATGAAACTCATACGGGCAAATAGTATGAAGGCGCCCGACTAGAGTCAACTTTTCCTGACAGTTTCGTTCAAGTTGATTTTATGAATAAGTGCAGCGTTTTGGCTCCAGCCGCGGCGAAGCATCTTGGGCCAGGCCGCACCTTCTTTGACCAGGCGCACAACGCCACGGGCATCGCGAGCTGCAGCCGAAATGCCCTTTATACCCAGGGTCGCGCGCGCACGAAGACCCTGCGTCGTAAAAGCGCCGGTCAACGGACCCAGAAAATCCGGTAGAGGATTTTCGGGCGTGTCCGTAATCATGCGAAAGATCATGATCGCAATTCCGCTCTCGCCAGCTATCTCGGCCAGCACGGCCGACTCCATGTCCACGGCGACCGGCTGCGGCAACGCGAGATAGCGTTGCAATTTTTTATCCTGGCCCGACACCAGCTCGGCCGACGAAACCATTGTGCAGCTGATAACACCGGGACCGTTAAAGGGCCGGGCTCGAAAAGAGCGCTCGGTGACGGCGGTACCCGAGAGCAGCACGTTTTCGGCCGTAACCCAGGCATTACGCGCCAGCTGTGGGCTGAAAGCTCCAGCAAATCCCGAGGAAACAATAAGCCGTGGGCGGGCGGCCGTTTTGAGATATTGCTGCAGCGAACGCCCCGCGTTTTCCAAGCCCATGCCGGTACGCAATACTTCAAACTCGCTTTCAAGGCCCGCATCGCGAATGCCGCGCACGCAGGCGCTGTGCTCGGTGGGGCTGGCCGCGCACACTAAGATAGACATACGGCACTCCGTTTTCTGAGAAAAAATGCGAGAAAGAAAAGCGTGCAGCCGCTTACGGCCGCGCTGGTCACCGCCAAAGTGTAGTCTTTGATA
>JBBRLF010000486.1:0-2560 GCA_038231515.1 candidate division WWE3 bacterium
AAAGGACGGCTCCTGGGAAAAGGCCGTGGCCTGGGGCGTGAATACTGAAGAAGGTTATTTTGGCCTGAGCGTCAGTGGCGTCAAGTCCTTCGGCGATCTGGCCGCCAACTACGCCGGCGCACATTTCTGGCTCAGCATTCTGGACGGTAAAGACCCCTACTTCGCCTGCCACGACGGCAAGTTCGAAAAAATCCGCAGCTTTACCTGGGCCGATTACGTCAATGACTCCTGGGACGAGGGCATCAACTGCTCGCAGTTCTCCAACCACCTCACTAAAGTGGTCGGCGCTGCGCTGTCGGCCAAGAACATGTCCTGCCCCGTGCGCGGCACCGAGCAGCTCTGTGCCAACCTGGCCCATCTGCCCGAGGCCCAGTATTTTGTCAGTCCGGTTTGCGTGGTGAATCCGCTAACCGCCGACCAGGTTTTCAGCCCCGCATCCCTTCGCTACAGAGTGCCCGAGGGCAGACGCGGGGATTGAGACGAGCCGAGCTGCGCAGGAACGATGCCGGGCATGACCTTGCCGCAGCCATCACAGGTGTGCGGCGTCAGTCCCAGCCCCACTTCAATCGTCGGGCGAATGTCGATGTGCGAATATTTCGCTTCTGAAGTCTCGTCATCGACAATGGTGCTCGTGTTAAAAGTGCTGTTCACGCGGGCCGGCCGGCCGTACAGCCAGACGTATTTGCACTCAGGCCAAAGCCAGCCGTGCTGACCCCACATCTCGCCATCGCCACGACCGTGGTCGGTGGTGACGAGCAAGGTGGTATTGGCGCCGTACTCGCCCATGCCTTGAAGCGTTTGAATCAGCTCGTGAATCCAGTTGTCGTACTGGCGCAGGCTGGCCAGGTAGTTGTCCCACTCATTCTTATGTCCCCACTCGTCAGAGTCATCCAGCGAGATGAACAGGAAGCGCGGGTGATGTTTCTTGAGATAGTGCATCGAATGCGCCCAGGTGTAGCGATCAAAACGCGCGCCATCCCAGGGGGCTGGGTCTTTCACTTGAGCTTCATTGATCGCTTCGAATTCGGGATCATAGGTGCCGTCATTTAACTTGTCGTAGGCCGCGTTAACAAAAGTGGCGCCTTCGACGTGTTCAACGGCATCAGGAATCTTGTCCCACGAGGCAATCGTCGCCACTTTAAGGCGGTTAAGTTTAAGCTCGGAAACGGCTCGTTCCTGAAAGGTTTCGACTCCCAGGCGGCCACAGCCGTTGCCGCTGCAAGGCTGGGTTTCGCCCGACATGATGCTTTGATAAGCGGGCAGGCTCAGTAGCGCCGAGTTGGAAACGGTCATGGCCGCGTCCTTGTCAACGTTGCCAAAGATCTGGCCTTCGGCCAGGTGCTCTTGAAACAGGTGCTTGAAGAGCAGACCGGTTTTATCCGTCCGAAAAACCTCCTGCCAGCGTACTCCGTCGAGCATCAATAAAATGACATTACCCGAACCCTGGCCGGGCTTTACGGTTGCCGCCATTGCTGGTGCGACCAGCGCAAATAGACAAGCCACCGCGAGCACGAAAAACTTCCCTTGTTTTCCCATCCATCCCCCTAATTGGTATCGAAGGTGATGCTATTGAAAGTTCGCGGATTGGCAATGCAGCTTGAGCGAAAGAAGCCGTTTAACCCGAATTCGCTGCACCAATACCTGACTAAATTAGTTCAAAGTAAAGTCTTCTCAGAAGTGCTCTAAAAGCCACTTTTAGTTACGCTATGCGTTAAAAGTAGTTGATTAAACTATTATGCGCGGCTATAGAACCACAAAACAGTTTTCTGAGGAGAAAAATATGAAAAAGACTTTAGGTGTTGTTGCTCTGTTGGCTTTGTCTCTGGGGCTCGCCGGCTGCGATAACTACGTGACCCCCAAGGGTGCGCTTGAAACCGTCGCGATCAATCTGAGCAAGGGCGACGTGAAGGAATTCTCGAAAGGCCTCGTGGGCAACGCAGCCACGCAGTACGCCAGCAAAGCCGGCATGGTTACCTTGAAGGCCAAGCTCACGGGCATGAAGGGCCTGCGCATTGAAGACGCGGCGCTCGTTTCGGTTACGCCCGTTCGTAACAACGGCTTCCAGACTGCCGTCAAGACTTACACCGTCAACGTTCTCGGCCATGCCACTGGCGCCAAAGACATCCGTGTCATCGAAGCCGTCGTCACCTGCGACATCTTCGAAATGGACAGCGCGATGTGCCCAACAAGAAACAGCAGCGGCCGTTGCACTTTCAACGAACAAGACCAGTTCAGCGAATGCAAAGTTGCTGATCTGAAATAACTCAGACCGGAACTTTGTTCGATTTAGCAAAAGCCCGCTCGGGAAGACCCCGGGTGGGCTTTTGTGTTTTTAGAGCTGAGCCACTGGCTGTATCATGAGGGGATGAACGCCTTGTCGAGCTTTCCCAGCTGGTTCCTCATCGCCTTTGGCGGAACGCTGGTCTACGTCAGCGGAATCCCCACCCTTGATTCCGGCGCCAGGGGTAGCCCGAGCCTGCACCTTCTTGGCTGCGCCGTGCTCTTTTGCGGCGTGCTCAGCCTGTTTCATCTTTTTCACCTGGCCACGCATCGAAGCCTT
>JBBRLF010000487.1:0-2538 GCA_038231515.1 candidate division WWE3 bacterium
GCATACAGCAGACCAAGTCTGCCTCCAAGCTACAGCAGGCCAAGCCGTACGACGTCGACGCCAGCCCGTTCGACCTCGACGCCAGCCCGCTCGACGCCGCAGCCTTCGACGTACAATCGTCCTGGCACATCAACTCCTGCGTATCATCCTTCAACGCCGGCTTCGACACCGCGTCCTTCGGCTCCGCGCCCTACTACGACGACGAGTTCCCGGCCTACAACTCCGACACCTCGTCCTTCGAATCCAGCCGGCACCACGGGCCCAACGGGCACCTATCGTCAGCGTGGCAACAACACGCAAACCGGTTCGACGAGCAATCCAAGCCGCATGAACAACGGTAGCCGCATCAACAACGGCGGTCGCACCAACAATGGCGGCGCCACGGCAACGCCTCGTGCACCTCAGAAGTACAACCCCACGAGCAAATACCCAACCACGAGAACCGCCAACGGCGGCGTGATCGAAAACCGCGGTAACCATCAAGTGCATTATCGCGCTGACGGCAGCCGTGAAAAAGTCGTGGCTGGCAACAAGACCACGGTATATCGCGCTGACGGCTCGAGAGCCCAGGTCACGCGTGGCAGCACTCGCATTGATTACGGCAAGGGCGGCTCCCAGTCCGTTTATCGTGGCGGTGTTCGCCAGTACAATCAGAATCGCGTCGTAGTCAACAACACGACGGTGATTCAGCGCACCTACTATCGCGGTGGCTCAAGCTACGTTCGCACGTACAACCCCTATAGCTGGGGCGGTCGTCCTTACTACGCCTACACGCCAGCGGTGGTCTTCGCACCGTCGTACTACGGCTACCTCTATACCCCTTGGTACACGCCGGTCGTGTACAACTGGGGCTGGAACTCGTCGCCTTGGTACAACCACTACGGCTACTACTACCATCCCTACGTTCATTACACGTCGCCATCGTACTGGCTCACCGATTATCTGATCTCCGACATGCTGTCGACACAGTATCAGGACACGGTAGCGGCACAGGCCAACGCACAGGCGGCCACGGCCAACGAACGTACGGCTGAAGCCAACGAACGCGCCGCTGAAGCCAACGAACGTGCCGCCGAAGCCAACGCCCAGGCCCATGCCGCTGCTCCGATCACTGACGAAGTGAAAGAACAGATCAAGGCCCAGGTCGAAGAAGCGATGAAGGCCAACGAGCAGAAGAACCCGATCCAGATCGGTACTCTGATGAGCGACACCAAGCATGTGTACGCCGTCTCGGACGACCTCGAAGTGACGACTGCCGAAGACGGCGCGGAATGCACGCTCACGAGCGGCGATCTGATCCGACTGGCGGACGTCCCCAACGACGGCGACGAGGCAGCCCAGATGCAGGTCATCAGCGCAAAGAAAGCCAGCTGCGCTGCCGGCTCCAAGATCATGGTATCGATGACGGATCTTCAGTCCTTTCAGAACGACTTCGCAGAGCGAGTCGAAACTGGCATGGGCAAGATGAAGACGGAGATGCCCCAGAAGTAAGCACTTCCAGCTGAAGAAAAACAGAGGGCCGGGTGACAGTCGCAGGAAGCGGCCACGTCATCCGGCCCTTTTGTTTTGAGACGATCGACAAGCGGCATAATCCTTAGCGGCACGGACGTCGATCGGGCCAAAACACGATGTCAAGGCATGACGCTTGCAATATTTTTAATTGATATTCGCAGTAAAGTCACTAAGGAGGAATGCATATGCCTTTGGAAATGGTGAGAAATGAAAATGAAGAAAGGCCGTTCGGACCGCCGCGTTACCACGGCGTACGCGTCAACTGGGGTTCGATTTTTTGCGGCACGTTTGCAAGTATGGGCTTGAGTCTGCTGGCCTTGCTGCTCGGTAATGCCATTGGCCTTGGCGCACTCAATATGGTCAGCGCTACGGCAGGCAACGGGCTTAAGGCTGCGACTTTCATCTACACAATCGTTACTCTGGGACTGGCCTTCTATGCCGGTGGAATGGGAACGTCGCTGGCCGGCGAGCTGACCTCGCGAGTTTCGGGAATGGTACATGGGTTCATCTCATGGGCACTGGCGCTCACGTCTGTCGTCGCCTACGGTATCGTCTTTAGCAGCATCTTCAGAGCTGTTGTGGGTGGCATTGGACCCAGCGGTGCCAACTGGCTTGTCGCTCTAACCACGATCTTCAGTTGCGGCCTCGCAATGGTCGGCGGCGGTATTGGTGCCAGCCGGGCTCGTCAGCGAATGTTGGATCTTGAAGCTGAGCTCAAAGAAATGGAAGAAACGCGGTCGCACAGGAATAGAGCGGCTTGAAGTCGGGTGCGGGCCACGATTGACGCCGACTATCGTCCCGAGTTTTTTCTCTCGACCTGGTTTTACAAACGTTTCACGGGCGACCGCCCAGGCTGTCAGAATCGTTATGACCCGGAACTCGACTCCACTCAGGAGTTCACGATTCGCCAAGCCAGCTGCCCGACGGCACCCCCAAGAAACGGCCTCGGTGTTTTCGATTTTCTGAGGTATGTTCGCCCCATGGACAGCCCAATTCTTACTGGTCGTGGCATTTACTGTAACCGCA
>JBBRLF010000488.1:0-2513 GCA_038231515.1 candidate division WWE3 bacterium
AATGATCGTGATCATGGGTGTGGTCAGTATTGATGTTGATCCAAAAAATCGTCGGAGGTTGCCATGAGTCTTCTTGTTTCAAAGGTACCTCGCGCTCTCGAAATCAAGGCCAGGCTTTTCGGTTTCGAGCTGGGTGACCTGCTTTTTATCTTTTTATACCTGGCACTGAGCAACCTGATTTTCGGTCAGACCCGTCTAAAATTTCCGATGGTGTGGATCGGCACTCTTGCGCTCGCGGGAACACTTTATTTTGTGAAACGCGGCAAGCCGGACGGATTTCTTCAACATGCGGGCGAGCATTTTTGGTCTCCTGGCGTACTGTCAGCCGGAGTACCGGACGTGGAGTATCAGCCGTATCCGCCATTTCAAGAGAGAAACGATAACGAGGTAAAATTATGAATTCAAAACTACTGGCGCGGCCCTATTCGCAGTTCTCAGAGTATAAAACTGAAATTCCACTGGCTCGGGAGCTACCCTATTGGGATTTTTCAGATGAACTGACCGTTCTAGGCGACGGTAGTCTCGTCATGGCCTTTCAGCTTCGTGGCCTTTCGGTCGAAACCTGGGACACGGACCAGATTAACCGCATGTCCACAGGACTCCGCGCCATGCTCAACAGCCTTCCCGATGCGTGCGAGGTATCGTTTGTTTCGGAAGTGAGTTCTGATTTCAGCGAGACCATTGAAGCCCATAAGCGGCTTCGCAGTGAGAATCCTTGGGTTGAGTGGGTGGCCGGTGGACGAATTGATGTGCTCACCACCGAAATGCGCAACGGGCGGCTGCTCAGACCGAGCCTTTATGCGTTTGTTTACCGCAGACATGAAGCCCAAAAGTCTACGGGTCCGACCTCGCTGCTAA
This sequence comes from candidate division WWE3 bacterium, assembly GCA_038231515.1. Taxonomy (GTDB): domain Bacteria; phylum Bdellovibrionota; class UBA1018; order UBA1018; family UBA923; genus JACQAX01. The sequence goes on from JBBRLF010000488.1 coordinate 859, forward strand.
AGTCGTTCTTTTCATCGCCGAAGAAATTTCAGGCGATTAAAAAGGAAGGTCATGATGTCGCAGAGCGGGAATTACGCCAGGCGGCTGAAAATTTGCGGGAACGGCTCGAATCCAATGGTTTATCGGCGGCTCCACTTTCCGGTGACGATCTCTGGAGAATGCTGTTTCGGTTCCTGAATCCAAAGCGGGCAAAAATGTCTGGCGAGCCGAAGATGAACAAGGAGCATCGGGGCCAGGAATTTACGGCTAACGAGTTGGCGCGGGTGAGTTCGCTCGCGCTTTCATCGCCGCGCGAGCAGCTTGTATTTTCTGATCTGGTGCAGGGCTATGACTCATTCTTTATGGATGGGCACTATCATCGTGTACTCACTCTGAAAACTCTGCCGGAGTTCACGCACGCGGCTTTGGCAGCCCGTCTCATGCAGCTTCCATTTTCTCACATGGTCCACGTTCATGTTCAGGTGCCAGAGCAATCCAAGGAACTGTCCAACCTCCAGGCACGTCGGCGTATGGCTCATTCTATGTCTGTGACTCAGGGTGGACGGGCTTCGGACCTTGAAAGTGAAGCGCGACTACATTCTACAGAGGAATTACTTCGGGAGCTTATCAACACCGGACAAAAAATATTCTATTTTCAGATGTCGATTCTTCTTCGAGCTGACTCGTTGGATGACCTGGATACGCGCACAAAAGTCGTTCTCGGTACGGTTCGTGAAATGAACGGAGCAGAGGCGATTTGTGAAACGGTCGCTGGCTTCAAAGTGTGGAAGACATTGTTGCCAGCAGGCAATATCGGAACGGTTCGACTGAAACGAGTGAAGACGGATAATCTGGCCGACTTCCTTCCGCTCTATGAGCCGTATAGCGGCCCTCGGGAAAGTGACGCGAAACCTGTTTGTCTTTTTAGAAATCGTAACTCCGGGCTCGTGAGTTACGACCCGTTTGATTCGAGGCTTCCGAATTACAATACATTGGTGACCGGATCGAGCGGCGCTGGAAAAAGCTTTCTGAACAATCTTGTGCTTTTGCAATATGTGTCACAGAAACCGTTGATTTATATTATCGACATCGGGGGATCGTATCGCAAGCTGTGCGAGTTCTTGGGGGGCCAGTATATCGAGATCACCCCGCCGCGTGCGGGTGAGACGTGTCGGGCAATCAACCCATTTCAACTGCCACCAGGCCAGACGGAACCGTCACCGCAAAAGATCAAGTTTCTCCTGGCGCTGCTCGAAAATGTTTTAACTGATACGGACGGCGATAAACTTCCGAAGCTCGACAAGAGTCTTTTGGAAGAAAGCGTGCTTTCGATTTACAAAAAGTGCGCCGACAAGACTCCGCGCATGAGCGATTTGAATGAAGCATTGGCGAGTTCCAAGGATGATCGACTTCGACAATTTGCAAGAATGCTTTATCCATGGACGGGTGACCGCCCTTACGGACGGTTGCTTGATGCCGAGAACGGCCTCGATCTTCATGCCGATGTCGTGGTCTTCGATTTAAAGGGGTTATCGAGCTATCCCGATCTTCAATCCGTCATGATCCTCATTATCACTGATTTTATTTTGGGTCGGATCGAGTCGCGAGATGGGGCCACGCAGGGGAGGCGCAAGCAAATCCTCATGGATGAGTGTTGGGAACTTCTCAAAAGCCAG
>JBBRLF010000489.1:0-2513 GCA_038231515.1 candidate division WWE3 bacterium
AACGACGGCCTTAAAGGGAAGGAAACAGCCGGCTCCCTGGTCTGCGGCGGAGCCGGCTGTTTTTCTGGGACAGGACTGCGTGATTTACTGCAGCTGCTTGAGGAGTCGTTCGCCCTGTGCATGTGCCGCCGGATCAGCAGTCAGCTCAAGCACCCGCCGAAGTTTGGCTTCGGCAAAACGGCCAAAGGGACTGAGGTCGAGTTCGGTTTTTGAGGCCACGGCCGCCTGCAGCTGACCCTGCAGCTGACGCTCTTCCTGCGCGGTGAATACTTCCACGCGGCCAACCAGCGTGCGCACCAGCTCACGCGGCTCGGGCGTCATGTGCAGTGGCAGGATTCGATCGGTCCATTCCCGAGGCACGACATAAAGCACGCGCAGGCCGGCAGACTTGAAGTAGCTGCGCGTCCACGTATCGACCATCGCCTTGGCTTCGTCGGCATAAAGGCCCGATGCCTCCAGCCCGCGACGCAGCTGCGTCGAGGCGTCCGCGATGTAGCTGTCCATTGCCGGACTTGCCGCCGTCACGTTCGGAATACGAGCTACCCGCACCGAGCCGTGTGCCGGTATCGCACCCAGATTTTGGACAACGCCGTGGCCATCCTTCACGGCCAGCAGAAATGCCGCCGGAATGGCCTGCTCGGAATGATTCGTGGCCACCAGACTGCCGTCGACCGTCGACCACACTTCAAACGGCACGTCGAAATGACCCAGACCGCGGTAGAAGATAAAGCGTTCATTCTCATTGCCCACCTTCACGAAAGCCGAGTTCACTTTTCGTGATGGAGCCCAGATGTCTTGCGCCGACACGTAAGGCAAGGTGAGTGGCTGATTGGCGATATCCACCGACCACGACATCGCGCCGTTGGACAGCTGACTGCCCGCGCCGATATCCGGCCGGAAAGTTTCGGCATTGGGATACCACTGCGAGATCACGCCATTCGGAAATTCCACATTCACGTTTACGCGTTGAGGCTTCGGCGAATAGAAATAGATGACCGGGGTTTCCAGCTTCTGCGTCACGCCGGCAAACCCCTGGCTGGTATCGAAAGCTTCCATTCCCTTGCAACCGCGCTGGCATCCCGGACGTGGCGGGCGTGGCCGCGGTGCCGGCACAGGTGCGGGCTCGGGTGCCGCCTCGGAGTCAGCGCCACTCAACGTCATGGGTGCGAACGCCGTGTGATCCGTATCGCTCAGGCGATTGCGACTATAGACGAAGGCAGGCAGGCCCTCTTCCTCATGCTGCAAGCCTTCCAAAACATGTCCGTTGGAACCCTGCATCGACGTGAAGGTTCCCCACTCGTGAGCCACGAGGTCTGCTCCGGCCACGGCATTTAAACCCTGTAAAAGTCCCAATCCTACTGCGAGATATCGATTCATAAAGTCTCCTTGTTGAAGGGAAGTTACGCTTGGATTTAATTTGTTTGAAGTGCAAACAAAACAAGTATATTTTGCGTTTTATGCAAGTCGACTCACTCCAAAACGGCGTCTCGTTTGGCCTGACCTCCGAGCAATGCGAGCTGCTTCTGAGCTTCGAAATGGCGGGCTCGCTGGCGCAGCTGGGGGCGCTCGTGCGGCGAGACGTTTCGGTGGTCTCGCGCGCGCTGCAGAAGATTGCGCAGACCGTGCCCGTGCTGGAAAAAAACCAGGGCAAGTGGCGACTCTCGCCCCTGGGCCGCGACATCAACAACTGGACGCGCGATGCGGCCGCCGCGCAAAAGCGTATTCTGAACTCGCGCACGATTTTGAAAATTGCCAGCACACGGGAGTTTGCCGCGCGCGTCCTGGCCGCAAAGTTGCCCGAGCTGCTGGCCGACAACCCAAACACCTCGCTGTCAATCATCACGGCCGAAGACGGCATCGAAAAGCTGCTGCTCGCGGGCGACGCCGACCTGGGCTTCGACTGCGGCCGTCCCGAAGACTCGTCGGTTCGCTTTCGAACGGTGCAACCTGAGTCCTTCGCGGTTGTCGCCAGTCCGAAGTTTCTTGCGCGCCACAAAGTACGGTCTCATAAAGACCTGCTGGCGCTGCCCCATCTGCAATACAAACGCAGCTCCACGCCACGCATGCTGCAGCTCTGTTACGAGGTGCCTCACGTCGTGGCCACCTTCAACGATATCGCGGTCATTCGTGAAGCCTGCTCGGCGGGCCTGGGCTGGGCCGTGCTGCCCGTTTACGCCATCGGAGTCGAGCTGAACGCGCGCCGACTGACGAAGGTCAGCGGCTGGAAGATTCAGGACGAAAAATTCGGAGTTTGGTGGCTGCGCGGGCGGCCATCGATTGAGCCTTGGGTGGCCCGGAGTGTGGATTGGCTTGCGAGGCAGAAGCTATCTTGAGTGTGGTGGTGGAGATAAGGCTGCCCCGTGCTATAACCACTACATGTCGCTAATCCGCGAAAACGTAATTCTCGCTCCCCTTACCTATTACAAGATAGGCGGCCCCGCGCGCTACTTCACTCAACCCGAATCAACGCAGGATCTCGCGACAATCGCCGCCTTCCTGCACGAAAGAAAACT
>JBBRLF010000490.1:0-2492 GCA_038231515.1 candidate division WWE3 bacterium
AAAGCTTACCCAGCTGCGAGAAAAAAACTTCCAAAGCCTGCGCAAACTCAGTCCAGTCTGCAAAAGCACCACGTGGAAACGCCGTGAACTCCACGATTATCGGGGCCAGCTTGGCGCGAATCGGTGCCACGCGATCGAGGAATTTATCCTTGAACAGCCGCGCGTTCAAAAAGTCGGGATTGTCTTTGCCCGCTTTATCGCCCCAGCGCGCCAGCGCCGGAAAGCGCTTGAGCGTGATAAACTCAGTGGCTTTCAAACCGATTCTAAACCCCGGTGGCGTCTGCTGATCTATCCGCGCGATCAGCTCTTCGCCTGGCCAGTTGTAGAACGAAAAATCGCCGCCGACCGACGGAAAGATGCGGGCGTATTCCGCCAGGCAGTTCTGTTCGAAGTCTTTTTTGGACTGGTAGTCGTCGCAGTAGACGGAGTCTTTCCAGCTCTCGTATTTCCAGCTCGAGGTGCCGAAATAGATTCCCTGCCCGGCCAGCGCCCAGAGGCGCTCGCCCAGCTCCCGATACGGATGCTCGCGGCTGGGCGCCGCGAAAAGGTCGGCCTGTTTCATGGCGTTTCCGATTCAGGTCCCGTGAGTCTCATTTACATGAGTGGTCATGAAGGTCACCATCAGCGTGGGTGCCGGGCCCTGAGTTTGCACGCCGGTAACGAGGTCTTTCATCTGAAATTCCCCTTTTTTAACATCGTCCGGGCCGACAAAAATCACGGCGCGGGCGCCAAGTTTTTCGGCGGTCGTAAAAATCTTCCGTGGCTTGTCTGGGGTCAGCGACGTAAGCACCGGAATCTCGACGTTTGCGTCGCTGAAGCGATTGCGCATGTCCTGCGCCAGGATTTGCGCGGGCATGAACTGTTCGTTTTCAAGATGCGCGACATAAATGCCACTGGGTGTTTTCATGTCAGGCAGCAGCTTGTTGATTTCGAGAAACTGGCGCATCGTCACGTCTCCCATGCCAAACCCGACGCCCGGCAACGGCTTGCCGCCGAACATGCCCACCAGATTGTCATAGCGGCCGCCGCCAAAGAGCGCGCGGTTGTTTTCGGGGTGCAGATCGTAGACCTCAAGCACCATGCCGGTGTAATACATAAAGCCACGCATGATTGAGGGGTCGTAGCGAAAGAAGGTGCCGATTCCCAGGGCATCGAGCTTTGAGGTGAGCTCCATCAAGTGTTTGAAGTGCGGATTGTCGCCCAGCTGTTTAGCCAGACGCGAGACCGCATCTTTTTTCAGGAGCGACTCCAGCAGCTCGATCTGAGCCGGGGCCAGGCCTTCTTTTTCAAGTGAGGCGGCGAAAACCCCGGGCGCCATTTTTGGTGCGGTATCCAGCAGCCGGCCGATGACGGGTAGCTGCTGGTCATTGAGTTTCAGCAGCTCGCGAAAAATATAGTCGGTTACGCCACGGTGATTGAGGCGCACCTCATAGCCGGATATGGCGCCAAAGCCGCTCATGATGGCGACGATGACCTGGCAGATTTCCAGATCTTCGGTGATGGGCTCACCGCCGAATGTATCGACGTTCAGCTGCCAGTGTTCGCGCAAGCGACCGCGCTGGGGGCGCTCATAGCGCCAAAGGTTGGGAATTGAAAACCAGCGGATGGGCCGCGGCAGCTCGTTTTGCTTGGCCGCCACCATGCGGGCAAGCGTGGGCGTCATCTCGGGGCGAATGGCCAGCTTGCGTTCGCCGCGATCGATGAGCCAGTAAAGCTGCTCGTTGACGATTTCTTCGCTCGTCTTGGCCGCATAGAGCTCGAAGGGTTCGAGCATCGGGCCGTCATACTCTTCGTAGCCAAAGGCGCGGAGGGTTTTGCGCAGGCACGAGAACATCCAGTTCCGGACACGCATGTCCATCGGATAGAAGTCGCGGGTTCCCTTGTAAGGCTGCGTGCTGAGTGTGCTCATTTGCCGTGACATTAAGAGGCGGCGCGGGGTCTTGCAAGGTTATTTTCCGAGGTGTTTAAGCGCTTGGAACAGGCCGGCGGCGACTCTTTGAGCAGAGGCTTCGTCGTCAGGATAATCGAGCTCACGATAAAACTGCGCGAGCTTGGAGACCTTGTTGGCCTCGAGCAGCGGGCTCTGCAAAATTATGATGTGCGAGAGAAAAAACAGGCTGTAGCCCCGGTAGACCAGACCCAGATTGCCCGCCGCCTGCCGCCAGGCCTGATTCGTGAATTCAAAATAGGGAACGACCATGTCGACGATGCCGGTGCGGTACTGCAAGAGGGCCTGGGCCAGGTCGCGGGTGTTTTGCAGGCCAGCCAGGCGCAACATCTTGATCAGATATTTCGGGAAAAAAACCTCGGGACTCAGGTCTTTTTCCAGCAGCCTGGCGATGGACTGATCGAGCTCAAGAATCTCTGCGCTTTGTACGACAGTGTGCAGTGAGATACCATCGAGCGGAAACGACTGCGACGGATCGTAAAGGGTGCTTTTTACTGATTTCTCGTAGCTTTCAAGATCGCGTCGAATCGAAACGAACTCCTCA
>JBBRLF010000491.1:0-2490 GCA_038231515.1 candidate division WWE3 bacterium
CAGGCGACAAAGCCGCCGAGGATAAGTTCAAGGAGCTGACCGAAGCCTATGAGGTTCTGAGTAGTCAGGACAAACGGCGGGCCTATGACCAATTTGGGCATCAGGCTGCCGGCATGGGTGGCGCCGGCGGCATGGGTGGCTTTGACTTCAACGGCCAGAACATCAACGATATTTTCGGTGATATCTTCGGTGATATTTTCGGATCGCCGCGTGGCGGCCGGGGACGGGGACGCTCAAGGGCCCAGGCCGGTGCGGACTTGCAGTACGATCTGGAAGTCACGTTTGAAGAGTCTGCCTTCGGCTGCGAAAAGGTCATCTCAATTCCCAAGGCAAACGCCTGCAACACCTGTGAAGGCACCGGAGCGCGAGGCGGCTCGCAGCCAACTACTTGCACGCAATGCGCCGGAGTTGGTGAGATTCGTTTTCAGCAGGGCTTTTTCGCGGTTTCAAAAACCTGTCCGCGCTGCCATGGCGAAGGTCAGATGATCTCTGATCCGTGCCCGGAATGCGCGGGAACCGGTAAGGTGCGCAAGAAGTCCAGCCTTTCGATAAAAATTCCGGCAGGTATCGACACCGGTCAGCGCTTAAAGCTGACGGGCGAGGGCGAGGTAGGCTCACGCGGGGGCCCGCCAGGCGACCTTTATGTGGTCATTCATGTACAGGAGCACCAGTTTTTTCAGCGCGATGACTTCGACATTGTCTGCGAAGTTCCTATCAGCTTCCCCCAGGCTGCTCTTGGCGCCGAGATTGAAGTTCCCACTCTTGAAGGAAAAGCGAAGCTGAAGATTCCGGCGGGTATTCAATCCAACCAGAGTCTTCGTCTTAAACACAAGGGAATTGCGCGCCTGGGCGGTTATGGTCGCGGCGACCAGCTGGTACGAGTCGTGCTTGAAACCCCAAGCAAGCTTAATGCCGAGCAGAAGGAACTTTTGCGCCGCTTCCAGGAAGTAAGCCAGGCCGATGACAAGAGCCATCCCATGGCCAAAGGCTTCTTCGAGAAGATGCGTGGCATTTTCGGTTAATCATTTCCCAAAACCATGCTAATTTTTTAGGTCTAATGTACCTGAAAGTCACCTCCGCGATTCTTCTCTATTTCTGCGCCATTCTTATTGTTGGATGCACTTCCGCGCCGAAACGCAGCAATGCCGCGGATGCCCCCCATCATCAAGAAGCACTCGAAAAGGCGCGCAACTCGAACAGCCCGGATGCACGCGAATACGCGACGATGGATTCCGAGTACCGCAAGCACGCTTTTGACAATGTGCTCAAACGCTCAAAGATCTTCATCAAGGGCTACGCACAGAGTGATTTTCTCGATGAGGTCTACAATTTGCGAGGCCTGGCCATGATTGGCCTGAAGCAGTACCAGCCCGCCATCAGCCAGTTCAAGAAAGCCATTGAGATCTCTACCAGTGACGGACTCAAGAACATGGCCACGTACAACCTGGCTTACGTTTTTTTTGAGCTCGGACAGATCGATCCGGCTGGCCAAGCCTTGGATACGATGAAGTCTTCGAGCCTGGAAAAGCCTGATCGGGTTAAATTTTTCATTTTGCGCGCCAAGCTTGCGCGCCTCAAACAGGATTACGCGGGCAGCGCCGAAGAGATCCTGTCGGCCCTGCGCAACTCCCCCGAAGCCAAAAGTCCGATGACCGATTCGATGCTCGTATTCCTCGACGAAGTTCTCGAACCCCTCACCAATATCATCGTGCTCGAGCATCTGCTGTCGGATAATGATGATATTCCGGGTACGGATCGGCTGCTTTACAAAGTAGGTAGTTACTACTTCAGCAACGGCGACCGCGACAAAGCCAAGAAGTTCTATCAGCGCATCGTCGACTCGTATCCCGAAAGCCGGTACTACGCATCAGCTCGCGAATCGGTACGCAAGGTCGAGTTTCAAGGCGTAGTCGACCCGCGGCGCATCGGCGTGGTGCTGACGCTTTCGGGGAAATTCGGAAAATTCGGCTATAAGGCGCTGCAAGGCATCGAGCTGGCCTTGAAGATTTTCCAATCTCCCACTGAGTCCAATCCCGTTACTCTCGTCGTAATGGACGACCAGGGCGACCAGGAGCGTGCTCTGGCGGCAATGGACGAGCTCTACTTCAAACACCACGTTGCCGTAATCGTCGGACCGCTGATTTCAAAACTCGCCGAACCCATGGGCCACAAAGCACAGGAACTGGGCATACCGCTTGTCGCGCTTACTCAAAAAGAAGCCACGGGTGGCGATTACGTTTTCAACGCCGCATTAACCCCGGCAATGCAGGTTCGCGAGCTGGTGCAGTACGCAACCGAGAAAGCCGGAGTCCGCAGCTTTGCCATGCTCGCCCCAGCTGGGAAGTTCGGCGAAGAATACGTGAAGGCATTTTGGGACGAGGTTGAACATGCGGGTGGAAGCATTCGCGGCTTCGAGTCATATGGCAGTGACGAAACCGATTTTCGCGACAAGGTGGACAAGCTTGTCGGCCTTTCGCAGCCCGACGCGCG
>JBBRLF010000492.1:0-2479 GCA_038231515.1 candidate division WWE3 bacterium
CATCGTCGAAGAAGTCGGGCCCGGCGTAACTTCAGTCAAGCCCGGCGATAAAGTGATTCCGCTGTATATCTCGGAATGCCGCAAATGCGCGCACTGCCTGTCGGGTCGAACCAATCTATGCAAGGCCATCGAAGACACCGAGTGGTCGGGCCTGATGCCCGACGGCACGACTCGTTACTCCAAAAACGGAAAAAAGATTTTCCACTACATGGGCACCTCCACGTTTGCCGAGTATTCCGTCATCCCCGAAATTTCGCTGGCAAAAATCAACCCCGCCGCCCCGCTCGAAAAAGTCTGCCTGCTTGGCTGCGGCATCACGACGGGCATCGGCGCAGTACTCAACACCGCAAAGGTACGACCCGGTTCGACTGTCGCGATTTTTGGCCTGGGTGGCATCGGACTCAGTGCAATCCAGGGCGCGGTGATGGCCAAGGCCAGCCGCATAATTGCCATCGACATCAATGAAGAAAAGTTCGTGCTCGCCGGCCAGCTTGGAGCAACGGATTTCATCAACCCCAAAAAGCTAACCGCCCCGATCCAGGAAGTCATCGCCGAGCTGACCGATGGCGGCGTCGACTACTCGTTTGAGTGCGTGGGTAACGTGGATCTGATGCGCGCGGCCCTCGAAAGCTGCCACGTGGGCTGGGGCGAGTCGATCATCATCGGTGTGGCCGGCGGCGGTAAAATGATTCAGACGCGGCCGTTCCAGCTCGTTACCGGACGCGTGTGGCGCGGCACGGCCTTTTGTGGCGTTCGCGGGCGTACCGAGCTGCCGGGTTACGTGGACAGATACATGCAGGGCGAGATCGAGATCGACAAGATGATCACCCACACGATGGGAATCCACGACATCAACAAAGCCTTCGAGCTCATGCATGCCGGTAAAAGCATCCGCAGCGTGATCCACTTCGGCAAATAAAATAATGGAACTCACCAGCCAGCACAAACAGTTCGACGGCTTTACCCAGTACTATAGTCACCAATCCAAGGTCTGTGGCGCTCCGATGAAATTCTCGGTCTATCTGCCGCCCGAGGCAGCGCAACGCAAGCTGCCGGTGCTGTATTGGCTTTCGGGTCTGACGTGCAACGAAGAGATTTTCATGACCGAAGCTCAGGCCCAAGGAGTCGCAAAAAAGCACGGTGTGATTCTGGTCGCGCCCGACACCAGCCCGCGCGAGCTGGGAATCGTGGGCGAAGACGACAGCTACGACCTGGGCACGGGCGCCGGCTTTTACGTCGATGCGACCCAAAAGAAGTGGGCCACGCATTATCAGATGTACACCTATGTCACTCAGGAGCTGCGCCTGCTGGTCGAGGGCCGGCTGCCCATCGATTCACAGCGCCGCGCGATTTTTGGCCACTCCATGGGTGGCCATGGTGCCCTGGTATTGGGCCTGAGAAATCCCGAGCTCTACCGCTCGGTCTCGGCGTTCGCGCCGATCTGTGCGCCTTCCAAGGCGCCCTGGGGTATTAAGGCGTTCACCGAATATCTGGGAAGTGAGCAAGCCGCCTGGGCCAGCTATGATGCCAACGAGCTGCTCAAGACCACCAAGGCCCGCACACCGATTTTGATCGACCAGGGAACAGACGATGAATTCCTTACAGAACAGCTCTTCACCGACGAATTCGAAAAAACTGCCGCAGCAGCCCGCTATCCGTTAACCCTTCGCCGGCAAGCCGGCTACGACCACAGCTATTACTTCATCTCGACGTTTCTGGAAGACCATGTGGCCTTTCATGCGAAAAATCTTAAGGCTTAGATTCCGCCTTCTCTGATTTTTGCTTTTGCGATTTAAAAACCTCGGCGGCATCAGCCGCCTTTTCGGCTGGCTTGCGGCCAGGATCCGGCATTTCGCCACCCGCGGTATCTCGCACCAGATCGTCTTCCTCTTTTTTCTTTCCGTACTTTTGCTGTTCCATAAAAACCTTCCACCCTTTCAAGGCTGCAAGTCAGATTCCAAGGCGCAGTCCGCCGAATCGTCGGGTCCGGGCAGGGGCTCAGCCATCAAGCTTTACTATCGTGCGGTGCGCATGAAAGTTGCACTTTCTTTCATCATGAAACGCTCAAAGAATCATCGAGCACGCTACGTGGGCAGCTTTAGGGTAAGCTGGCTTACGGTTTTTTTAGGCATCGCCACTAACTTCGCCCTTCTTGAAATACTGGGCGGGGTCAATCGTGCCTTGGGGCTGATGCAACTCGGCTCTGCTGACGACACAACCGCCGGAGTGGTCTTTAAGATGTTTTGGCTGTTCGTCAGTATCACCGCACTGAATTTGGTTGGTGGCTTCGTAGTTGGCCTGCTGCTGTCCGACTCCGGCAAGCGCGCGGTTCTGGGCAACACGATTCTGTCGACCGTCCTGACGCCTATGCTGTTTTTTATTCTGGGCTGGTGTGCCGGCGTGGATTTCGTTCCCGGCGTAAGTTTCGCCGCCGGCCCGGACAATCTGCTGCCAAGTGGCCTGCTGTGGTGGGCTACCA
>JBBRLF010000493.1:0-2447 GCA_038231515.1 candidate division WWE3 bacterium
CAGTGCTACAATCCAAAACACGCCTTTTTGCCGATAGGGTCGCGCCAGCCGCCACATGCTGTCGACAATCACGCCCAGGGCCGCAGATTGCATGCCAAAGAACAAGGCTTTGCTCAAGACGAGCGACTCGACCGAGTTATAAAAAATCCCCAGTCCCAGCATCATGAAAAAAGAGGGCGCTATCAGGCAGCTGCCGGCGATCAGGCCGCCGAGCACCCCGCCGCGGACATTTCCCAGATAGATCGCGGTTTGAGTTGCCGTGGCGCCGGGCAGGGCTTTGATCAGCGCCAACGCTTGCGCAAAACGTTCCTGCGACAGCCATTTGCGTTTCTCGACCAGATCTTTCTGATAGGCCTCCAGCAGCGCCAGCGGGCCGCCGAAGCCGAGAAAACCCAGTTTCAGAAAATAAAGCGCGATCTCGCGATAGTGCATCTGCTTTGGATTATACGGAACGTTCCACAACAATGCCATGGCTTGGAGCAGCTCCCAGCGCTTTACCCTGATAGCTGCCCTTGTCCCGCATCATTTTCTTGAGCGAGTCCATCGGCACGAAACGTTGGGCCGACCACGCCGGTCCGATCAGCTCATCGGGGTGGCTCGAGGCGCCGTGGGTTCTTTCGACATGAATGCGCGGGTCCAGATTTTCGAGAAAGGCCAGGGCCCAGGCATTGTACTCGTCGAGCTCAAGCAGCGGCCAGGGCTCAATCGCGTAGCGTTTGGCCAGCAACGTGTCTTTGAGAATCATGAGCTGGTGAATCTTCACGCCATGCACTCCCAGGCGGCTGGCGGTGCGCGCGGCCAGGATGGCATCGGCGATCGTATCACCAGGCGCACCAAACATGAAATGCACGGCCACACTGAGGTTCGGAAAGCGCAAGGCCCGTTCCACGCCGTCGAGCCCCTCGGCAACGCTGTGGCCGCGCTCGTAAAAAGCCAGCGCTTCTTCGCGCAGCGACTGCAGCCCAAGCTCCAGGCTGACATAACGGCCGCCATGGCCATAGCTATTGAGCAGCGCCAGTACGTCGCCCGGGATGCAGTCGGGGCGCGTGCCCACTGCCATGCCTACGACGTTCGGAATATTGAGGGCGCCGTCGTATACCTCGCGCAGGTAGTTAAGCGGCCCGTAGGTGTTGGTGAAGGACTGAAAGTAGGCCAGAAATTTTCCAGCGTTAAACCGCTGCGCGATTCGGGGAATGCCGTCGCGCAGCTGCGTTTCGATGGACTGTGAGCCGCTGCCGGCGCTGAAGAACGAGCTGGAGCCGCGCTCGTCACAGAACGAGCAGCCGTTCGAGCCGCGCGTGCCATCGCGCGTGGGACAGGTAAAGCCAGCTGAAACCGTAACCTTATAGACCTTCTCGCCGAAACGCTCGACGAGGTGATCGCTAAAGGCGTGCCAGAGGCCGTTGCGCCATGCTGCCGACGTAATCAAGAATCCCTCTTTTAAATCCATCCACAATGTCGTCGAGACGCGACGGATAGTCGATTTTGGTTCCACCGATTTCGGTGTGCCGATCGTGCTGACCGAGCTTCAAAAATTCGGCGGTAAAGTCGTAGTGCTCAACTTCCACGTAGGTCATTACGCCCTGGGTGACAAGGCGGCTCAGGGCCAGGTTACGCGCATAGACGCCATCAGCCACCCGCACGGCCATATAGTCGTTGGGGCCGGTTTCCAGCTTCACGTGCAAGGTGTCTGAAATGCTTTTCACCACGGCCGCGGTAAATACGCTCGACTCCACCCAGCGGTGGCCATCGACCAGATTGCGTACGGCCTGGTAGCGCAGTTCGCGTGAGCCGACTTCGTCGTGCATCAGGTTGCCCGCTACATAGCCGCGTACTGAGTTGGCTGTGTTCTGGGTCTTGTCCAGCTTGGACGCGTCGAAGTGGACGACCACGGTAAGCTGCGGGCGAAAGGCGTTGATCTTTTCCGCGCGCGCACTCAGGTCGAGTCGGCTGATGAAGTAGTTTTCGCGCTGGGACTCGCTTTTCAATCTTCTGATCGCCGCGCTGTGGTCGAACAGTGCAAAGAGCTGGTCGCCCAGCGGGGCGGCGTTGAGCAAGCTGTCGAACCACGACAGGTCAGAGTTGTTGCGAATTTCGCGTTCACCCCACGGAGCAAGATTATAGCCGTCCAGAGTCTGCTCGGTCACCGGGCCCAGCTCATGGCGCGTAATCATCACGTCGGCGCCCAGAGTCGTAAGTTCGCGGCCCAGCAGCATGCAGACGTCAAAGGCGATGACGCCTTCGCTGACGTAGCCGGCAGCGGTGTGCACGAACTTGCCCGTTTTTTCATCCCAGAATTTTCCACCCATATGGCCCGGGTCCAGCGCGATGCGCAGGCCTTGCAGGGGCTGGCTGTTTGGATTCTGCGCAGCCGCGCTGAGTCTGGCTAAAAGCCCGCCGGTATCGTCGGGCACGCCCAGCTTTTTAAAGCTCAGCTGATAATCGAG
>JBBRLF010000494.1:0-2440 GCA_038231515.1 candidate division WWE3 bacterium
TACTTCGTAAAATCAAAATTGAAAACCGCGTGTTTGTCGAATTCGGCGTCGAAAATTACCTCGAGTCCAATACCCGCTTTTTACTCCAGAACGACAACTGGTCTGGACTCGTACTGGATGGTTCCGTTGAAAATATCGAAGCCATTAAGTCGCAGTCCATTTACTGGCGCCACAACCTGAAAGCGGAATGCGCCTTCATCGAGCCGGCAAATATAAACCTAATAATTGAAAAATCCGGTTTGAGCGGCGACATCGGGCTGCTCTCAGTGGATATCGACGGCAACGACTACTGGGTTTGGAACGCCATTGAGTGCGTGAAGCCCCGCATCGTGGTCTGCGAATACAATAGCCTCTTTGGGCCGCAGAAGAAGGTCACTGTTCCCTATCAGAAGGAATTTGCAAGATCCAAGGCCCACTACTCCAACCTCTACTACGGCGCGTCGATCGCAGCTCTGGAGCATCTGGCAAAAAAGAAGGGCTATTCCCTGGTCGGTTCAAATTCGGCCGGCAGCAATGCTTTCTTCGTAAGAAATGACGTCATTGGTTTATTGCCGACTCAAACCGCGAAAGAAGCTTACCTGAAATCGCGTTTTCGCGAGTCGCGCGACCGGGCCGGCGCACTCACCTGTCTTGACCATGAAAATGGCTTAAAGGAAATTGCGGACCTGCCACTTGTCGACGTCGAATCGAACGCAACACTAAAAATACTCAACCTCTAGCCCTATGAAGGCGGCGACAGGGTGGCGTTTCCTGGGTATAAAGTCTTGCCTATTAAGCAATTATTGAATAAGTAAATAAGGCATAAAGGGGCCCATTTGAACGTCTACGTGAACAAAATTCGCAACCGGATCCTTTACTATTATTCTTCCGGCAGCCCATTGCGATATGGCCGAAAACTTCTTTATCTAAAACATGTCGCTTCTTTTTTTGCCAGAAAGAGAATAGCCGATTCCCTGGCCAACGATTCGAAGACTCAGGCGGGGCTTAGGGAATTGGAAGAGTCCGGCTTTTTGCCGCTGGGACCAAACGAGTCGTCACTTTATCCCGAGCTGGAAAAAGCGGCGAACGAAAGAATCAAATCGAACGTCTCTGCCAAGCCTTTCGCCTCGCGTGACTATTTTGGTCAGCTCTTGCAGGCCGAGGACTTTAAAACAGAAAGCATTTTCGTCCGTTTCGCTCTGCAGGAAGAGTATCTGAAACTGGCCTCGACTTATTTTGGACATGTTCCAAAGCTGCTTACCGTCAGTCTTCTCCAGTCAAAGCCAACGGAAGGTGATTGGACCGAATCGCAGCTCTGGCATCGCGACTACGATGATTCGCGGATTTTGAAGATCTTCGTTTATTTTACGGACGTTACCTCGGCAAAGAACGGGCCCTTTACTTATATTCCCGCGAAGATTTCCAAAACCGTAAAAAATGAATTTATTCCGCGCAGAATTTCGGACGCCGCGATGGCCGAGAATGGCGGAGCCAGTCATGGCAAAGCCGTGCTGGGAACCAAAGGGACCACGTTCATGATCGATACAGCGCGGTGTTACCATCAGGGCAGCCGCTGCAAAGACAGTATTCGCGTCGCCTATCTGGCAACCTTTACGTCCATGGCGCCGCTTTATCCTGCTCTCAGTAAAATTGATGCAAGTACCACGCTTTCTCCGCTGGAAGCGTTAGCGGTGGGGGACTGATGGAAGTTGAAATTCTTGGAAGTGATAACTACAAGGGATTTGAAATAGATCCCAATGCCCTGGTCCAGATCGACCGTTGCCCCATTTGCTCTTCGAGTGAAAACCAGCTTTCGCTATGCGTGCTTCAGGATTCCGTCGAGACCGCCTGGTGTGAGTCATGCACTCACCAGTATCTGAAGAGACGCCCCTCGCAGGATTGGTACGCGAAATTTTATTACACCGAATGGGATAAGAGCCAACGGCTGCGACCCGTACCCGGTGCTGCGGCGCTCAAGACCGTACGCCGTAAGGCCGTTGCGGTGTACGATGTCCTGACCAATCGCAAAGACACCGTGTGCGACGAAGTCACCTCTTCGATTCCTAATTTTTGCAGCCCCGTACTTACACGCGGAGATAAAGTCCTCGATGTGGGTTGCGGCTATGGCTGGGTGCTCACCAAATTCAAAGACCTGGGTTTTATTCCCTATGGCATCGAGAACTCCACGCATCGTGCCGACTTCGTGCGCAGTCGCGGCGTGACCTGCCGAAATATTCCAATTGAAAAACTGTCGCCAGAGTCGTTTGGCACTCAGTTTGATCTGATCACGTCGAATCATGTGCTCGAGCATGTGTGTGAGCCTGATGCCTTTATGGAGTCCCTCAAGGGGGTTCTCAATGACAACGCCTACATCTGTCTCACTGTTCCGAATTTCTATCTGGATTTTCTTTTCAGCTCCTTTCAGGGCCTTCTGCACGTGCACTGCTATACGCCGAAATCA
>JBBRLF010000495.1:0-2427 GCA_038231515.1 candidate division WWE3 bacterium
AAGACGGGTTCGATCAGAGATAATACGCTCAATTCGTGGGTTTTTTGAGTCTCAGGACTTCATTGAAACCGATACGCCCAGCTTGGTGCTATCGCCGGGCATGGAGCCGCACATTCGGCCGCTTGAAATCAAGCACCCAGACTCCAGCCAGCGAGTCTATCTGCCCACCAGCCCCGAATTTGCGATGAAGCGTCTGCTGGCCCAAGGCTATGCGCGAATATTTCAGCTCTGCAAAGCATATCGCATGGAGCCATTGAGTCACACCCACAACCCCGAGTTCACCATGTTGGAATGGTACCGCGCCGGGCAAGGCTACGAGGCGATCATGGATGACGTCGAGAACCTTTTCGTGGCAATCGCCCGTTCGTGCGAAGGCACGAACAGTAAGAGAGATGTATCGAGGCCTTGGCCGCGCTTTACGATTGAGGAGTGCTTTCGAAAATTTGCGGATCTTGAACTGACCGAGCTGCTCGAGGTCGAGCCGCTTCAGAAGATATGCATCGAGCGCGGCTGGCTGGGACGCGAGGCGTCGCCGTTGCTCTGGGATGACCTTTTCTTTCTGGTCATGCTGAATGCGGTCGAGCCTGGGCTGGAAAAGCTGGGCAGGCCCGCCATCGTATATCTCTACCCCGAAAGTCAGGCGGCACTGTCAAATCTGGTAACGGATTCGCGGGGTGTAAAGTGGGCCAAGCGGTTTGAAGTATATGCCGGCGGATTTGAGCTGGGCAACGCGTTTGACGAGCTGGTGGATGCCCGCGAGCAGCGCAGACGTTTTGAAAAAGATATGGCTCTGCGTGCGAGTCTTTACGGAAAAGAATTTCCAGCAAGTCCACTGGACGAGGAATTTTTGCGCGCCCTCGAGCACATGCCACCGAGTGGCGGCATCGCCATGGGTGTGGATCGCATCGTGATGTATTTTACCGGCGCCAATGACATCAAAGAAGTGCTTTGGGGGTCGTCGTACTGGCCGGAGTAGCCAGCGCGCTGGCCAACTCATCGCGCCGGGACTGGATTTCGTAAAGCTTGTGGTAAAGACCGCGTTGGGCCAGCAGCTGCTGGTGCGTGCCTGCTTCGACCAGCTCGCCGTGGTGCATGACCAGGATGCGATCCACCGCCTTGAGCGTCGAAAGGCGGTGGGCGATGATGAGCACCGTGCGGTTGCGAAAGGCCGTGGCGCTGAGCTCGCCGATCCACTGCTCGGTAAGGGAGTCGACGTGTGCCGTGGCCTCGTCCAAAATCAGAATGCCGGGGTTCTGGGCCAGCGCCCGCAGAAATGAGATGAGCTGCCGCTCTCCCGATGAAAGATTCGAGCCCTTTTCAAAAACCACGGACTGGGGCGCGAGGGCCGCCATCCGGGGCAGCGCTTCATAACAGGCGCGCCGCGATTCCTGCCAAAGCAGAATGTTTTCTTCGACGGTTCCCGAAAATAGAAAGGGGTCCTGTTGGATATAACCCAATGACTGCCGCAGCGCGCGCTTGTCGATGTTTTGAATGTCGACGCCATCGACCAGAATGGTACCGCGCTCGAGCTCAAAAAAGCGCATGAGCAGCGCCGAGATCGTGGTTTTGCCCGCGCCGGTGTGGCCCACGATGCCCACGCGTTCGCCAGGGGCCAGACGAAAGCTGAGGTCGCGCAGCACCCAGGGCCCGGTTTCGGAATAGCGAAACCAGACGTTGCGAAATTCGATCTGGCCCTGCGTCTGAAGTGCCGGTGGCGTAGCGGTGCTGGCGTCGGTGCCGGCTTCGCGCGGCCGATCCATGAACTCAAAGATACGCTCGCACGACGTCATGGCGGCGACAAACAGGCTGTATTTTTCAGTAATGTCGCGGATTGGCGCGTACAGGCTTTGCAAATACGACATGAAGGTCACGAGCAGGCCCAGGGTCACGCCTTGCGAAAGCGACAAAAAGCCGCCGTACCAGATCAGAATCGACATCGAGATGCTCGCGATAATCGTGATGGTCGGCTGAAAGAAGGCAAAGGACCTGATCGTCTGCAGCTGCGACTGGGTGTAGGGGCGCGAGACGTCTTCAAAGCGCTGGCGAAAACGTTCCTGCTTGTTGAACAGCTGAATCAGCCACATGCCCGAGATGTTTTCGGCCAGCGTGCCGTTGAGGGTCGAAAGCGCGCTGCGCGAAAGGCGGTAGACCGCGCGAATGCGTCGGCTGAAAAGATGAGCGGCCACGGCCATGACCGGAAAAACACTGACGCACACCAGGCCCATCTTCGGATGTAAAATGACGAGCCAGCCAATGATACCCGAGACAACCGCGACCTCGCCCAGCGCAACCGCAAAGCCACCTGTAAACAAATCTTGCAGGCTTGACGTATCGTTTACCAGTCGGGTTACGAGCCGGCCGGTGGGCGTGCGGTTGAATTCGCTTAACGGATAGAACTGATACTGGCGCAACAGATCCTGGCGCAGC
>JBBRLF010000496.1:0-2383 GCA_038231515.1 candidate division WWE3 bacterium
CCATCGTCTTGCAAGCTGGGCCGAATCGCAGCCTGAGATGGCCGCGCAGTATTATAAGGAAGGAAATGCCTGGCAGACCGTTACTGCCCGCGAGTATCGCGACCGGGTTTTTTATCTGGCCTTGTTTCTCGAGGCCCGGGGCTTTACCCGCGACGACGTAGGCGCCATCCTTTCCTACAACTGCCCCCAGTGGGTGCATATGGATCTGGCACCGCTGCTGCTGGGTGCAAAATCGGCCGGCATGTATCCAAACTCCTCGGCCAAAGACATTGAGTATATTTTTGAACATACCCGGGCCAAGGTGCTTTCGGTGCAGAACGCCGCCTATTTCAAAAAGGTGGGCGGCAAGCTGCCGCCCAGCATCGAGCTAGTGGTCGTATTTGACGGCGACACGAGCATCTCGCCCAAGGCCGTGGCCTACGAGGCCGCGCTCAAAGAGGGCAAGGCTTTGGCGGCGAGTAAAAAGCTTTCCGACTATCTTGCCCGCGTCGACAGCAAGGCTGGCGCTTTTCTTATCTATACGTCGGGCACCACGGGCAATCCCAAGGGTGCGCTGCTGACTCATGATAATCTGGCGTTTACCTCTGACGTCGTGGCCCGCACTTGGGGACTAAAAAGTGGCGGCGGCCGCAGCACGTTTTCGTTTCTGCCGCTTTGCCATGTCGCCGAGAAGATGCAAAACATTGGCGTGGGTATTTCGTCGCGCTACGCGGTTTATCACGCCTCGACGTTTGACAACGTGTCGACCGAAATAGTCGAAGTGCAGCCTACCGTGCTGCTCAGCGTGCCGCGTCTTTGGGAAAAGATGATGGAAGGCGTCCAGAAAAAGGTGGCCGGCGGCCAGGGCCTCAAAAAGCAGCTCGCAACCTGGGCGTTTGGGGTGGGGGCGCGCGTGGCCGAGGCACGCTACTCGGGCCGCAATCCGGGAATTGTCGACATTGCGCAGCTGCAGCTGGCCGATCAGTTGGTGCTGTCCAAGGTGCGCCACGCCCTGGGGCTGGGCAAGATCGAGCGCGCCGCCTCGGGCGCGGCCGCGCTTTCGGCAACTGTTTCAAAATGGTTTCGCATGCTGGGTGTCGAGGTACTTGAAGTTTACGGTCAGACCGAGTCAACTGGCGTGATTCTCATGACCGAGCCGGGCGTGGATTGCGCCGGTACGGTGGGACGGGCCCCGCACGACATGACGTTCAAGCTGGCCGAAGATGGCGAGATGCTCACGCGCGGCCGTCACGTCTTCAACGGTTACTTCAGAAATGACGAAGCCACCGCGGAGACTGTAAAAGATGGCTGGCTGTATACGGGCGATCTGGGCGAGGTGACCGAACGCGATTTGATACGAATTCGCGGCCGGAAAAAAGAAATCATGAAAACCTCGGGCGGCAAGATGACCGCGCCGGTTCCCATTGAGGAGCGGTTAAAAGAGCTGCCCGTCATAAGCCAGGCCTGCATGGTGGGCGATGGACGCAAGTATCTGTCGGCGCTGCTGACGCTAAATGAGCCGCAGAACCCGGCTATCGTGGAACAGGTTAAAGATCATGTGGAAAAGATCAATCGCACGCTGGCGGGTTACGAGCAGATCAAGCAGTACCGGATTCTGAAAGACGAGTTTTCGGTGGAAAAAGGCGAGATGACGCCGACGCTGAAAATGAAGCGCTCGGTAATCGAGAAAAACTACCAGTCCGTCATTGATGCCATGTACTGAGCCGAATCATGTCGGGATGTAGCGTGCCATTTTTCTTTGTCCGAATATGCGCTGGGCAGCCAGGCGGTTGTGGCCGGGGCAAAGCAATCTGAGATTTTCGATGCTTGATGGCCCGTCGCAGGCCAATGGCCTGATGTGGTCAAGCTGTAGCCCGAAGCGGCTGCTGCAGCGGCGCTTGGTGAGTGCGTCGACATAAGTACACTGGCTGCCGTCGCGGGTCCAGACCTCGCGTTTGGTGGCTACGGGAATGTAGCGGGACGGCGCGGGCGGCGTAAGGTGGGGCTTCTCTGGAGAAGTTCGAACGCCTGGATTTTTTGACGGTGCCGTCTGCAGCTTCTCTGGGGCAGTTGCTAACTCTGGATTTGCTGGCGGAGCCGCCCGCAGCTTCTCTGGAGAAGTTGCTACCTCTAGATGAACTTGCGGAGCCGCCCCCAGCTTTGCTGGAGAAGCTTGTTCGTCCGCTGGCACCCTAATTTTCCGAGCGGGCTTGTCCGCCAGTGGATCAAGAACGCGCAGTGCGACCGCAGCCACGCGTTTGATCAGAGCTGCCCGATCGTGCTCGCCAATCGCAGTCAGCTCCGACAGCCGCTTGAGCAGCACCAGCGTTTCTTCATCGGCCAGAAAGCGAACCACCACGCCCTTCTGCTCGGGATAGAAGATCTGATCGCACTGCACTTTGGA
>JBBRLF010000497.1:0-2336 GCA_038231515.1 candidate division WWE3 bacterium
CCTATCCTATGTTCAAAGACGCCAACCTGACCGAGAAGCTGCTCGAATGGGGCCAGCACTCCACGGAAAAGTTGTGGACCGTCATGCCCAATCTGGCGTCGCATCTTTTTATGGCTTTTATTCTAGTGCCCTTTCTGACGTTCATCTTACTTAAAGATGCTCACGAGATTCGGCGCTCACTGCTGAAACTTGTGCCGAACCGTTATTTCGAAACCGTGTATAGTCTCATGGCGCGTATTTTAGATGAGATGGGCGGCTACGTCGCGGCTCGCATTATTGAAGCCGCGCTGGTCACTGCACTGGTCACTCTCATGTGCTTATGGCTCAAGCTGCCCTATGCCATTTTGCTTGGTGTTTTTGCCGGCGCCACGAATGCCATTCCCTACCTGGGCCCGCTGCTCGGCGCCGTTCCCGGCATCATGCTGGCCGTGCTGGACCCTTGTGCGCCCAACCACCTCTTGCTCATCACGCTGGTTTACTGTGTGGCCAACGTCATAGATCTAATGTTGATCTTCCCGCTGATCGTGGCCAAGATTGTCGATCTGCATCCGGTGGTGGTGGTGATTTCGGTGGTGCTGGGCTCGCAGCTCTTTGGAATCGTGGGCATGATCGTGGCGGTGCCGATCACCTCGATCTGCAAAATCCTGATTCAGGAAGTGTATTCCCGCATCTATAGCGACCCTACGGCACTGGGATAATTAAATCCGATCAAAATACTCAAGTTTTAAATATTCTTGCCGATAGGAACTATAGAATAGTTTTGCACGTGCAGGTTTTTAAGCACGTGCCCATCGAGCAGGAATCACGAACCCATGAAGCTGTTTTACGTCGTCACAATTCTTCTCTTAGCAGCCAGCCTGGCGAAGGCCTGGGGCGGCTGAGAAAGCATTGTATCCAACTTGAGTCTCTGTTAGGCCTATAAATCTATAATTTATAAGGACTAACTCGTAGAGGCATCTTCATGGCGATTGAGATCACAACCATCAATAAAGTTCGCGAACGTTTCAAGCCCACCGAGCGTGGCCCCTGGAGTCATGTCTCGGATACCGACTGGCACAGCTGGATCTGGCAGCAGCAACAGCGCGTTAAGAACATGGCGCAGCTCGAGAAGGTGATCAAGGTCACCGACGACGAACGTTTGGCGTTCGAAAAGAGCAACGAGATGTTCCACATGGGCATTACACCCTACTACGCCATGCTGATGGATCCCAATGATCCGAACTGCCCTGTGCGTTTGCAGTCGGTGCCCAAGATGGGCGAGCTTACGATTCTACCAGAGGACCTTGAAGATCCCCTGGCCGAAGAGCGCGACATGCCCGTACCCGGCGTCACTCATCGTTACCCTGACCGCGTGCTGTTCTACACCACGCACAACTGCCCGGTTTACTGCCGCCACTGCACGCGCAAGCGCAAAGTGAGCGACCCGAGCACCTCGGCGCAGAACACCCAGCTCGAAAACGGCTTGAAATACATCGAAGGCAACAAGGCCATTCGCGACGTGATCATCTCGGGGGGCGACCCCTTATCGCTGAGCGACGACCGCCTGGAGTGGATCATCTCGCGCCTGCGCGCCTGCGACCATATCGAGACGATTCGCCTCGGTTCACGTAACTTGGTGACGCTGCCGTTTCGCATCACCGACAACTTCATCAACATGCTCAAGAAGTATCATCCGATACACATCAACACGCATTTCAATCACCCCAAAGAGTGCACGCGCGAAGCGTTTGATACGGCAGCCCGCCTGGCCGACGCCGGCTGCACCCTGGGCAATCAGACCGTGCTGCTCAAGGGCGTCAACGACGACTGGAAGATCATGCTCGAGCTGGTACACAAGCTTATGCTGATGCGCATTCGTCCCTACTATATTTATCAGTGCGACCTTTCGCAGGGAATTTCGCATTTTCGCACGCCGATCGAAAAAGGCATCGAGATCATCGAGCACCTGCGCGGCCACACCTCGGGCCTGTGCATTCCGCAGTTTGTCGTGGATGCGCCCGGCGGCGGCGGCAAGATTCCGGTGAATCCGCAGTATGTCGTCAAACACGAAGGCAAAAAATGGGTGCTGCGCAATTTTCGTCACAAAGAATTTACTTATTTCGAGCCATAAACAAGGGCTAAACGCCAGTTTACGGTGACCGGTGACCGGTGAACAGTGACCCGTTACCTGTGACCGGTGACCGGTGACCGGTAACGGTAAACGGTGCCTGTACCGGATACGGGATCGGTGCCGGTGGTACAGGATGGTTTTAAGGTGGAGACTTCATTTCAGCTTCAAGACGAGCATTCGACCAAGCTGACCGACAACTGGTCGAGTCAGCTGCTGGCGTCCTATA
>JBBRLF010000498.1:0-2333 GCA_038231515.1 candidate division WWE3 bacterium
ACAATAGAAGCAGTCCGCCGGCAGCAGTCAAGGTAACGCTGTGCACGAGAACAGCATCCCGAGCAAGCTCACCCAGGATTTCGGGGGCCTGCTCTTTTGAAAAATGCACGCTCACGAGCTGCCGCCTGGAGGTGACTGCAACTATTTTGGGCAGCTCCAATATATTCATCTGACTCTCGGGTACAAGCATGGTGCCTTCCTCTAGGGTGCCGGGGTTGGGATGGGCCGGGTGCGCAAGTCCGATATGGATTGGAAGCTTGCGCTCGCGGGCAATTTCAATGGAACGTGCGTGCATGACCTGCGAGCCCTTGACTGACATCTCCAGAACCAGCTCGAGCGGCAGGCGGTCGTAGCGCCGCGCCTCGGGAACAACTCTGGGATCAGCCGAATAGATTCCGGAAACGTCGGTATAAATCTCGCAGCGTTCTGCTTTGAGCTCCGCCGCCAGAGCCACTGCCGTCGTATCCGAGCCGCCGCGCCCCAGAGTGGTGACCTCTTTGGAACGGGACACGCCCTGAAATCCGGCGACGATGACCACCTTGCCCCGCTGCAGCTCTTCTTGAATGCGAAAGGGACGAATCTCCAGAATTCGCGCCCGGGTATGATTCTCATCGGTGATAATGCCCGACTGCGAGCCCGTAAACGAGATGGCCTCGATGCCACAATCGCGCAGGCCCATCGAAAGCAGGGCCATCGAAACCCGCTCACCAGCCGAGAGCAGCATGTCGAGCTCGCGGGCATGTAAAGCCGGGCTTACTTCGCGGGCAAGTTCGAGCAACTCATCGGTGGTCTCACCCATGGCCGAAACCACCGCCACAACCTGCTTGCCGCTTTCGCGAGCGCGGGCGATTCGACGAGCCACGCTTCTGATTTTTTCGGGCGTGCCCACTGAGGTGCCGCCGAACTTCTGTACAATCATTGGCTAACGTGTACCATCGATCTTACAGGGAGTTAAGACACTTCAGCTATGGATGAGCAACCTTGGATTCTTCTGGTCGAAGACGAGCCTGACATTGCCGAGATTCTGCACTCCGTTCTGACCTCGCACGGATATCGGGTTATGCAATCGGCCAAAGTTGCGGACGCGGTGACGAAGTTGGGCAACCAGCTTTTTGCCTGCCTGGTCCTGGACATGCGGCTGGCAGGCGGCGACAGCGGTGAGGACATCATTGCGGCGGCCCGGTCTTCAAAAAAAGAACTCAATGCCACTACGCCCATTGTGGTCACCAGTGGCCACCTGGATGCCGAGCTGGTCAAACGCATCGGCCACCATGTGGCCGGAGTATTGGTAAAGCCCTTTAGTCCCGACACGCTACTCGCCAAAGTTCAATCCGCCATCAGCAGCCGCCAGCCCTGACGCACTGCTGGGTAAAATCTGCAGCTCGGCCAGCTCCTGACTTTACTACACCCACTGCCCGATTATCCCGAAATAGCTTTATGGCGACGGACAGCACGACCGACGAAAAAAAATTCATTCATGATATCTCCAGCCCCATTGGCGTGACGTACGGAATGGTGGAAGTCGTGCTGGATGCGCTGAAGAGCAGCGGAACCGCTCGGCCCGAAGATATTCTGCGCTTGGAAAAAGCGCTCAAATCCCTCGACAAGGTTGCCGGACTGCTTGAGCAGCGCCGCGAGCAGCTGAGAAGCCAGGCGGCGTAGCAAAAGTCGTTTCGGCTTGCCTCTCTGGCTTAGCTATTTTTGCCAACGGTGGCCAGGCTAGGCCGCAGCCGAAAGCTATGCCCCGCACTCGACGAATGACGACGATGGCGTGAGCGGCGTGACCGGCGTCCGCGGCGTGAAGCCTTCTCGGGCTTGTCGTCGTACATGCTGGCAATAACCCGCTTGTAGCCCGTCGGAATTGGCAGATTGATCGAGCTTCCCACGCGCAAATCATTGGCGCGAAGATTCATCTGATTGAGCTCGCAGATTGGCGGGCCTTCAATATTGAAACGCTTGGCCACCTTTTGCACGGAGTCGCCGCGCTTGACCGTGTAGCGTAGAAACACGACGCGCCGATCAAAGCTCTCATCGTTATAAGTAGCCAGAAACCGGTCTTTCACCGACATCGGCAGCTTGACGCGATAAGTTTTCATCGTGGGCGGCGTGCACCAGCGCAGCAGCTCGGGATTCAAGAGCTTGATCGTCGAAAAAGGCAATGCCGAGGCCTTGGAGAGCGCGAAAAGATCGGCGGGCCCTTTGATTTCGAACTCAATGATCTGCTCATTGGGATTCGAAACCATGTAGATCGTGGGCGTCATGGTCGGGTTTGGCGTGTGCGAAACGATAGCGGCGCTGTCGGTGTCCGCATCTTCGTCGTCGTCATCGGCACT
>JBBRLF010000499.1:0-2326 GCA_038231515.1 candidate division WWE3 bacterium
CCGGCTTTCGCACGGCGAGGGGCTCAACCCTTCGGATGAGCAAACGAGCGCCGAGAAGACGGCCAAAGACCGGGCAAAATCCACCGAAATCTCGCTTTACTCGATGGAAGACTGCGAGCTAAAAGACGAGGCCATGACTCGCGGCAATCCCGACCCCAAGCGCAGTGACTGGAAAGAGCTCGAAGGCCTTTACGACGAAGCGAACGAGATCACGATCGTCGAGCGTGTTTATAAAAAGGTCCTCCACCGCCGCAAGAAATACCTGTACCTGCCGTCGGTGGGCACCGATAAAGAGGTCATCGTTACGGCCAAGGGCCCAAGCAAGCTTTTGCCTGGATGCGAGTACAGCGTGGATCTCGCGATTGCCGTGACTTGCGACAAGTACCAGCACCACACGCCTCTGAACCGCCAGGTCGAGCAGATGGAGAAAAAAGGACTTTACGGCATCACGTCCAAGACCCTCTACGGCCTGGTGGACGCGCTCTCCAGCCACGCCAGGCGCGCGCAGGTGATGGAGAAGATCAGGCAGGATATTTTCAGTGTGCCGCTGGCCGTGCATGCGGACGAGACGACGTGGCCCATTCTCAATGACCACGATAGCGATGGTTATATCTGGACGATCTGCAACATGGCGGGCGCCTACTACCGCTTTGAGCCCAGTCGCTCGGGCAAGATCATTGTCGAGATGCTGAGGGGCTACGAAGGGCCAGTGCTCAGTGATGAGTTTGCGGGCTATAACCGGGTGAAGAACGAGACGAAGTGCACGCTCTGTTACTGCTGGGCGCACGCGAGGCGTAATTTTTACGAGATCCTAGAGAACCATCCCGAGGACTGTGTTGCGATCCTGCTTCTGATCGATGAGCTCTTTGCAGTGGAGCGGGAGGCGGGCAAGAGTTTTGAGAAGCTGAAAGTGCTTCGCGAGGAGAAATCGCGCGTTTTGGTGGCCATGATCAAGGCCTGGCTGGATGAAAAGAACTTGAAATATCTCCTGTCGGAAGACGAGATGGGCAAGTCGATCCGGTATCTGCTGGGGCACTGGAAAGAGTTCACGGTATTCCTGGACGATATCCGGGTGCCGCTTTCAAACAACCATGCGGAGAGGTCACTCAGGCACGCGGTCCTGGGCAGGAAGAATTTTAACGGCTCCAAAACGATCAATGGCGCCGACGTTGCGGCCGACCACTACACGATCATTGAAACGTGCAAACTCGTGGATCTGGACCCGCCCGTCTATTACCGCTACTTGGTCGACACGAATAACGCGGGCGCAGAGGTTTTAAGCCCGCTGGGTTACGTGCGGTGGCTCTGGGAGCAGAAAAAGGCGGCCCGCGCGAAGGCAGCCGCGGAACAAGGCGCCCAAGCTTAGCACGGCTTTTGGGGTAACTCAGACCGTGGATACGCCCTGGTTACTTACGAAGCGCATCATGGTCAGGCTTTTATGGTTCGATCCTTGATTTGTCTAGGTCAATCGAAGTCGAGGCGGGCAGTGCCACTTCCCGGGATTAAAGGCTTTTTCTGGTTTTTCTCCGTTTCCCCCGCGTGAACCTGGGTCACCCCTGACACTATTGCCTGCGTGTTCCGAAGTTGAAACAATAGAAGGATGAGGTGGTCTCGGAGTTTATCATTGCTGCTAGCGGCAACGGCCCCATTCTGGGCAGGTTGCGGCTCGGCCAATGACTCATCAGATTCGATCGCATCGGAATCCGTGAGTGAAATGGGCAGCTCCGTCCTCGGGGGCGCGGTCAACTTCAGTTCCGGTTTCGAAGCCTCCTCGCTTTTCAGCGATGCAAGCGTACTTGCCCAAACTTCTGCCGCCAATGTGGCCACTCCGATCTGCCCTTCTTTGGCGCACTCTACCTGCAAAGACAATAAAATTTTGATGACATATAACAGTTGTACGACTTCGAGCGGCGCCGGTGGAATCTGGAAGGGGATTGAACAGTACGTGTTTAATTCTGGCGCATGCACCCCGACTCCGGAGCAGAGTGCGGTGACTTTTACGTGGACCTATCCTAACGGCTTGACGCAGACCAACGCCACGGGAACGACAATGTCCTCGAAAACCTCGAGCCCCAGCGGCTGGCACACTACGTATCCTGGTGGCGGCATCACCTTCGTGATCGACCCCGTCGCCAGTACTCGCAGCATTAATATCAACGGCCTGAATATGATTTCGACTCAGAGCACGAACAAGGGCGAACGCAAATCGAGTGTCACGGTCTGGGATCATACTTACAGCACCAGCACCCCGATTGTTTTTGACCAGGCCCATGGCGTGATTGAGCGGGGTTCCCTGCAGGTTCAGCACAACCTCAAAAAGTTTACC
>JBBRLF010000500.1:0-2289 GCA_038231515.1 candidate division WWE3 bacterium
AAAAAAAGCAGTTACGAATGAACGTAACTGCTTGATTGTTAGAAGCCTCCAGTCGGGATCGAACCAACGACCTACTGATTACAAGTCAGTTGCTCTACCAGCTGAGCTATGGAGGCAATCAAATCGGTTTCGGGCAATGCCCTTGTCGATTTTGGTGATGCAAAAGTAGGCAATCTCTCCCGTTTTGCCAACCCTCTTGGGCAAAAAACAGGCCTGCCGATGTCAAATCAGCAGGCCTGTAGGCTAACCACCTGATTGTCTTACTCCTGATTCCGCAGGGAGTCAAGTTGCTTTTGGGCATCAGCAATCTTTTTCTCGATATCAGCGCGGAGTTGATCGGCGTTTTTCGAGCGGGCAAAGAATTCGATGTTATTGCGGTAGGTGGCAATGTCGTTTTCCAGCGTCGAGATACGGCGGCGGGTTTCGCTGCCACCACTCCCTTCGGTACTGCGGCGATAGGCTGCATAGTCGCCACCGTCGCGTGAACCACCACCACTATAGCCACCGTCGCGGGGGCCACGGTCACGTGAGCGGTCATTGCTCCGGTTGCCACCACCCGCACCCGGACGACCGCCCTGACCCTGCTCACGACCACCACCCGGACGGGGGCTGTCAGGACGAGGCCCACGCGATTCGCCTCGATCACTGCGGGGAGCTTCACTGCCACCACGCGAATCACCGCGCCGTTCGCCACGGGGGCCACCAAAGCGGTTTACCTCAGCTTCATTATCCTGAATGGCGCGTTCTTTTTCCGTCGTAGACATGGCGCCGTTGGCACGCACCAGGGCATTGATCGCCGCGACATAGCCTTTCTGGATGCGCTCTTTATCTTTCTTGGGCACAAAGCCAATGCCATTCCACTCCTCTTTAAACGCGTTCATTTGCGACAAATCAGCGTTTTGGGTAGCAGCGGTTTCAATCCGGGCAATGAGGTCTTCCTTCTTGCTGAGGTTGGCTTCAAATTCGCGGTCAGTGTCCTGATTCCGGTTGCGTTTTTTGTCGAAGAAGGCGTCACAGGCCGCTTTAAATCGGTCGAAAATGCTGTTCTTCTGTTTCTCCGGTACCTGCCCCACATTCTTCCACTGCCGCTGATACTCGATCACCCGCTGCGTGGCTTCGCTCGACTCATCACCAGCGGCCAGAATCGCTTCAACCTGCTCACAGAGTTCGGTTTTGGCTTTAAGGTTCTCTTCGCGCTTCCCTTCCAGTTGCCGGAAAAACTCGCCTTTGTTGGCAAAGAACGTTTTCAGGGCTGCCCAGAATTTCTTGCTCAGTTCCTTGCCTTCTTCGCGGGGCATTGGGCCTTTTATGGCGTTCCAGCGGTCCTGGATAGCCATAACCGCCTTGGTCTTGTCATTCCAGTCGTTAATACCCGACGACGAAAATGAGGTCAGCGGAATCAATTCTTCGTAAATAGCCGACTTCTCTTCATACAACTGAGACGACTCTTTACGCTGATCTTCGTTCTGCCCGCGCCGCTTGTTGTATAGCGTATCGAGGGCCACTTTCATGCGCTGCCACAGCAATTCCTGCTCCGCTTTTGGGGCCGGCCCAATGTGCTTATATTCTTCAAACAAGGCGTTGGCCTCGTCAATGGTTTGGCGAGTCACCGACTTCTCAGCCTGAGCGGCGGCAAGCGCTTCAACCTTGTCGATCACCTCGCCTTTCAGCGTAGCGTTGCGTTTCCGGTCAAGCTCTTTCAGCTCAAAATAAATGTTACGATTACTGTAATAGCGGTCTACCAGGGCGTGGTAAGTGGCCCAAAGCGTGGCATTGTGTGGTGAGTTAATATTACCAGCACCCTTCCACTCGTCCTGAATTTTCTTGAACTCGTTCCAGCTTGTCTTGGCATCACCCGCGCTCGACTCGTCTGATTCGACCAGCTCACGCAGGCGGCGAAGCAGGTCTGTTTTCGAGCTAAAATTGGCATCTTTTGCCTTATCGAGCGTCTGGAAATACGTATTTTTTTGCGACTTGATCTGCTTATACAGGTCTTCGTAGCGGAGGGCCGAATCGTCGGTACGGAATTGGAAACCCTCTTCCGAGCCGCTATCAGCTATATATTGTTGCAAAGCCGCCTGACGTTCCTCGCGTTTGAGGGTATCCATCACGGGCTTCGACTGTTTCAGTACATCATCTGCATGACGGAATTGGGCCGGGCTGACGGTTTCACCTTTGATAGAGTTTAGCGTCTGGTCGAGCAGGTTGACCAGTTCGGCTTTCGAATAGCCTGAATAGTCAACGGCGGGCTGGGCTGCAACGGCTTCTTCAACCTCGTCGCCTGTCTCG
>JBBRLF010000501.1:0-2289 GCA_038231515.1 candidate division WWE3 bacterium
CGATCTTCACGCAGGTGAATCGTGATCTGGTCGGCGCCACCGGCAATACAATCCTGAGCGGCCTGAAGCAGGTCAGGGTCTGGCGTATCGCGCAGGCGGCGTAACGTTGCCACGTGGTCGATGTTTACTCCGAGGCGAATCATGACTTTACTCCTAGGCTCTGGTTAAGTACCCAGATGCTTGACGACCAGGTTCGCGATTCTCTTCGCGATGCCCTGAATCATGCGCAGGTCTTCGCCTTCGACCATGACGCGTGCAATGGGTTCGGTGCCCGAGTACCGCACGAACACGCGGCCTTTACCGGCGAGCGACTTCTCGGCGGCCTGGATCTCGTCCTGAATTTCCTTGATCGTCTTGAAGTCATCCTTGCGAACGACCTTCACGTCT
This sequence comes from candidate division WWE3 bacterium, assembly GCA_038231515.1. Lineage (GTDB taxonomy): Bacteria > Bdellovibrionota > UBA1018 > UBA1018 > UBA923 > JACQAX01. Next base: position 388 of record JBBRLF010000501.1, read on the forward strand.
TCGCGTACTTGCGGGAATAGCGTGATGCATTTCTTGAGCTCGGAGAGCTTCTTGCCCGACCGGCGCATGATTTCCAAAACTTTCAAGGCCCCGACGACACCGTCTCCGGTAGTCGCATGTTCGAGAAAAATAAGGTGGCCCGACTGCTCGCCGCCGAAGTTGTAGTCTTCCTTACGCATGATTTCGACGACGTAACGGTCGCCGACATTGGCGCGCACAACCGAAATGCCCGCTTCCTTGAGTCCGAGCTCGAAGCCCAGGTTGGACATTGGCGTGCTGACCACGGTGTTCTTCTTTAACTTGCCCTGCCTCTTCATCTCCATCGCACAGATGGCCATGATCTGGTCGCCGTCGACCACTTCGCCGTTTTCATCTGAAAGGATTACGCGGTCGGCGTCGCCATCAAGGGTGACACCTATGTCAGCGCGATATTCGACCGTCGCATGGGCCACGTTTTCGGGGTAAAGGGCACCGCACTTGTCATTGATATTCAAGCCTGTCGGATTTACGCTCTTGCGAATGACCTCAGCACCCAGTTCCTCGAACACGAGAGGCGCGGCCTTGTAGGCGGCACCATTGGCGCAGTCTAGCACGATGCGCATACCCACCAGATCCAGATCGTGCGGAAAAGTGTTTTTGAGCTGCACGATATAGCGGCCCAGGGCGTCGTCGATACGATGAGCCTTGCCCACGTCGCCAGCAGTCGGACGGTACTTTTCGAGGTCCTTGGAAAATACCAGGCGTTCAATTTCGGCTTCCTGGGCGTCGGGCAGCTTGTAGCCGTCGCTGGAAAAAATCTTGATCCCGTTGTCCATAAACGCGTTATGGCTGGCCGAGATCTGAATGCCGGCATCGCAACGCATGCTCTGCGTGAGAAACGCGATTCCCGGGGTAGGCATCGGACCAATGAGATAAACGTCCACTCCCAAAGAGCAGATGCCCGAGGCCAGCGCCATCTCGATCATATAGCCCGAAAGGCGGGTGTCTTTGCCGATCAAAATCTTGGGACGCCGGCGGGCGCTTGCCGTGCCGCGCTTTTGCGCATCGGCCAGGTTGCGAAACATGTAAGCGGTGGCGCGGCCCACCTGCATGACAAGCTCACTCGTCATCGGATATTCGTTTGCGGTGCCGCGAATGCCGTCGGTGCCAAAAAGCTTCTGAGAGTTTGCCATTTGTGTGTTCCTAGCTAGTGGAGGGTGACTTTAACCTTGGTAGGCAGAACATTAATCAATTTGATGTTGGAAGGCAACTGTACGGTGACCGGCGTGTCGTAGTTTCCAGCCCCCTTGTTACGAAGGTCGGCCACGGCGTACACCTTCGAAGGTGCCAGAGTTTTGAGCTCCTCGGGGCTGCAGCGCACGAATACGGCCACTTCCTTGGGCTCGATCGTGAATTTCCTATTCGTCAGCACCTTCACGTCCACGTTGCGGATGCGAAAATTGGCAGTAGACTGCGTAACATCGAAGTGAATCTTGGGCAGGTCATCGTCAAGCAGGATGCCGGGCAGCCGGCCCAGATCAACCGCCACCTCGCGTTCGCCGGAGTCGCGAATCTGCGCCAGATCGACGGGCACCGTGGGCGCCTCGGCCACCTGATCAATGCGCGACTCAGCCCCGCGCAGCTTTACCGTCGAGCGAATCAGGTCGAGGCGCGTGATGCGGTAGCCGGCCGGCGCTTCGCCTTTCGTGAGCAGCTTGACAGGCACCTCTTTGCGTTTGACGTACTCGAGCTTCACGATAATGGCCGTGGGATTGATCGACAGCACTTTTACGCCAATTGGAATCTGGATGTTGTCGCTGAAAAACCGGTAGGTTACCAGGCCGGCTTTAGCCGTCGAAAGATTTACACGAATGGGGTCTTCGCGACGATTCAGGATATTGCGCAGAAAAGCCTTGGGGCCCG
>JBBRLF010000502.1:0-2188 GCA_038231515.1 candidate division WWE3 bacterium
CACACGATATGCGCCGGTACCTGGCTTGAGCATGATGGGATTTTTCTGATTGGGCTTGAACACGCGCTCCATCGAAGCCGTGATCTCGGCCTCCGTAAAATCACTTTCAGTTCGCGCCTTGGCCAGCGACACCAGCTCGACACCAATTACGCCCAGCTCCGAAAAAATCGCCTCGGCCTGTGACAGCTGGCCTTTGCCTCCATCCACGACAACCAAATCGGGTAACGAATGGTCATGGGCAAAACGCCGTTCCAGGATCTCGCGCATCGACTTGAAATCGTCAACATTACGCGCGGGAACCGCGCCGCCCCCCGACTCGTGCACGTGATAGTGGCGGTAGAGGCTCTTCTCGGGCTTACCCTCGATCAGCACCACACGCGACGCCACCGTGCCCTCGCCCTGAAAATGGCTGATGTCATAGCATTCGATGCGGGTGGGAAATTTGCGCAGATCGAGCTTCTTCTGCACGTCCAGCAGATCCTCCAGCGACTGCGCGGACTTCGTGGCCAGCTCGCCCAGATGGTATTCGGCCGTCTTTTTCACCATCGCCATCAGATTGGCCGCCTCGCCACGCTTGGGCACGCGAAAGTCCACCCGGCGTGAAAGGGCCTTTGAAAGAAGCGCGGCCTGGTCTTTGACTCGGATTTGCGCCTGCCCGGACTCACCCCCGAACTCCGGCACCAGAACTTCCGGCGGCATGAGCGCGGGAGCCTCTTCGTTTCGTCCCAGATAATACTGCGCCAGGAAGTCGAAGATGAATTCGTCGTCGGGCAGCTGCGGATCAATGTCTTCGAACGGAAACTGAAAAACGCCCACCGCACGGCCGTCGCGCACGGCCATGACGACAACTACGGCCTGACCGGATTTGACATCGGACGAAGCCGAACGCGCAAACTGCACAATATCGCGGTCAAAGTCGGCCTCGGGGTCGCTGATCTTCTGCTGCTGAGTGATCTCATCCAGGTACTGAATACGGTCTCGCAGCTCGGCCGCCAGCTCGAAAGCCTCGTCTTCGGCCGCCTGGGCCATCTGGGCTTTGAGATCTTTCACCACCTCGGTGGTTTTGCCGTCGAGCAGCTTCAATACCGTATCAATATTCTTGTGATAGGCCGGCTCGGTAATCAGGGCCACACAGGGTGCCGAGCACTGTCCCATCTGGTGCAGGATACAGGGCCGCGAACGGTTGCGAAACTCATTGTCCGAGCAGTCGCGCAGCTTGAAGGCTTTCTGCGCCCAGCGCAGTATGTCCTTGATCTGATAGGCCGAAACGTAGGGTCCAAAGTAGCGTGCGCCGTCTTTGCGCACCCTCCGCACATACTCCAGCCGCGGAAAAGGATGGTTCAGGTCGAGCCGCACGTAGGGATAGCTTTTGTCGTCTTTGAGCCGCACGTTGAACCGGGGCTTGTACTTCTTGATGAGGTTGCACTCGAGCACCAGCGCTTCGGCCTCGGTGTCGGTAAGGACGACCTCAAAGTCGATGATTTTGCGGACAAGCAGCTCAGTTCGGGGGTTTTTGTCCTTGGTGTCTTGAAAATAGCTGGAAACCCGGGATTTTAGATTCTTTGCCTTGCCGACGTAGAGAATCACCCCCGCCCCGTCTTTCATCAGATAGACGCCGGGTTCCTCGGCCAAACCCTTGATTTTAGAGTCAAGTGGTGATGTATTAGGCACAAATAACGATTACCACATTTTCCGAGGAAACCAACGATGGCCGAACCTACGTCTGATCTCGAAACTTTAGCTTACTGCGGCGCCTGCAAAATGGACCTCATCGCGACGGTCGTAGCCAAAGTCGGCTCAAAAATTGTTAAAGTCCAATGCAACACCTGCCGCAAAGAGCGTGCTTACAAGGCCCCCAAGGGCATTACCGAGCCCGGCCAGGTCGTTGAAAAAGTTAGCAAGTCCAAGCGCAAAACGGCAGCTGAAAAAGCTGAAGACGAAGCAGCGGCAAAATCAGTTTCCATCGAAGTCGAGTGGAAGCGCCTGATGGACGACGCCGCCAAAGCCGCGCGCGTAAAGTACACGCCCAAGGTAAAGTTGAATCTCGGCGACGTGGTTCAGCACCCGATTTTCGGCGATGGCATCGTGATGCGCATTGCTCACCCGGATAAGGCCGAGATCATCTTCAAGAGTGATTTGAAGCTGCTCGTTCATTCGCGCCCTTGATTTAAAAGACCGGGTTTCAGAC
>JBBRLF010000503.1:0-2163 GCA_038231515.1 candidate division WWE3 bacterium
CCAGGGTGCAGTCGAGTTTGTGGTCGACACGAGTCGCTCTGAGAGCACCTGGACCGAAGGCGATTACGAAGTCAGCTTTTACAATACGCACGAGACCGCGCCGGTGCTTACGCAAGGGCCAGCCACTCGTATTTTTGACTCAGGTACTTTGCCAGGGGGGCCGTTCTACACGAATGACCATACGTTGATTCAAGGAGTGGATGGCCGCTGGCATCTCTTCGGAATTTTCAATCACGAGCCCTTCAACTCCCAGGTCGAACGTTCTTTTGTGCACGCGGTGAGCGATGGTCCCGAGCTGGCCAACCTGCGCTTCAAGGGCACGATGATGAACTACGACCCTACTGTTGGCGAAACCCAGGTGTGGGCACCCCACGTTGAGCACGACGGTGCGGGCGGCTACGTCATGGCTTTTCACAGTGGTGGCGAAGGCAACGACTCGGCCGGAATCACGATTGCGCGTTCGACTGATCTGGAAAGCTGGCAACGTGTTTCGCGCGGGCCCGTGTTTCAAGACATCTGTGTGGCGCGCGATCCGATGCTCAAGCGCTTTGGCGCGACCTGGGTGATGTACTACACCCGGTGCAGCGATACGAAATCAAGGCTTAGCGGCGTGGCGTATCGCACCTCGTCTGATCTGGTGCATTGGAGCGAGCCCAGCATGGCGATCACCTTGCCCGGCACCGCAATGTTCAACTCAGGTTTTACCGAGAGTCCCTTTGTGTTCGAACGCGATGGCTGGTTTTATCTCTCCTTCACCTCGTACCCGATTGAGTGGGTGGCCACTCAGGTGTTTCGCTCGCGCAGCCCGTTTCATTTCGATGGCGCGCCCGTGGGCCGGCTGACTTCGCATGCCGCGGAGTGGGTTGCCGAAGGCGGTGACTTTGAACATGGCGAGCTCTTTATTACTCATTGCGGCGCCGGGCAGGGCGGCGTGTTTTTAATGCCCGTGAGTCTGGGTGCTGGTCAGTAGTTTTCCAGGTCTGGTCAAAACAACGAGCTGCAGTCAACAGCTCCGCGATAAGCCGAGCAGGTGGCACCGGTTGGTCTGCGCGCAAAAATCGTGCGCCACGCGAAGTCTTCGCAGTAATATTGCAAGACATCGTGTGCGTAGCGCCGCATCGAATTCCGGGTCAGCTCTGCCACCAGCCGATCCGCGCAAAGCGTGATGGTGCGTGAGGCCGGGGGCTTGCGGGTGCCCAGTACCTGCGCCCATTGTTCTGATTTCCCCCTGTTGGGACATTCCACAAGCTCATCTGGATCGCAAAGACAGTCGCCAAAACAGACGCTGACCGAAATTTTCTTCGCGCAGTCGGCGGGCAGCGCAGCTTTTTTTTCGATGTCGCCGGTGCTGGTCAGCTCGGCGATCAGCTGCAGGCCCGAGGTGTTTTCAGTCGCATGCCGCCGCAGCGTCGAGGAGACCGAGGGGTCATAGGGAGAAAAGGTGAGGGGCTGTCCGGGGCCGCACAGAATCTGAGCGGGCATGGCCCAGGCGCCAGACTGCAGGCCGCGATAGCTTACCGAGGCAATCCGGTTCAGACTCGTGCAGCCCGCAGTTGCGGCTTCAAGGCAGGTGCGTTTGCCTTTATTGGAAAGGCGTTGGGTCATCGTGGCCCACAGTGCGCCGTCACCTTTGAACATGCCTGCTTCTTTTTCCGGATCCCATTCCAGCTCGCGGGAGCCTGTGCGCTTGTGCCCGTCGCCAGTACAGGTGTATTCGCAGTTGGCCGTCGCAAAAAAGCGCGAAATCTGGCCAGTCTGAGGGGTGTCGCAGACCTCTGATTGGTCTGCTTCAAGAAGCTTGGGGGAATACATGCCGCTGGCGGGGTTGTTATTGGCGGCCGCGAAGGGCGGGACATTGAGCAGCAGTAGGATGCCGAGCAGAGTCTGAATTCTCACCGTTAAAGAATAGCATAGGTAAACCGGTCGTTGGTTCGGGAAATAATTGCCGGTAATTTAAAGGCTTAGTGAGCGACTGGAGCCGCTGCCGGTGCTGCTGCGGCTGGTGCTGCTGCGGCTGGTGCTGCTGCGGCTGGTGCTGCTGCGGCTGGTGCTGCTGCGGCTGGTGCTGCTGCGGCCGGTGCTGCTGCGGCTGGTGCTGCTGCGGCTGGTGCTGCTGCGGCTGGTGCTGCTGCGGCTGGTGCTGCTGCGGCTGGTGGTGCTGCG
>JBBRLF010000504.1:0-2144 GCA_038231515.1 candidate division WWE3 bacterium
CCAGGCGAAATGGCGCGCTGGAAGCTCGACGCGATTGAAACGAACGTACTGGCCACGCTTCGCGCCTTGCACTAAGTCGGACGAGGCCGCGTCAGAACCGCTGGCCCAGCGTCAGCTGAAACACCAGATTGCCCGGCAGCTCTTTTTGATAATTCTCTTCGCGCACGACCTGCACCGCGAACGGCCCGACCAGCGACTTTGAAAAGCCATAGTCCAACGTGCGACTCGTCACGCCGTATTTGACCTTGGTTCGGACTCCCAGGTCGGCAAACGAATGCGAGACATTCACGCTCAGGCGATCAAAGGCCGCAAACTGATCCATCGCCTCGTCGATACTTGTGATATGTTCGGGAATCGAAGCCTTCGACTTCTGATCCATCAGATAATAAACTATTTCAGTCGAGAGAATGGGCGAAACCAGCGCAAAATGGGTGGCATTGCCAATCACGTCGTAGCCGAAGCGGGACTCCAGCCCGGGTAACACCGCCACGGCCTGATAGGTCACCAGAATGTTGCGACCCACCTCGGTCAAAGACTCCGAGCTTGCGCGCTGCTTTTTTCGGGAATCTTCGATTAGCGCCGCCGAGTAGCCCTGATAGATGCGACGCAGATACTCGTTCATGATTCTGACCTGAGCAGCCTGATGCACCTGCTCGAAAAAAACATTTTGCGACAACGTCTGCTGACCGGACTCGCGACTGGCCTGGATGAGCAGAAAACGCGCGGTCAGGTCGTCAAATTTTGCCGGGTCCATGAGATAGGTGTGCGGCATGCTGACGGTGGTACTGGCCCGTGGCGCATCGTGCCTGGGCAGGTCGCCGAATTGAGGGCGGTCGTCCACGCCCGGCTTGGAGAATGTCAGCCCGATACTTCTCATCTCCACCACGCCAGCGCGGGCACCAGAGCCAGTGCAGGCACCGAATAGAAACAGCGACAGGAGTGCGAGGGATGAACGTCGGAAATTCACCCCTACTTATCGTCTGAAAGCAGGAAAAACTGGGGCGCCACTGCCCGGCAAAACTCACCCGGTCAGGACTGAAACCACCGGCCTAAGAAATCGCGTCATTCGCTTTCATGGCGCCGGGCTGAATCGAAGACACTTTCGGCGACCGCGCGAACATGCGGCGGCACAAACCGGCAAACGCAGTCTGATAACCCGCCAACGTCCACATACCGAAGTGCGTGCTGGCGCCCTCATAAAGCTGCAGCTGATACTCCTCGTAGGTCGTGACATAGCCCGCATAAGCGTTGGAATAGCCGCAAAGAATAATACGCTCGAAGCCGCGATCGCGCAGGCGTTCGGCCACGGTGGCACGCAGACGCTTGCCGGCAACCGTCGTAAGCTCGGCCGGCACCGCGATCAGCGCCAGCGGACCAAGCTTTACGAACTGCAGCGGCAGAATCTGGGGTGTGAACGGCGCTCGCGACGTCACAGGATCGCGCGCCATCATCTTTAGATTTCGAATGGTGGGATGAAAAATACTGGGTACAAAAAAACCAGCCAGCCGTGAGATTCCAAAGATGCGTCCCCTGCCCGATTCCATGAACGCGATTTTAGTGCCGTGACAGGCGTCGCGATGCCAGGGCGGCTTGATTTTTTTTCCACGCGCAAGAATACCAAGGTAACGCAGATAGGTCGTGGCTCGCGAAAGCACCACTCCCATAAGAATCAGCCACTCCGGCGCGCCGCGGCCTTCGGCGGTGCCGCGCAACATATTGCAGCCGATCACTCCGGGCGCCGTGCGCACGCCCACCTTGCCGCCGGCGAACTCGGGCGCGACTTCGATTTTTGAAAAATCATGGCGCTCGATCACGGTTTCAAGCTCACCCGTGAGTGGCGTCGAGCTGGACGCAGCTTCATAAAGTTTGCGTGCGAGTTCGACTTGAAGCTCGGCATTAAACTCACAGTTTTTTTCGTCATCCGGAAACGGCCCGCGCATATCGCGCAGCCCCGGGTGCATCATGAAGTTCGGGGTCACGTCGCCGGCGGCGCCTTGAGCAAAAACCGAAACAAATCCGGCATGGCCCTTTTCGCGCGCATCGGCTTCGAGGCGGGCCGCCGCCAGTCCCTTGTTGTCGGAGTGGACGAAAGGAAAGTCGCGGTGAATCGAGGTCGCATGCACGGGAAACCAGTTCACACAGCC
>JBBRLF010000505.1:0-2107 GCA_038231515.1 candidate division WWE3 bacterium
ATAGTAGGTCGTCTCTTCGGGCAGATTGGCATACCACTGCAGCATCAGCTGCGCGAACATGATGTAACCCCAGAAAACAGTAAACGCGAACATGAGCTTACCGATGTCGTGCAGGTGATTCATGTTGAGGATGTCGTCGCGGAACAAGCCCTGCTTGCGCCCGTAAATAATCAGCACCGCCAGCAGCGACAGCCCGCTATAAAAAAGCCCGGCAAAGCAGTACACGCCAAAAATCGTGCTGAACCAATGCGGCTCGAGCGACATCAGCAGATCAAAGCTGACGAGCGTGAAGGTGACCGCGAAAATCGGAATGAATAGCGTCGAAAGCTTGATGTTCGAGAGGGTCAGCTTCTTGTCGCCCGAGACGTCCTGATTGAGCGAGTTGCTGCGCATGGCCCAGCTAAAGGCAATCCACAAGACGAAAGCACCCACGAGGCGAATCGCGAAGAACGGCGCATTCAGATAGTTTTGCTTGGCCTGCAGCAGATGATCGGCGGAAACGGCGGCGACGTTCGTCCATGCGTAAAGGTCGTGACGGCCAAAAACCAGCAGCACCAGCCCCAGCACAAAGGCGACGGGCAGGTAAGACATCAGCGCCTCGGCAATGCGACGTACGGTAACGCTCCAGTAGGCATTGGTGATATGCTGAAGTGCCGTGAAAAACGCGCCAGACAAACCCAGCACCATAAAGAAGAAATAGTTCAGCAAAAAATTCGGCCAGGCCCGGTGCCGCTCACTGTCGCTAATCAGCGCCATCGAAAAGGTCACCAAACCTATCGCCGAGCAGATAAAAAACATCGACTTGAGCAGCGGCGAGATGCGAAAGGGACCCGGGTTGCGAATTTCTTTTGCTTCAGTATGATTTGCCATTTTCTTATTCTTTCTTTAAGTCAGCTGCGGTCGGATTCAAAGCCCGCTGCAAAACGCGCACATAGTTAATCACAGTCCAACGCTCGGTGGCATTAAGCTGCGAGGCATAGCTGGGCATCAGATTCTGACCGACGGTGATGACGTAAAAAATACGCCCGTCACTCCAGCCCCGCACCTTCTCGGAATGCAAAGACGGTGGCTGCGGGAATTTTGGAACGATGTAGCCGTTACCTTCGGCTTTATTGCCATGGCAGACGATGCAGTAGGTATTGTAAAGATGCTGGCCCTTGAGCAGCTGCTCTTTCGTGCGAGGCACCGGATTTTTCAAATCCCGGCCCGCTCCCTCTGGATCATTCGCATAATGAAAAGGATACTGGTTCTGCGCAATCGTGCCCTCGGGCGGCACCCGCATACCCGTACCAAACGGCCCCAGGTGCTGCGCCTTGACTGCTGGCCCATCCATCATCTGCGGCATGTATTCCCACGCCCGCTTCTGTGAATTTCCACAGCCGGACATCCACACCGCTAAACATGCGACTGCCGCTATGGTTTTAAATGACGCGAACTTCATGAGCACCTGCCCTTTTCATTAGGTCACCGAAATCTTTTTCGCGATAAGCCGGATCATCGGCCGAGACGAACAAACCGAACTTGTCGTTGGTAAACGACGGGTCAAAAATAGCGGGTTCGAGATTCGGCATTCTCGACACCAGAATCAACGAGGCCGCCGTAGCCAGACCGGCAAACAGCACCGTCGTCTCAAAGGCGATCGGAATAAATGCCGGCAGAGAAATCATCGGCTTGCCGCCGACGTTAAGCGCCCAGTCAAACGCCGAGGTCCAGATTTCCAGAGCCAGGCCGCAGGTAACCCCCGTCAGGCCGGCCCCAAAGGTAATCCAGGGCAGAAACGATCGCTTCAGCCCCATGGCCTCTTCAATGCCGTGCACCGGAAAGGGTGAGAAGGCATCAAATTTTTTCACCTTGCGGTCGCGATACTCGGCCGCGGCCGTCTTAAGTTGTTCCGGGTCTTTGAAGATGGCCAGCAGACCTTTTGGCAGTGGCTTAGGCATGAGCACTCCCCTTTTTGCTTTCTGGTGTTCCAGGCAAAGAACCGTGACTCGCACCGGCCATGACGCCTTTGACTTCGGCCATGGCGATCATCGGCAGAACGCGGCAGAAGGCCAGAAAGAGCGTGAAGAAAATACCGAAGCTGCCCAGCAGAATACCGATCTCGACA
>JBBRLF010000506.1:0-2058 GCA_038231515.1 candidate division WWE3 bacterium
AAGCCGTGGTGACAGTCACGACCGGAAAGGTGATATTAGGAAACATGTCCACGGCCAGGCGCTGCAAACTAAGCCAGCCCACCGCCATGATCGAGAACACCACGCAGCTGATGAAGATCGGCCGTTTTATGGCCAGATTCCACAGACTCATAAATCACTTCCTTCACCAAAAGTTTTCATCTGCGCCACCACGCGAAGCACGTCGCCTTCGGCGCGAATGCGGCCCAGCTGCGAGGTGGCATAGTCTTGCTCAAAGCTCAGCACCTGAAAGGCCGTCGTACGTCCCTTGGTGAAACGGTTTTTTTCGTGATCGAGTTTGATCTTCTGCGCCTTTTCAATAGCTCGCGAAAGCTCGAAGCGCCGCTTGGACTCGGTAAATCTGCGAGTCAGCTCTTTCCAGTCACTTTCCTGCTCGAACACTTTATGTTCATAGCTGAGCTGAGCGCCTGTCATGAGATCGTGCTGCCCCTGGCGACTCTTGAAAATCGTGGGAAGGGCCAGAGGCGCCGAAAACCGCACGCCAGCTACCCAGGTCGGAAACTGGCTCGTCATCGAATCCGACATCGCAGAACCCTCACTGCGCTTGTGCCCGTTGTATGCAAGCGAGCCATAAATCTGAAGATCCGGCGAAAGCGTCTGAAGCGCCAGCTCGGCGCTGGCCTCGTTGATTTGCTCGAGCTGCGCCGCTGCTTTCACATCTTCGCGTTGGCCTGCGCGCCCGGGTGCTTCCACGCCGGTTACACTCTCGGCATTGAGCGGTACGAGCGCCTCGACCTCTTCAGAGTCCACATCGCGCGCGGCATTGAAGGCGCGAGCGGCTGAGAGCTCTTCGTCCAGTGCGCCTTGAAGCTCCAGGCGCCTGATCTCAAGGGCTGCCTCGGCTTGATAATAGTCGGTCTCGTCGGCCAGATGAATGTTTGAACGGCGTTTGTTCCAGTCTCGAATTCGGGCGGCACGCTCAAGCCCCTCGCGCGCAACCGTTACGGCTTCGCGGGCCAGGGCCAGCCGCGTATAAGTCATCTCGGCCTCGGAAAGTGCTACGCGCACGCGAAAGGATTCGCTGTGCTGACTTGCCAGCTGCTGGGCCTCGAGCAGCCGCTGGTTGGCTCGCGTGGTGGCGCCCAGGCCGTTGCGCCAAAGCGACTGGGTCACCTCAAGCATGGGCCGCGCTTCATAAAAACTTGCTTCCGGCACAAAGGCCGGGCTGGTGCCGGTCAGTGCCGTGTTGGTCAACGTATAGGAGAGCTTGGCCTCCAGCCCCACCGTGGTCAGCTGGCTTACGCCGAGGGTATAGCTCTTGAAATTTGTCTCAGTGCCCAGAAACAAGGGATTGGTGTTTGGCTTTTTGTCGTCGGCAAAATGTGCGTCGCCGTAAAGCGTCGGCACGATCAGCAGCCGGCCCATCGTGGCCAGCTCGCCCGCCCCCCGGCTCGTCGTATCGGCGCCCCGCACCCCTTTGTTTTGGCTGCGAACCTGACCAAGATAACCGTTCAGACTGAGTTCGGCCCGAGCCGCGCCTGGCCCGGCCACCAGCAGCACCGCCGCCAACGGCAGCACGGAGAAGAATCTGAAAGTCATGCGATCACCCCATCAAGAAACACTTTGAGAATATTTTTCGTGACTCGACGGCGGTATTTGACGTCGTGAATCGTAAGTCCGAAATATTTGCGCCCGATTGCGTCGGACTTGAAGATGTGCAGAATACTGCCAAACAAAAACACCGCGGCCAGCTGGGCATCGACCTGCTTGGAGAGCAGCCGCTTGCGCTGGGCGGTTTTAAGGAAGCTGATCAGGGTTTCGAAGATCCGGAGAAAAGTTTCCCGAAAAATATCGGGAATGATCGGCAGCTCCTGCTCGCATTCGCGATGGATGATCATCGAAAGCTCGGGCTGCTCGATATGGCACGAGATCATCTCTTCGACGAACATACCCAGACGCAGACGCAGCTCTACCTTGGTCGCGGGCGAGGTCAGAATGCGTTCGGCCGCGGCCAGGCGAGACTTGCCATGCTGCTGCAGGCAGGTGCGATAAAGCCCTTCTTTGCCCTTGAAATGATAG
>JBBRLF010000507.1:0-2012 GCA_038231515.1 candidate division WWE3 bacterium
ACGAATGGGCAGCTGAGCCAGTAGGCTTTTTACGATCCAGGTGTTTTCGCCATCAGTGCAGGCGACCGGAATTTTCTTCAGGCCGGCGGCCGCACCGGTCAAGGTGTCGCCGATGCCGGCTTCCTGCGCCGACTCGGCGTCATGGCAAGGGAGCTCCTCGGTAAGATAGAATTTGGCGTTCGCGCTCAGGATGTATTGATCGACAAAGTCTGAGCTTTCCCAGATCTTGCCCGAGTAGCTTGCGGCCGCGCGGTAACGCACGAAAAGATGCGCGGCCTTGGCCAGCTCCAGACGTAGCTCTTTTGTCAGAGTCATACGCTCGTCTGAGGGCCTTGGCAGAATCGGTGGCTGCAGTCGAGTGTAAGCATCCACGACATGTGTGCCGCCGCTGGGCAAAAGCACGACGTCATCGCCGTTTCCGGTTTCGCTGCCGGCAAAAGCCGTCAAACTCGCCGTTGCGCAAAGCAGGGCCGTGGTTAGTAAAGTGCGGACGTTCGCGATAAAGAAATTCATTTTTCATCTCCTACAGATAATGGAAAAAGTTGCAGGGAAAGCTCGTAGACGCGGGTGCGTTTTCCGGATTCCAGAAACTCACAAAGCTCGCGTCGGAAGGCCGCGATACGTTTTTTGGCTTCGGGCAGAAGCTCGGGATCGATGGCCATGGTCATGGCGCTGAAGTCGCGTTCGGCGACGGAATGCGCGTTAAGCGACTCCATGGCTTTACTGAGGACCTGCGCGTGGCGTTTACGCACGGCGCTCGAGGCTAAACCGTCGGGCGAGGCCGTGCGGACATTGGTTTTAACGAACTGGCCGCGGCGTACTTCAAGCAGGCCGATACGTTTCAGACGTTCAATCGCATCGATGGCTTGAGTATTACTCAGATTCAGCTTGCGGGCGTACCACTTCGGATCAGCCGTGGCGCCTTTGACAAAAGTCAGCTCGAGAATAGCGTAATGGTACCAGTCTGCCATGAGCTGAAAGGTGTCTTCGGAAAGACTGAGGTACTCGGGGTTAGCCGCGACGATGGGAGTCGCCATATTGGATTGCTCGGCGGCCACGGAGTCACAAAACTGAGCCGCGGTTTGCGGTGATAGCGCGAGTTTGGTGCACAGCCGCGCTGCCGTCTTGAGCGAAAGCCTGCGCTTGCCGCCCAGCACGCCGCTTAACGTGGCCGGACTTACACCAAGCTGATCGGCAAAGCGGCGCAGGCTGTAGGCCGAGTTGGCATTCACCCGGCGCACCAGCTCGGTCATGAGCAGCGAGCGATAGCTTCGGGTGTCGGTTGTAGGTGGGGTTGTTTTCAACATGGCGGGGTCATAACACTACGCATTGACGCGGAGCAAGGCAAAATGAAACAAAGTGTTTCATCCTTTGAAACGCCTGATTTTCTGGTGTTTTAAACAAGTCTGATTAAGATGTTTGAAATGCTGAACTGGAATCGTTTATCGGTATTAACGCCGTTGGTTTTATCCATGGCCGTGCTGGCCGGGTCGTGCTCGCTCAGCGCGCCCCATGCACCGAACGGCACCTCTCTGCGCATTCGCCTGGATGACGGCGGTGTGGGTAAACGTCCCATCACCGGAGCGTCGGGCGGATCTGGCGGGTCGGGTGCCAGCGGAACCGGGCCGGCGCTGATCACCGACTTCAACTGTTTTGCGATCAATGTAAGCGGCGGCGGCATTCCAACGGGCGCACTCCCCAACGGGGGCTGCTCAACCAGCGACAATATGCAGGGCCGGGGCGTGGGCATAACTTCAGAGCCAGTGGCACGTGGGCAGACCATCGAACTCACCGTTCCCGGCGGCAATAGCCGGGTAATCGACGTCTATGGCATCTTTCCGCCCAGCTCAAAATGCGGTGGCGGCGGCGAGGCTACAGCCTCTAATCCTCAGAACGGCTATTTTCTGGGAAGCGTTACGCAAACGCTGGTCAGCGACACCGCCGTCACGATTCCCATTTCCTTTGCCGCGGGCAGCACTGCCAGCCTGACTTGCAAGGGCAATGCGCCACCA
>JBBRLF010000508.1:0-1988 GCA_038231515.1 candidate division WWE3 bacterium
CGCTTCGGCTTGCTTCCCAAATGACTTTCATTGTCGTCCATTGTCGCATCCCTCTCCATTTTCGTTGAGTCTGGAAAGCAAGTCGCATGCCGTTCAAGCACCTTGCAGGATCACAGGCCAGACACCTGCATCTTGCACGCGCGCGGCGCGACTTAAGCCGCTTCCCGTTCGACCTTCTTGGCCGCCAGTATTCGGTCGCCCAGATTTTGAAGTTCCATGTAGTCCATGAAACGGCGTACGAGCGGAAAAACCGAATTTTCTTCGCGCAGCACATGATGTTCGATGTTTTCCATGGCCAGATAAATCTTGGGCAGCCAACGTTCGCTATCGCTGCTTAGCGCGTCGATCGAGCGTATCAGCGACTTGGCCAGACGGTGCTCCTCTTCGGACTCGAGAATCAGCGTCTTGAGCCGTTCGAACTCCAGGCACGCCGGATAGAAGACTGTCTCTTCGACAAGCGAGTGCGCCTGAAAGTCCTTTTCAATTCGCTTCCAGAGCCGCAGCTGGCGGCTCCGGCTTTTCGACGTCCGTAGCTGCAGGAATAAGGTCCGCAGCTTGATATGGTCGATTTGCAACAGATCCAGGGCGTCGAGCTTGCGATTCGCCACGCTTTTCACGATGAGCCTCAGCCGTTGAATATTATCCTTAATCATCTGTTTACCCTCTCTGCTCTTACGTCACTAAGTAGTCGGTCGATAAAAACCGAAGCCAGCTCGACTGAGCGGGTCTCGATCAGGAAGCGCGCCTCTCGCAAGATGTGCTCGCCCACCGTCAGGCCCACATAGACGCCAGCTAAAAAAACCACGACCGGATCGGCTGGCAGCCTTAAACCCTTGTTTTCCATTGGCGATTTTCCTCATTGAAGCCCCGGCGCAGCAGCAGACCGGCAATGAAGCCCAGTACCGCCACGCCCGCCAGTACCGCCGCCGGCTGCCGCTTGATCACGTCGCGGGCCTGCCCACCCAGCTCGTTGATGACTTTAGCGCCCTGCCGAAACCGCTCTTCGGCTTCGTGCATGATGGCATCGATATTCGCGCCCAGCTCTTCGCCGCCCCGTTCACCATCTTCCATAAACCCTCCAGGTGAGTTCGAGCCAAAGCAACACATGTGCCAGCCGGCGACTCCGAATACCAACTGCCAATCGCACTCCAGAGCCGTGCATTTCGCACTGAATATTACGTCGGAATTCCGCCATTGTGGGGTTGAAATCCATCGAGACGCTTGGTATCAAGCTTGCTTCCAAATGAAACTCGTTTGGTCGGCACGAAGGGATTATGGTTACTAAAGGATTACTACCGGAACTGCTAGGCAAGTTCCGCTCACGACTGGGATCACGGCGCAAGCCGAGTCGCACTGCCATGCTCTTCACCGCCATCGTCCTGCTTCTTGCGGTACAGTTCATCGAACTCATCTTCGCCTCGGGTGTCGTGGGCAACGGCGCCTCCGTACGACTCTTCTGGTTTCTCTCTTCCATGACCACCCTGGGCGTAGCCGTGCTTTTGATCGGCACCTGGGTGCTGATCTCCGACGAGACGGCCCGCTCGGAGGCCATTGCGGAATATCTCAATGACGGCCTGATTTTCATGGAAGGCGACCATGCCGCCTATGCCAACCCGCTCGCCCGCGAGCTATTGGGGCAAAAGGAGCTGCCGGTAGTGCTGAGCGCCGAAATCGCGCTCGTACTCGAGCAGGCCCACAAGAGCCACACGCCGATCTTGTACGAGGCCGCCATCGACGGTCGCCGTCGTCATTTTCTGGTTTCGAAGGTGCAGCTGCCCTGCAAGCCCGCGACCGACCTGGAACGCCGCATGTTTGTTTTTCAGGACGTGACCTTTCTGCGCGAAAACGAAGAAGCGAAAGTGAACTTCATCGGCGCCTTGTCGCATGAAATTCGCACACCCGTTACCTCGCTGACCATGGCCCTGGCGATGCTTGAGCGCACGGGCTACGATCCCGAACTCGTGCGAATCGCCGGCGCGGATGTCGGC
>JBBRLF010000509.1:0-1977 GCA_038231515.1 candidate division WWE3 bacterium
GGATTACCGATCCGGTAAATCGCGTCCCGCGCGCCTATGTGGTGAGTGTGCGCGGCGAAGTGACGGATGAGGTTGCTGGAAAGCTGCGCGAGGGCATCTGCGACAAAGGCGAAACGCTTAAACCAAATGCATTGGTGGTGCGCAAAAGTTCGGCCCGTGAAAGTCAGCTCGCCATCGAGCTCGTCGAGGGTAAAAACCGCGAAATCAGGCGGCTGCTTTTAGCGGTGGGGCACGAAGTTACGCGTCTGAAACGGGTTTCCTTCGGGGGGCTGGTGCTGGGCGAACTCGCGACGGGCCAGTGGCGCGACGTTACGATCGCCGAGCTGAAAAAGGCATTTCCCGGAGCCCCACTCAGAAAGAGCTAAAAGTACATTCGTTTCAGTGGGTTGCGGAACCTGCTATAATAGAGTGTGGGGGAACGCTCATGCTGATCCAAGTTTTACTCATCGCTGCTCTGACTCCTTTGAATGCGTTTGCGAATGGGGTTACGGCAATGGGTCCGGTTGGCGATGCGCTACAGCTGGTGCTGGTCGTGGGCGATGCGAAACTGCCGGGCCAAAAGAGTGATTGGAATGTGACGACGGGCCAGCTGACTCGCTATGAGCGTTCGGCGCCGGGCTCGAAGTGGGTAGCGCAAGGGCCGGCGACGATAATTGTTTTCGGAAAAATGGGACTGGCCTGGGGCCGCGGCCTGCATGGCGAAAACCTGGGTGATGGCGGTGCCGACAAACGTGAGGGAGATTTTCGCTCGGTGGCCGGGGTTTTTCAGCTCACCCGCAGCTTTGGTTTTGCGGCGCAGCCACCGGGCGCGCAGCCTCTGGGTACCAAGATCGATAACGGGGTTTACACGCAGCTGCTTGTCGACACTCAGTGTGTCGAAGACCAGAATTCCACGTCTTATAATGAAATCGTGGATCGCAGGACCGCCGGAAAGATTGACTGGAAGGGCAACGATCGCATGGGCGATCCCAAAAAGCGCGGAGCGCTTTTTCATTGGGGTTTGGTGGTCGGGCATAACTCCAAGCACGTCAAGGGTGCTGGCAGCTGCGTTTTCATCCATGTCTGGCCGGCTCCGAAGCAAGGTACCGCAGGCTGCACGGCTGGCGCCGACAGCGACATCGAGGATCTGGTGGGCTGGGTGCATCCGGGCAAGAGTGCCGTCATGGTGCAATTGCCCGCAGGCGAATATTTAAAATATCGCGACCAGTGGGGCATACCCTAAACGAGGGGCTTTGAAACACAACCGCCCCGGGTGCCGCATTGTGCGGACGCCCAGGGCGATCGTTACAGGTCTTGGCTTTGAGTCAGACTTACTGAGCGCTAACCTTGCCCAGCGTCGCCTTGGTCGAAAGCGTCTTGAACGAGGAAACCGACTTGGGGCTCAGAACTTCGCCAGCGGCGGCCGTCTTCAAGACAGCGCCAGCGCGGACGTCAGACTGGATGCCGATAAGCGGAGCGTATTTCTTGCCCATGTAGCTGAGAAACTTCGTCTTCGCCGACAAGAAGTCCGTGGTGTTGTTGAAGTTGAAGTTTACGCTGATGTTCCAGGTGAACGCGTTGTAATACGTGTTGTCAGCGGGAGAAAGCGTTTCGTTGGACGACAGGAAGTCGTCAGTCGCGTACCAGTCCTGTGACACCTGAGTGCCGCCAGCCGCGCTGTCTTCGGTCAGAGTCATAGCTGGTGGATCCGAGAACTCAGCCGTTTCCCAGTAGTCGGAAGCTGAGCCGAGGTCGAAGTAGTAGTCCAGGGTGCCATCATCGTTCTGATGAATATAAGGGCTGTTTGCGCCGAACGTCGCGTACTTGCTTGAAGCCGAAACATCCAGGGCACCGTCGCCGTCGTGATAAATTTCCTGGCCCGCGGGATCATACATCGTGACATGCACATGAAGGCGGTCAACGAAATGGCGCGAATCCAATGGTGTTCCGTTGCCGATGCAACCGGTCGAAAATCCTGCTAAGCCGAGTACGCTCATA
>JBBRLF010000510.1:0-1932 GCA_038231515.1 candidate division WWE3 bacterium
AGAGCACCGGCCCGGTGATAGGGCCGAATTTGGATTGAAAGCGCTCGCGCCCCTCGACCCCGATGGCGCGCAGAAAGGGGTCCATGAGCCGGACCGCGGTATCGTTTACTAGATGTGAGAGAAAGCCCACCTTACGCACTTTGCTCGTGCGGCCAATCGGTGCATAACGAATCGGAGACACTGTCTCGAGAGATTTTGGCTCGAAGTTGCGCGCCCAAAAGTGGCGCGTCAGCTCGACGAGCTTTCTTTCCAGAATACATCCGCAAAGTTCTTCGAGCCCATCCAAAAAACGTACGGTGTTTTCTTCGCTGATGAACGCACTGGGCTCGAGCCGAAGCGTGTCGGGCTTGCTTAACGTCACGCCCACCCGAAGCTTGTGCCGATGCATGAGGTAGCTGGCATAAATATATGTGGCAAAGCCCGCCTGATGTATCGTGTGCAGAATGGTGGGAATCGGCGCGGAGTCGCCAAAGTTGAATTCAATTCCCAGCAGATGGCCTTTGCCGCGCACCTCATTTATCACGCCAGGATAACGCTTCTTAATATGCGCCACGCGCGCGCGCACCAGCGCTTCGAAAGCAGCCCCTGTTTTTTTAAAGCCGTCGGCTTCGCGTTCCAGAATCGCGAGCGTCTTGAGCGCCACCAGCGAAGACAGCTCATCTTCGGCAAAGGTTGAGGTGTGCACAAAGCCGAACTTCTGCTGATAGCGTTCTTTGGCGACGAGCAGCGCCGAAACCTTGGCCAGCCCCCCGCCCAGACTTTTTCCAAGCAGAATGTAATCCGGCTTAAGACCAATGTCATGTGCCGCCAGGAAGTGGCCGGCGCGAAAAAGCCCACACTGAATTTCGTCAGCAATGAGAGGTGCCTGGTGCTCGCCAGCAACCGCGGTCAGCACCGCCGCAAAATCCTCGGTCAGGCACTGGATGCCACCCTCGCCCTGAATGGCCTCAAAAAGTACGCCGGCCACTGCGCTGAAGCCAGCAACGTTTTGCAGATGGCTGGCAATATGGCAGTGCGCAAGCTTGCTGCGTGCATCACCCAGAGACTCGGTGCGTGCCAAAAAAATCGCACGAATCGGGCTCGAGGCGTACATGCCCTTGAATTCCAGATTCGTCGTTACCGAAACCGAGCCCGCCGTCTTGCCATGAAAGCTGCCCTCAACCGCCACAATTGCCGGTTCCAGCTTTGAAAGCTTTTCGAGATACGCATCAATCGCAGCCACGTCGCTATAGCCAGCTGAAACCAGATCTGCGCGCTGGCCTTCGAGCTCGTCCATGAGTAAGCTGCGGCGCTCTTGCCACTCCATGAGTGCGTGTTTGATTCCAGCTTCGACCGCTTCGGCCCCTGAGTTACAAAGCGTGGTGACAAAGGTGCGTTGCTCTTCACCGTATTTTGCCAGCAGCTCATTTAACTTCATTCCCACGTGCACGGCACCGGGACGAATCGAAGCCTGCGCATGCACAGGCCGCAGCTCGTCCAGGCTTTGCTTGAGTGCCAGAATCAGCTCTGCATTATTGTGCCCAAGCAATGTAGAGCCGTAGCCGCCCAGCATATCTATGACGGCATGAGTCGTTTTTCCGTCGGTATACTCCAGCACGTCGCCCTGCGCGCGCACGTATACCATATCGAGCTTGAGCAGCTTGAGCAGCTTAGCCACCTGAGGCCGCACGAACTGCGCATATTGGTCCCCCAGCAGCTCGGGGTCGAGACTTTTCATACCCACTAATGTAGCCCAATTGCATTGACCCGGGTAGATCGCAGGACATAAACTTTTGCGGTGATCAGTTCCAAAGAGGCCGAACTCCTTTGCCTACTCAACCTTGCCCGAATTCGCGACGACGACAAGCGCCGCGCCATGCATCTGGCACATCAAAAGCCCAACTGGGAGGAGTTCTTTGAAGTTACGGCCCAAAATTCCGCATTGATTCTGAC
>JBBRLF010000511.1:0-1875 GCA_038231515.1 candidate division WWE3 bacterium
GAGGTAGGCCTGCTCGCGTGTTGCAAGGGTGGGCGCCGGCACGGCCAGCAGCTGTTTCCAATTTGGCTTGCCCGAAAAAAGATCGCCATCCCACCAGACTGTTCCCGCTTCCAGCGCCTCGCGCTCGGTGGCGCCAAGCGTGGGCAGAACCCTGGCCACGAGACGCATGACCCAGGAAGAGACAAGTGAACGACGCAGCGAGATGAGAAATTTCTTTATCATGCCTATGTAACAGCAAGTGATGTGCCACACAGTTTTACCGCAGCGGCCTGAGGGCACCGGGGGAAGTCACCCCCGCCAAGAGGCGGAATGCCCCGGTGTTTGTCGTATACTGAGGTCAGGCTTGAATGGCCCCGGTCTTGCAATTCACTCATTCATGAGCAATGACACCTCGATCGATACGATTACTGCGGAACATTTTACTCTTACACCGGCAATCCGAACTTTTCTCGAAGACAATCTGGAGCGAATTCGAGTCGTACTGGCACCGACAGCCCGGCTAAGCGTGGTGGTGAGTTCGCAAGGCCATAAATTATTTTCGGCCGTCTTCAAAGCCCATGTCAGTGGACACGATTTCGTGTCGCATGACTCCGCTCACGACTTGCATAGTGCCGTAAATCAGGCTCGACACAGCATGGTTCGGCAGGTTACCGACCGTAGTCGCAAGTTACTCGGCAAAAACCGCAGAGCGCGCGCCGAGCTGTCGGTGGTCACTCCACCAGAGCTTGTCCTCGAACTCGAATAAAACCCTGAAACGTGCCAATCACAACATCCGCGGGCAGTGCTTTGCCAAACGCATCTTTACGATCCGGGCCCAAGGTGATTGAGGCCCAGTTGTTGTTAAAGGCTTTGCCGCGACCGGTGTGAATGGAACGAATGACTGCGCCCGTTTCGAAATCGAGCAAGGTCAGATTCCAGTCTTGCTGGCTCGCCGAGGCCCGGGAATTTTCGCGCGTGTAGGTGTAGATCAGCCCGTTGCCCAGCGACAACTTGGGCACCGTGGTGAGCGAGCCAACCGATGCGTTTTGCCAGACTACGCTGCAGCCGGCCCCGTGGGGAAGAACGTCGATGCGCGCCACCCCCGGCTCGGTGTCGGCGTTGCGGCTGAGCGGACCTTCGTAGCCGTAGTTGTTCACGGCGATCAAAGATTGTTCAAACGCGATGAGGGAATTTTCGGTTGCGCTGCGACCAGAGGCGAACAGGGGAATGGCACAGACCAGCCGGGACTCGCCGAGTTTTTGCGTGCGGGCGCGCCGATACACCAGCACGTTGAGCCGTGGCTCGGCGTTGTCGGCAATGGCGACGTAATCATCGCCCAACAGGGCCGGCGTGGTCCCCGAACCTTGATTGATCTGGCCCGGCTTTATCCGCGCTCCACGGTCGTAGAACTCCCGCCATACGATTCGGGGGGCCTGCGCCATCTCGTCCGCTTCAAAACGATAAAGAGCGAAGTCTGAGACGATGTAGATTCCTTCGGCTCCCACGGCAAAGGAATTTTCGATTTCTTCGGTTCGTCCGTCCGCCTGTTCGAGCTTGAGCATTTGAATGGGACGGGTGGCGTCGAGTGGCGCGTAACCGACTCGCCCGTAGCGGCTGACAAACCAGATTCGGCCCTCATAATCTGGCAGTACGGCCGTCAGCTTGTCGCAGCTTGGCCGGCCGAACCGATAGTAAGTCAGCGAGGGACAGTTTCGGGCTGGTACAAGTTTGGATAGATCGATATCGCGGGCAAGTTTGAAGCTAAACTTGCCCCGGGAATTGCGTTGGTGCCCGATGACCAGAATATGGCGGTCTGAAGTGGGAATCACCGCGCGATCCTGATTATCGAGGTAAAAGTACGAGCCACCCGAGGTATTGTTCATGATTTTCTGAAAC
>JBBRLF010000512.1:0-1875 GCA_038231515.1 candidate division WWE3 bacterium
CAGACGAAACCTTTTCCAGCTCGACCAGATCGGTACCAATGATATTCACGTTAAAGGGACGAACGCCACCAGCCACGGCGTCAATATCCTTGACCATGGGATTGGCATACTTGAACGGCGCAAGCTGCGCACGCAGCCGGTCTTTGAACTTCGAGGTATCGACCTTGCGCTGGCCGGCGGGAACGAGCTCGACAAAAAACTGCGCGGCGTTGGATTCCGTTTGGCGACCGCCCACGATCAGCAGCGAGGTCAGAACTTCGGGGTTGTCGCGAATCACCTTATCGACCTGAGCGGCCACGTCGGACATCGCACCCAAGTTCGTTCCCGGCGGCAGCTCGATACCCACCTCGAATTCGCCATAATCTTGAGGGGGCAGAAACGTTTTCGGCACATAGCCAACCGCCACCAGGCTCAACAGGAAAATCGCGAAGCTCGATCCAAGAATAAAAAGCGGGCGCGCCAGCGTGAACTTGATCACGCGCTCGTAAAACATTTCAAGACGGTGGTGCGCACGGTCAACCGTCAGCGCGAGCCGGCTCTTCTTGCCCGTAGCCCCGCCCAGATAGGCCGACAACATCGGTGCCATCGTAAAGGCATCAAAAAGACTGATCAGCATCGCAAAACAAATCGTCAGACCGAACTCTTTAAAAAACTGCCCGACCACCCCGTTTAGAAACGCGATGGGCCCGAAGACAGCGATTACCGTCAGCGTGGTGGCCACCACGGCCAGCGCCACCTCGGCCGTACCCTTGGAGGCGGCCTCCATGGGCGGCATGCCCTCTTCGGCATGTCGAAAGATGTTTTCTCTTACCACAATGGCATCGTCGATGAGCAGCCCCACCGCCAAGCTCAGCGCCAGCAGCGTCATCACGTTTACGGTAAAGCCGGCCAGGCCCATCAACACAAACGCGCCCAGCAGCGAGTTGGGAAGTGCCAGGCCCGTAATAATCGTGGAACGCACATTGCCCAGAAACAAAAACACAACCAGCACGGTCAGCGCCACGCCAATGGCAATGGATTCCTGCACGTCGAGCACGTTGGCGCGGATAAACTTCGAGGTGTCGCGCACGATTAAAATCTCAGGTTTGCCCTGCGCCGTCTTGAGCTGCTCGTTGAGCTTGAGAATGCGCTTGCGCACGTCGGTGCTGACCGCGATAGTATTGGCGCCACTCTGGCGATAGACCAGGAGCTGCACTGCCTTTTTTCCATTGATGAAGGTACGGGCTTTTTCCTCTTCCAGCGTGTCAGTCACCTTGCCCACGTCGCCTACGGTGACCGGAACGTCATTACCGAGAAAACTCACGATCGTCTGATCGATCTGCTTTAACACCCGAAACTCGCCCAGTGCGCGAAAAACTATGGCCCGCTTGCCTTCGTCTACCCGGCCGATGGGAATATCCTGGCCAGCGGCCGCGATGCGGTTAGCAACCTGGCTTGCGGAAATTTCGTGGCTCTTGAGCTTGGCGCGATCCAGATCGACGTGAATCTCACGCTTGCGCGCGCCGACCACCTCGACTAACCCCACCTGATTGACAGCCTCAATGCGGGGACGCAGGGTTTCGTTGGCCAGATCGAAAATTTCGCCCTCATTTAAGTCTGCCGTAAGCGACAAAATGATGATGGGCTGATCGGCCGGATCAATACGCCGAATCACTGACTCTTTGATATCGCGGGGAAGCTTGGATTTGACCGACGAAACGCGGTCGCGAATCTGCTGCTCGGCATACTTGACGTCGGTTTCGAGCGTGAACTCGGCCACGACCGTACTGACCCCTTCACGATTGATCGAGCTCAGCGTCTTGATACCGGTCAGCGTGCTGATCTCGTCTTCAAGCGGCTTGGAGACAAGTGTTTCCACCTCTTTAGGGCCGGCGC
>JBBRLF010000513.1:0-1780 GCA_038231515.1 candidate division WWE3 bacterium
ATGAAGTCTATCACCGGGCCCACGACCTGTTCGGTGTCGAAAACAAACATTTGATGAGAAATCTGAAAGATCTTCGAAAGGAAACACTCCATGCCCCCCAACTTTAATGCAAAGATTGTAGATATTTATCTTCCCCTCGATGCGCGCGAATCAGCCAACAAGACCGTTTGGCCTGTCGCCATGGAACAGCTGGCAGAACTCGTCAGCGTCATCAGCAAGTGCGGCTGGACCGCAAATATCCTGAATCCCAATGAACCTGTCGCCAGCGTGGCCCAGGGCATTCGAGTCGTGCGTGGCGCCAAGGGCGAGCGTTTCATCAACTTCATCGCAGGCTGGGCTTATCCTGACTTCTCGGTCACCCCGATGTGGCAGCTCAAGCGTGAAACTCCGAAGCTGATGCTCGGAAGCTCGATTCAGGATTTTCCGGGTGCGGTCGGCTTGCTGGCCGCCGCTTCGGGCACGGCCCAGATTGGCCTCGAGACGAGCCGCCTGTTCGTCGAACATTTCGACCAGCATGAAACCTATGCTGATGCGATCGCCACGTTTCTGCACACCGGAAAATACGAACCGGCCTATCCCAAGACGCTCGACATTAAAGTTACCGATGAAGACCGTGCCAAGGCCCAGAACGTAAAAGAACAGCTGCGCGGCCAAATCTACGGCGCCGTGGGCCCGCGCTCGATGCAGATGTGGAACAAGATTTCGGACTGCGACTTTTTGCGCATCTTCGGCATCGCGCGCGAGAGCTTCGATGGCCTGCGCCTGGCGAAGATGGCCGAAAAAATTCCGACCGCTCGCGCCGAAGCCGCTCTGAGCTTCATTCTTGAAAAGGGCATGGAGCTTCGCCTGGGAACCGACAAGGCTACCTCGCTCACTCGCGAAATGGTGCTCTTTCAGATGAAGGTGTATTTTGCGCTGCTCGACCTCAAAAAAGAGTTTGGCCTCGATTTCATCGGTGTGCAGGATCAGCTCGACTGGATCGAGCATTACGCCGCCACTGATCTGACGCTGGGGCTGCTCAACAACCGTCTGCGTCCCGAAAGCGACGGCGAAACCTTCGTCGCCGCGACCGAAGTCGACGACGGCGCCGCAATCACGATGCAGGTTCTGAAGCTTCTCAACGATGGCGAACCAGCTGGATTTAACGACCTTCGTTACTGGGATCCCAAGCAAGGCCTGTACTGGTTCGTGAACTCAGGTTCGCTTGCCCCGTACTTCGCCTCGGGCTCCAACGACTCCCTTAAAGGTGCTTGGTCTGAACGCCAAACCCCGATGTATTTCGTCGAAGGCGGCGGAACTTCGTCAGTCGTCGTGCGCAAGCCCGGCGTCGTGACCTGGGCCCGCTTTGGCTACAAGAACAACCGAATGTATCTCAGCGCTGGCCGCGGTATGACCGACGTTCCAACCGCCGAACAGTGGCGCGAACGTTCGGCGAAATGCAGCCCCGATTGGCCACACTGGTACCTCAAGCTCTGCGGACGGGTGGAAGAAAAACTGAACTCCAATCATCCGATGACCGCGTTTGGCGATCACCTGGCGCCGCTTAAGGCCTTGGCCGAAGAGCTGGATATGCCATTTGAATGTTATGACTACCTTACTCCCGAGCAAATTCAGGCCGGCGTAAAACTGTAAAAAGCCCTGTGACCTGTGACCCGTGAACAGTGAACGGTGAACTGCGCCGGCACCGGTTAACAGGTACCGTTCACAGTACCCTGCTCACAGGACCCCGGTATTTGCTAATGTGCGTGCCCGGCGTGGGCATCGTGGTCGTGGTGGTCAT
>JBBRLF010000514.1:0-1778 GCA_038231515.1 candidate division WWE3 bacterium
ACGCCGACGAAATCGCGCGTGCGGCCAAGATGGGCATTACCGACATGAAGCGCGTTTACGGCATCACCGAGCTGGCCAAGGGCAATGTCATGTTTTGCGCCACGGGCGTGACCCAGGGAACGTTCCTGCCGGGCGTGCGCTACTTCAGCGGCGGTGCGCACACGTCGTCGATGGTCATGCGTTCCGAGAGCGGCACCACGCGCCATATCGAAGCGCAGCATCACTTTGACCGCAAACCAAGGATCTGACTTTTATGGCAGAGGCATCGAAAACGATTGTGATGGAAGCCCCACGCGACCGCATCTGGGAGGTCATTATCGACTACCAGAAATACCCGGAGTTCGTCGATGGCGCCCATAAAGTAACGATTCACGGGCGTGAGCCGGGCAAGGTGCGCGTCGAGTACGGCATTCAGCTGCTGGGTAAAGACATCACGTACACGCTCGATCATTTCGAAAACGGGCCGGGCGAGATGCGCTGGGCGCTGATCGAAAGCAATATTCTCAAGGGCAATACGGGCTCATGGAAGTTAAAAGACCTGGGCGGCACGCGTACCGAGGTGACCTACTCTCTGGGCCTGGATTTCAAAATCTATGTTCCCGGCATGATTCTTAATGGCCTGGTGAAGTCGTCGTTGCCGAAGATGCTCGAGAGCTTCGAGAAGCGCACGCTGAAAGTGATGAAATCCAATGGCTGATGATTTGAAGAGTCAAATTTCGGAAGCGATGAAAAAAATCGTCCTCACCGGCGTGGGCACGATTTTTCTGACGGAAGAAACCGTGCGCAGCTACCTGGGCGAGCTCAAGCTGCCAAAGGAAATGTGGTCGGGGTTCATCGAAAATGCGGCCAAGACCAAGCAGGAGTTTCTGTCGAACTTTGCCAAGGAGTCGGCCCAGGTGCTTTCGCGCATCGACATCGCGGCCGAGGCCAGGAAGTTTCTTGAGGGCCACCGCATCAAGATCAGCGTGGAAGTCGACTTTGACAAAAAAAGCGTCAGAGCGTCGCACAGCCGCGAAAATCGCAAGCAGCCTTCTGACGACTCCACCGACGACGACCAGGGCGCTGGCGAATAACGTTCGCCGTCGCCCGCTGCTTTTTACTCCGGCTTGCCGCCATAAATGTGCACAAGCGCTTCGTAGAGCTTCGGGTCAACTTTGGCCATGAGCTTGTCTTTGATCAGCTTGAAGGCCTCAAAGGGCGACTTGGCCTTGGAGTAGCTGCGGTCGGTGGTGATCGCGTTGAAGATGTCGGCGATGGTGACGATCTTCGCGAAAATGGAAACCTGCTCCAGCCTCAGGCCCATCGGATAGCCCGTACCGTTGGAATCTTCGTGGTGCTGCAGCACGGCCAGCTTGGCGCGCATACCGACTTGCGGGTTGTCTTTTAGAATCTCGTAGCCCCACAGTGAGTGTTTTTTCATCTCGGCCCATTCGGCTTCGTCGAGCGGCCCTTTTTTATTGATGATCTCTTTGGAGATGCGGGTTTTGCCAATGTCGTGGAGCAGTCCGCCCACGCCGGCTTCGATAAGCCCCGCCTCGTCGTTGATCCCCATTTTCTTGGCCAGGATGATGGCGGTGGTCGCCACGCCCACCGAGTGCTGCAACGTATAGTGGTCATGGCTCGAAAGGCTCAGCAGCAGCTGATAGGCTTTGGATTGCAGTATACTCCGGCTCCAGAAGCCCAGAGGAAGGGCAGCAGCAAGAAGAGGCCAACCATTGTGGAGAGCCTCAAGGCACAGCTGGAGAGCCGCAAAGCCAGGAAGACAGCGGCAGCAGATG
>JBBRLF010000515.1:0-1694 GCA_038231515.1 candidate division WWE3 bacterium
AGCGCGCGCACGCGCTCCGAAACCGATTCTTTCGTGCTGACCAGCACGTGCTTACAGCCGGCTGCTCGCGCCAAATTCACCTTCTCTTCACTGCCCACGGTACCAATCACGGTGACGCCCAGATGTTTGGCCCACTGACACAGGATCTGACCCACGCCGCCTGCGGCCGCATGCACCAAAATCGTATCGCCGGCCTCAACCCGAAAGGTACGTCTGATCAGAAACTCGGCCGTCATGCCCTTGAGCATAATCGCCGCAGCAATGCGGTCGTCTACACCCCGCGGAATTTTTACCAGGCGGGCAGCCGGTCTGAGCAGTTGCTGCGCGTAAGCGCCAATCGGATCAAAGTATGCGACGTGATCGCCGACTTTGAAGTCTTTTACCTTGGAACCAAGCGCTTCGACGACCCCTGCTCCTTCCATGCCCAGCGTAAAGGGCAGCGCCATCGGATAAAGCCCGCTGCGATGGTAGGTATCGAGAAAATTCAGGCCAATGGCCGTGTTGCGAACCAGGACTTCGCCCGGCCCCGGCTTACCTATCGCGACCTCTTCCCATTTTAATTTCTCCGGACCGCCGGTTTCGTAGATGCGAATAGCTTTTGACATCACTGTCCCCCTTGCCTGCAAGCGAGACAATCATTCCAAAGATGTGATGAGCTGCCAAGAGGATACTAAACGCAGACTCACCATTATTTACTCTTAAAACCATAGCGAGAGCGAAGTAACGGCCACTCCGTCGCTCGCGGTCAGCCCGTGATTCTTTGATGGAAACACCGGGTCCCTGGACCAGTAGCCTCGCACCTCATTTCGCCACATGACGTTCTTATGCAAGGTGAGGTCAGCATTGAGCGAGGCGCTCGTCGTCTGAAACCCATTTGCGGTATTAGTCGTCACGAGCACCTGATTGCCATCGAAGTACTGTTCGCCCCGCAGGGTGAGCGCAAACTTGGGTGCAACCTGATAGTGCGCGAAAATTGCATAGCCCTGCCAGAGCGTATTGGCCGTCTTATCGACACTCTGCTGCCAACCCACATCATAGGAAGCCGCCACGGCGAATTTGTCCGTCAGGGTAAGCTTGCCAATGAAGTCATTGAAGAATCGTCTGCGACTGCCCGCCTCATTGCCCAGTAAATTATTGTAGGTCAGCGCTAACCGATCAGTTGGATTAAGGGCGATCTGCAGCCCCAGCGACTTGCTGCCATTGTTCTCCGAAATGCTCTGCCAGCCGTTGAGCACCAGAAGCTGAGTCGTCAGCTTATCATTCCACTCATAAGTGGCCTTGACGCCAGTTTCGAAATACGGCGAAAAATCGGCGACCAGCGAACGGGTGTAAGTCCAGTTTTCCTTCGACACCCAGCTCTCCAAGCCGATATGCGAGAGAAAAACACCCGCATCGATCCACAGCCGATTGTTAACCCGGTAGCCCGCAAACGCTTCTTGAAGATGCCGCGCAAGCGTGGGTCCGCTGATGCTTCCCGTGGTGGCTTCGCTGGCATAGTTGGCCTGGACCGACGTTCCAGCCTGCAGAGCCAGGCGCCCGCGTACGCGATCGGCACTAAGTCTCGCGTCGAGATACGCAAGATTGATATTGAACTCGTTGTGCCGAGCCGGCTGAGTGGTAAAGGCGCGATCGAGCAGCTGCGGATTATTGAAATCGTATCCATAATAGGAGTCGATAAAGCCGCCAAAATCCAC
>JBBRLF010000516.1:0-1604 GCA_038231515.1 candidate division WWE3 bacterium
ACGACAACGTCACTGCTGTTGTCGTCCGAGTGGTATAGTTTCGACATGGCGTCCAACAAGTTCTTCACCGTCATGGTCGTGCCCGAGAAGAGCCAGCAAGTGCGCAAGGTGGTTATTCCCAGCGCCATCTTCAAGGGCGGCATCCTTTCATTGGCTTTTTTAGCCGTGCTGGCCGCAATCATGGTGCTCGATTACGCCAACGTCATGAACCAGATCAACGAGAACAAAAAGCTCAAGATCGAGAACCGCGAGCTGCGGCAAAGCGTGCAGGTGTTCAAGACCAAGATGGTCACGATGGAAAACACGCTCGATCGCGTAAAGACGTTCGTCACCAAGCTGCGCATCATCACCAATATCGAAGACACGGGCAGCCTGCCGGCCCCGGCCGTACCGGCCAGCCTGCCTCCAAGCATCGCGCCCCCCACCGCCCGGCCCAGAGCCATAACGCCGCCGGCCAACTCGGTTCCCGACAAGGGCGGCTCGTCGTCGATTGATGAGACGAACAATCGCACGACTCGACCGGGCAGCAAATCGATTCCGGCAATGGAAGAAACGGATACGGATGTGGGCGCCGTCAGCACCGCAGACAGTCCCGAAGAAACCGTGCCCGTAGTGAATCCGATTCCCCGCACCACGAGTGAAATTTATGAGGCGGCCCGTTCCCAGCGCCTGACCTTGCTCGCCGCGCTGATGAACGAGACGGGCGAGGCCTTCACGCTTACCGACGCCGACAGCAGCATCTTTGTGAAGACTGAGTTCGAAAAGCTCGACTCCGCCTACGTGGAAGTCGACAAGTTTGCTCTGGCTACCGAGCAGGAGACCCAAGATATTCTGGAACGCCTGGGCGAAAAGCGGGCGCTGCTCGCCAGCACCCCCACCCGCATTCCAACACTGGGCTATATCACCAGCGATTACGGCGTGCGCATCTCGCCCTACGACAGCCGGCGCAAGATGCACGAAGGCATCGACATCGCAAACCGCTATGGTGCCGACGTGGTCGCCCCTGCCGACGGAACCGTGATTTTTGGCGGCGTAAAGCCCGGCTACGGCAAAATCGTAATCATCGACCATGGAAACGGCATCGAGACCCGCTACGCCCACAACTCCAAGCTTTACGTCAACGCGGGTGAAAAGGTGCGTCGTGGACAACGTATCGCGGCGGTGGGAAACACCGGGCATTCGACCGGTCCACACTGTCACTATGAGGTCCACGCCAACGGCCTGCCCGTTGATCCGTGCTGGTACATTTTAGACCAGCCGGCTCTGTGCCGCTCGCGCTAAATTCGTAAGAAACCGCGAGGTTTGCCAAGTTCGGTTATTGCCCGAGCCAAGGCGCCGTGCTACCTTTTTCAGTACAAACTATGCTAACTTCCTTCGCAAAAAAAATCTTTGGGACTCAAAACGACCGCGAGCTTAAAACGATTTATCCGCTCGTTGATCGCATCAACCAGCTCGAGATGCAGATCAAAGCGCTGACCGATGATCAGCTCAAGGCCAAGACGGCCGAGTACAAAGAACGCGTTTCCCGCGGCGAGTCGCTCGACGCCATTCTGCCCGAAGCTTTCGCTGTCGTGCGCGAAGCCGGCTGGCGCGTGCTGGGCCAA
>JBBRLF010000517.1:0-1499 GCA_038231515.1 candidate division WWE3 bacterium
GGCTTGGTGCAAGTTCGCGAATAACCGCATTACAAGGAAGCAAGCTCGCTACGTCTGGATTCGCGCTATAGGCTTCAAAGGCTAACCCCGGGTTGCAGGCACCGAGAATAACCGCCGGCAAGATATCCTTTCCGAGCTTCTCTTTGATCTTTGTGTGCAAGTCGATTCGGGTCAGTACTCCGAACCCTTCACTCTGAAGTGCCTGAGTCACCTTCACGACTGCTTCTTCGACCGTGCCTGAAATCTCTCTTTTAAAATTAATCGCTTTCATATTGATTCACCCTCAAAACGTTTCAAATAGTTGATTAAGGTCGGTAACGGCATGGCACCAGATTCGCGCCCAACTTCTGTTCCGTTTACGAAAACAACAAGGGTTGGAATCCCTCGAATTCGATACGCGTCCCCTACAGTGGGATTGCCTTCAGTGTTGAGCTTCGTAAGCACCATTTTCCCAGCCAGTTCACGTGCGGCCTGCTTAAACGTCGGCGCAAACGCGAGACACGGGCCGCACCAGGGAGCCCAAAAATCAACCACGACGGGACGCGATGATTTTTGAATCAGAACACGCAAAGAAGACGCGTTCAAATCCTGTACTCCATCATGAAGTGGCAGCTCGGCTTTACAGCGGCCACAAATCGGCTGAGCCTGATCCGCACGGACCAGGCCCACTCGATTCATAGCTTCACATTTTGGGCACGCGACCAGGGTATCCACGGCTTTTTCTATTTTGTCGCCTTTGAGTCAGACTCGTCGTGATCCATCCTGTGACCGTGGTGCATTCCTTTGCCACCCATCATCGGGCACCCGTCTTTGCCCATTCCCTCTTGACAGGCTTTCTTCATCTCTTCATGGCAGTCACTGACTGGTTTGTCCGAGCGCAGGCAAACTGCCATTCTCTCATGCGCGTCAGCCATCTTTTGCCGTTGGTCGGTTGTCATCATTTGAGTTGGCGGCATTGACATCTTTTTACTTGGAGACTGCTTGCCCGCATCATCGGCGATTGCCACATGGCCTGACATGCAAACGACAAACAGAAACATTGCGATCTTATTCATTTAGCTTTCTCCTTGTGACGGTTATTTGAAGTCGGCATGCCCTGCACCAATATTTACTCCGTTGAGTTCAACGACGTAAGAAATGGGTACCGCCTTTGAGAGCATCGCGCTGACGCTACAGTATTTGGTTTGCGAAAGCGTAACTGCTTCCATGACCTTACCCGCATCAACCGCTCCCTTGATTTTGAAAAGAAGTCGAACCTCGCTGAAGACAGTCGGATAGCCACCATCAGTCACGCTCGTGTCCGACTCGATCGAAAAAGACTCCAGCGGCTGCTTATATTTTTTTAGAAGCGCAACGACATCCATCGCGGTGCAACCGCAGATTGCGGCCACGACTAGTTGTTTCGGAGTCATTGCGGTATCTGAACCAATCGGAGGCTTGGTATCCATTGCCACCTCATGACTATCCGCTGCAGCGGTGAACCTCATCTTATCGTTCCA
>JBBRLF010000518.1:0-1446 GCA_038231515.1 candidate division WWE3 bacterium
CACGCGATGCTTGAGGTAAAGTTCGACAATCTCGGCTTCCAGCGCAGGCTCGCTGGGGCTGTGAATGAGATTGAAGCCATACGGGCGATGACCCAAAGTTTTTTGAATTCTGACAATGGCCGCTTCCACCTGCACCGGCGAAAGCCCGGCAGCACCAAAAAACCCCAGCATGCCGGCTTGGCCCATGGCCTCGACAATTTCAGCTGACGCAATTCCGTTGGCCATCTCGCCGGCGATATACGCATAACGCACGCCATGCGCGATTCGAAAAGCTGCATCACCAAGCTGCTCAGGTCGAAGCGCGGGAACCCACGCTCTTATCGCGTGAGTGTCCGCACTGGCTGCAACGCAATCACCAAGCGTCGCCGTGCCACCGCAACCAATCGCCACATTCTCACCGTCCACCGCCGAGTCGAGAACGTAAAACGGTTCAGCGACACGTTGCAGAGCCCGTTCGAGCGCATCCGATCCAGATACCGGCGAGGTTCCATTGGCATTCCAGTACCCCAGAATCCGGCGCGTGTGAGTTGGAGTGTTAATAACGATTTCCCCTGGATTATGTGGCCCGAGCGACATCTCAAAAAACGACTTTCGAGGAGAAATGTCAAGCTATGGTGGCCGATCTTGGGTGTTTACGAGACACTATGCGTTATCAGTTTTAGAAGACGCAGTTTACCGGCGTCTTTCAGTGTCGCATCGGTCACAAAACTATCGCCATGGGCCCGCATTGACTCGGTCAAAACCAAAGCCTTCAAGTATTGTTCCGCCTTGGGATCAGAAATTCGGAAGGCGCCGGCAGCGCCCAAATCCTGACCATCGCGATAGCAGACTGAGTTCCAAATTGCGGACTTTACCTGAGCCAGATCGCCGTCGGTACTTTCACTGAAGACAATGCTGCGCATGGGCTCGGGAACACAGGGAATATACTTTGAAAACCAAGCTTCAAAAAGCGACGTGGGCCCAGACACGTTTACCTGAGCGCCGAGTACCGGTGCGCAGGCATCGATTGACGCTACGCGTTTGCCGCGTGGACCTACCAGGGGCACGAGCCGAATGACGCCTTGATAGGCACCGTTGCGAAGCAAAAACCAGGTAAACGCCCCGGCAAGCCCGCCGATGGCCCAACGCCTTGGGGTCAGGTCTTTAAGGTTCCCGGCTTCGCCACCCAGACAATCTTGATGAATAATTCCCGTCCAGATTCCATGCAAGGGCCGCACGGCCAGGGACTGATATTCGGACATTCCCGACGCACCAACCAAAACTGATTTACCCGTCGCCATCGTCCGGTATAACCGCGGCAGCATTACAGTGTCGGCCAACAAATCCGGCACGGCAGGAATGAGTGACTTGATTCGCCAAGCCAGGAATTTGGGACTCTCGCCGCTGAGCTGCCGGGGAATGAGGCCGCTGACGTTCTGGCTCAGATCTCTGAAAAACTCGATAATC
>JBBRLF010000519.1:0-1389 GCA_038231515.1 candidate division WWE3 bacterium
CAAGAGCGCCGATACCTCGCAGATGGGGGGGCGGGTGAATACCAGTTTGAAGCCAGGTGATCCGGCCATTCAAGGCTACGCGGCCAACGCAATTGCCGAGACAAGCAAGAGCGAGAGTTGGGCCCGCTTCTGGAGCCAGGTTCATTCGCCGGCTGAGCTTGCGCTGCTCGAGGCCTGCGGCCTTTCCAAGTGCATGATCAAACTCAACGACGAGGAGCTCAAGACGATCAATGGCGCGAGTCATCAGTATCGCCTGGCCCATTTCAGGGCTTTGCTCGAAAAACGTATCGACGAGTACCGCAAGGTGGGCCGTATCTGGGCCTATGAGGGTACTCATGCGCCCATGGATTGGCAGGACCTGCCCATAAGTCCGGCTTTTCCGGCCAAATATGACACCCATTTTTGGGAGCCCGCCAATCGCACGGCATTTGGCTACGAGGTGCTGGATGCTGAACCCGGGCACCATAAACCCGTGACCGGTATCTTCAGCCGCCAGTGCGAAAAAAGGGGCCAGGGCGCCCAGGCCTTTACGGCCTGCACCGATATCGTCGTTTATAATAACCATTATTTCGACTTCTGGGCCCGGCTCGTCTTCTTCTTTCCCTGGTGTGACGTACAGGTGGCGCTGGTCTACGAAACGCTGGATATTGACCAGATCAAGGAAAGCCGGGTGGTGCGCGTACTGTTTGGTGGCGAGATGCGCAATCTCATGGGCCAGCTGCTCGAAACTCGATTAAAACGTATGCATATGTTAGGGTTTTGACCCAGTATGACGCGTCCGAAACCAGCCTCGAACTCAGAATCACTATTCCTTCGCTATTGCGCGTGGCTGACGCGCTGGCACCGCGTAGTCATCGTTTTTAGCCTCCTGGGCGCTCTTGTGGGCGGCTTTTACTCGGTCAAACTCTATCAAAACCTGCGCACCGATATGGAAGAGCTGCTGCCGGCGAGCGCTCAAAGCGTAAAGGACCTCAAAGCGGTTACCGGCCGGGTGGGTGGGCTGAACCATATCTCGGTTATTGTTGAAAGCGCTGACGCTGCCGCCGGCCGGCGGTTTGAGCAGGCCGTGGCCGCAGGCCTTCGGGCGCTTTCGCCCACGCTGGTGGCGCGGGTAAAAGACAGCATCACCGACGAGCGGGCATTTTTTGAGAAGAACAAGGCCCTCTACATCGACACCGCGGACTGGAAGGATGTGGAGCGCTACGTGCACGACCGCATCCGCCACGAGAAAAAACATAAAAATCCATTTTCGCTGGGTCTCGACGATGACGAAGGCGCGGCGGCCGCCAAACCCGAATTTGATTTCGCGGCATTGAAGAAAAAATATGCCGATCGGACGTCGGGTACCGATAAGTTTCCGAATGGTTTTTTTGAATCCCGCGATGGCAA
>JBBRLF010000520.1:0-1295 GCA_038231515.1 candidate division WWE3 bacterium
GAAAGAAGGCGACGAAGTCATCACCTGTTCGAACTCCTTTATTGCCAGCGCTTCGACCATTGCCCTGGCCGGAGCCCGTCCGGTTTTTGTCGATATTCGCGAAGACCTGAATATGGATCCGGATAAGCTGGAAGCGGCTATCACGCCGCGCACCAAAGCGATCATGCCCGTGCATCTTACTGGTCGCATGGCGCCCATGGTTCAGATCATGGAGATTGCCCGCAAGCATGGCCTCTTCGTGCTGGAAGACGCCGCGCAGGCCATTCTGGCCAAGCTCGACGGCAGGCCCGCCGGCAGTTGGGGCGACGCCGCCAGCTTCAGTCTGCATCCGCTCAAGAATCTTCATGGCTTTGGCGACGGTGGAATGATGACCACCAACACGAAGAAAGTTTTCGATCATATGATCCAGGCTCGTAATCACGGCCTCAAGGGGCGCAATGAGTGCGACTTCTGGAGCTTCAACTGCCGTCTCGATGAGCTGCAGGCCGCGATGCTGCGCGTGCAATTGAGAAAACTTCAGCAGTATACCGATGAGAAACGCCGTCTTGCTTTCCGTTACCACGAGCTGCTCAATCCATATGTAAAGGTACCTGTCGAGGGACCGGGCGAATACTGCGTGTATCAGACCTATGTCATTCAGGCAGACCGTCGTGACGAGCTCGAAAAGTATTTGAACGAAAACGGGGTTGAAGCGCGAGTACATTATCCGTTTCCGCTACACCGCCAGAAGGCGGCAGCCTATCTGGAGTACACCGACGAGGATTTGCCGGTTACTGCCCGGATGAGCAATCGTATTCTGAGCTTGCCGTTGTTTATCGGGATGACTGAAATTCAGCAGAATCGCGTGGGCGAGCTGATTGCCAAATTTTACTCGAACTAAAGGAGTAGCTTATGAAGGTTAAATACGCCTACCTGGACGAGCAGTTCGCCGACTTCGAGAGCTATTTTCCTGAGATCCGCGAGCTGGTCAAAGCCGGCGAGTTTACGCTCGGGCCCTGGGTTGATTCGTTTGAACGCGATTTCGCGAAATACGTCGGGGTGAAGCATGCCATCAGTACCAACACGGGTACCGATGCGCTGATTTTGTCCCTGCGCAGTCTGGGCGTCGGCCCCGGCGACGAGGTGATTACCGCCGCAAATACGTTCTACGCCACGGCCGCGGCCGCGGTTGCGGTTGGGGCGAAGCCTGTTTTCGTCGACAGCGACGAACGTTATGTCCTCGACATCGATAAGATCGAAAAGGCCGTCACGCCCCGCACCAAGGTGATTATCCCTGTGCACTGGGCCGGCTGTCC
>JBBRLF010000521.1:0-1116 GCA_038231515.1 candidate division WWE3 bacterium
GACTCAACTGAGATCGCAATAAAACTGGAGCGTCTGCTTGATGATGCCAAACTACGCGCCAAGCTTGGTCGTGGCGCACGCGCTGTGGCGGTAGGCCGCAGCTGGGATGCGGTAGCCCGGGAATATATCGAGCTCTTCACTCCCCTGCTCGAAGGCAAGCCATGAGCCAGGAAAAGAAAACCCGAATTCTGGCCACAGCCTATGATTACCGGCCAAGCCTTGGCGGTGTGGCCACCTGCGCGTTCAAGACGATGGAGGCGCTAAGCCGCCTGCCCGACGTCGAGCTGCGCTGCTTGAGTCGCAAAGTACCCGGGGCTGGTGAGTTCGACTGCCATGGGTTGTTCGAAACGCATCGCCTGGCACTCAATGCCAGCGCGTCGCTCGCAGTGCCATCGCTTGCACGCGGAATTTCGACTCAAGCAGTATCGTGGCGTCCCCAGGCCATTCTTAACTTTCACTGGCTGCCGTGTGCTGCGGCCTCTTACCTGGCCACGCCCGTACGCGCGGCGCTGCGCGTGCCTTACTTCACGTTTGCCCACGGTAACGAGATCATGGAAACCGATCGCACGCCCTATAAGCGGCTGCGCCATAAGTTTGCGCCACTCAAACGAAACATCTTTCAAGGGGCTGAAGCCGTTTTTGCAGTGAGCAGCTTTACGGCCGGACTTATTGAGCGGGAATGTGGCGTTGCCCGCGACAAAATTGAAGTCGTCTTCAACGGCGTTGATGGCAAGGCCTTTTACCCCGAGCCACCCCGCGCTGAGCTGGTCGAGCGATACAAGCTGCAGGGTAAACGCGTGCTGGTCACCGTCTGTCGATTGGACGACTACAAAGGCGTGGACCGCACCATTGCGGCCCTGCGTCTGGTCGTCGAAAAACATCCCAACACCAGCTACCTCGTTTGCGGCGAAGGTGGCGACCGCCAACGCCTGGAAGCGTTAGCCCTGCACTACCGCGTACGCGAGCACGTCGTCTTTACCGGGGCTGTGCCCTTTGACGAGCTTCGCGACTATTATAATCTGGCCGACTGCTTCGTCATGCCTTCGCGTCTAGATGAAGCCGCCCCGAACGTCGAGGGATTTGGAATCGTGTTTCTCGAAGCCGCCGCCTGCGGCA